>NZ_CP035913.1:7204310-7504849 GCF_004209755.1 Pseudoduganella lutea | reverse complement strand
GCGCCAGGAATTCGTCATCGGCGGCTACACGGATCCAAAGGGTTCCCGCGTGGGCATCGGTTCGCTGCTGCTGGGGTACTACGACGACGAAGGCACCTTGCACTACGCCGGCAACGTGGGCGCCGGCTTCAACGACACATCGCTGCGCGACATCATCGCCAAACTGAAGAAGGTGGCCAGCGACACGAACCCCTTCGCGCCCACCAAGGCGATCGAGAAGAAAGCGCATTGGGTCAAGCCCACGCTCGTGGCCGAAGTCACGTTCGGCGAGTGGACGGGCAGCGGCTCGATCCGCCATTCCGTATTCCATGGCCTGCGCACCGACAAGAAGGCGGCGAGCATCCGCCGCGAGCAGGCTACCCATGTGGAGGATGTCATGCAACCCCAATCCGAATTGAAGAGCGGCAAGCGTTCGACGACGGCCACCAAGGCCACCAACGCCACCAAGGCAGCGAAGGCCGATCCCCTGGCCGATTCCGACGTAGACAGCAAGCTGCCGACGACGTTGAAGGTCACCAACCCCGACCGGTGCATCGACCCGGTCAGCGGCATGACGAAGATCGACCTCGTGCGCTACTACGCGCTCGTGTCCGGACTGATGCTCGAACACCTGAAGGGCCGGCCGCTGGCGCTGGTGCGGGCGCCGGCCGGCGTCGGCGGCGAGCTGTTCTTCCAGAAGCATTCGGAGGTCGGCAAGCTGCCCGGCGTGAAGCAGCTGCCGCAGGAGCTCGACCCGGAGCACCCGACCATGCTCGAGGTGCCCAACGTGCAGGGCCTGCTGTCGTGCGCGCAGTGGAACGTGGTCGAGTTCCACACGCAGAATGCGTTCGCGAAAAACTACGACAAGCCGAACCGCATGGTGTTCGACCTCGACCCGGGGCAGGGCGTGTCATGGCAACAGATCCAGGAAGCGGCGCAGCTGATGCGCGCCTTCCTCGAGCAACTGGGCTTGCCGGCATTCCTGAAGACGAGCGGCGGCAAGGGCCTGCACGTGGTGGTGCCCCTGAAGCCGCAGCACGGCTGGGACGTCGTGAAAGGATTTTCCAGCTTCATCGTCGAGCACATGGCGCGCACGCTGCCGGACCGCTTTGCCTTCAAGAGCGGCCCGAAGAACCGTGTCGGCAAGATCTTCATCGATTACCTGCGCAATGGCCGCGGCGCCACCACGGCGGCCGCCTGGTCGGCGCGCGCACGGCCCGGCATGGGCATTTCGGTACCCGTGGCCTGGAGCGAGCTGGAACACCTGAAAGGCGGCGACCATTGGACCGTGGCCACCGCGCATACCCGGCTAGACCACGGCAACACGCCGTGGGCCGATTATGCGAAGAGCGCCGCCAGCATCACGAAGGCGATGAAGCAGATGGGTTACAAGCCCGCGTGATCGGGTGCCGGCAGCAGGCCGTTGATGTCGCCGTAGGGCTGCGCTTCATCGACCATCGCGCCTGACCGGCCATGCGCCAGGAAATCTCCCGCCACGCGGGAGGCGTGCGCCCACAGCGTTTGCGGCAGCCAGGAGCCGGTGCTCACGCGCCGCACGCCCAGCGCGGCCAGTTCGGCGACCGGCGCCAGCCCGGGCCAGGCAATCACGTTCAGCAACAGGTCGGTGCCGGCGGCCAGTGCCGCGATCTGCGTCATGTCGGTTACGGCCAGCGGGAACAGCCCGTCCGCCCCGGCCTCCCGGTACCAGCGGGCGCGCCGCAGCGTTTCCTCGACAAGCGCATCGGCCGGCACGAGCTGGCGCGCGAACACGTCGCAGCGGATATTGATGTACAGGTTCACGCCGGCCCGCGCCGCCGCGGCGCGCGCCGCCTCCACTTTCCGGCACAGCAATTCCGGCGGCGCCGAGCCGTCCTGCAGATTGATGCCGACCGCGCCCGCATCGATGAAGCGCGCCACCGCCGTGCCCACCGCGGCGGGATCGTCCGAATAGCCGCTCTCGATGTCCACGCTGAGCGGCACGTCGATCACGCGGCGGATGCGCCGCGCGCAGGCCACGTGTTCGTCCAGCGGCAACTGGTCGCCATCGCGGTAACCCAGCGACCAGGCCACGCCGGCGCTGGTGGTGGCGATCGCCTGTGCGCCCAGGCTGGCGATGAGCCGCGCGCTGCCGGCGTCCCAGGCGTTCGTCAGGATCAGCGGTTGCGGCTGGCGATGCAGCGCCTGGAATACGGTATCCATCGGGTCTCCTTGTCAAAAACACTATTTTAAGGACTCAGCCACGGTGTCGGTGAAATTCCAGAGGCGCATCCAATAAAAACGCCGTACGGGGCCGCGTGATACCGCCGCGGCCCAGGGGCAGCCTCAGATGAGGCCCAGCGCCAGCGCTTTCAGCATGGCCGCCGGTCGCGTAGCGCATTCCAGCTTGCCGAGAATGCTGTCGACGTGCGTGCGCACGGCACCGGTGCTGATGCGCAAGGCGCGCGCCGCTTCCCATGGGTGGGCACCACGCCCGACCTGACGCAGCACCTCGAGCTCGCGGTCCGTCAGCGGTCCGCCGTCGCGTGGCGCGGCAGGGCGGCTGGCCCGCGCGGCCGCGGTCACGGCTTCCACGGCACGCCGGTCGAAGCGGCCCGCCTGTGCTGCCAGCAGGGCGGTGGCGGCGGCCGGGTCATAGGGGGCGCGCCACGGCCGCGGCGCACGCAAGGCCGCCCAGGCCGTGGCGGCGGCGAGCAGGCGGTGTGCCGGGTCCAGCGCTTCGGCGGGCAGGCGGCGGAAATAGCCGCTGCCGTCGAGGCGTTCATACGCATGCGCGGCAAGGTGCGCCGCATCGGCAAGTGCCGGCGCGTGGCTTGTCAGTTGCGACGTCCAATACGGCGCGCGGCGCACGGCGTGCCAGTCAGGCGCCTGGAGGCGGCCATTGCGCTCCCAGACGGGATTCGGAATGGCTGCGCGGCCCAGGCCGTGGACCAGGGCGGCACGTTCCAGCAACCGCGCCTGCTCCAGTGGCAGGCCGGCCAGCGTTGCCGCGTCGCGCGCCAGGGCGGCCACGCGGCGCGCATGACCGGCCAGCCAGGGCAGCTTCAGTTCCAGCACGTCGGCCACCAGTGCCAGGCTCGCCTTTCCGGCAAGAAGCGGTGCGGCATCGTGCGGCGCATCAAGCCACTCGCGCGCCTGTGGCAGCATGCGCCGCGCGAGGTCGGCCGGGTACTTGCGGCCGGCGAGGCGGCCGATGCGCCGCACCGCCTCGTCGAGGCCATGGGCGCGCGACAGCACTTCCAGGTCGCCGGCCAGCGCCACATGGAAAACGACGGGCGGAACGCTATCGCCGGCCAGTTGCGCCGGCAGGCCGCCGCCATCGGCATGCTCGAAGGCGTGCCGCAAGCCTTCCTCGACGGTGGAGGAAAGACCGAGCATCCGTGCAATGCAGGTGGCCACCTCGCATTGCGCCCGTGCCAACGGTGCGACACTTGCGAACGTCAGCGGGTGAGGGCGCGGCAGGGTGCGCGCCAGCATCGCGGCGCGTCCCGCCACGTCGTCGCCCAGCAGCCGGGCGAACCCACCCGCACTGGCCGTGGCGCCGCACCAGCGCAACCGCGCGACCAGCCGCGCCGCCGCCACGCCATCGGGGCCGGCGTCATCGGCGGCGGCCACACGTGCCGCCAGCACCGCCACGCGTGCCGAATGGCCGGCCGGCTGGCCCATCGCGAGGTCGCCGGTCATCGCCAGCGCGCTCACGGCATCGTCCAGGGCTGCGGTGTCGGATTGCATCATGGCCGGTACTGTAGCGGCGCGGGGCGCCGCCGGCAAGGGCGGCAGCGGCAGCCTTACATGCCCGGCGGCGGGTTGACCGGGATCGGGTTGCGAAGCGACAGGTTGATCACGTTCCAACCGCGGATCACGGCGATCGCATAACCCAGTTCGGCAATCTGCGTTTCATTGAAATGCTCGCGCAACTCGCCGTAGGCGGCATCGGTGTCGTCGCGCTGCGGCAGGGCATTGAGCGCGTCGGCCCAGCGCAGCGCGGCCCGCTCGCGCGCATCGAAGAAAGGCGATTCGCGCCATGCGGCCACCGTGTTCAGGTGGCGCGGATCGGCGCCCTGGCGGACCAGGTCGCGCCAGTGCATGTCCACGCAAAGGCCGCAGCCGTTGACCTGCGAGACACGTAAATTGACGAGTTCGACGATGCGCTCGCCCAGCGAACTGGCCTTGGCGGCCTGCGACAGCGCGATCATCGCCTGCAGGCTTTTCGGCGCGAGGGAGAACAGGGGAATGCGTGCCTGGGACATGGTGGTTTCCTTATCAATGGAATCGATGGCGGGCGGCGCACCGTGCGCAGCCTTCCAGCCTTAGACGGCGGGGCGCCCACGGTTGTGACAGCCGTGGCTGCTTTTGCAGCGCACTGACCCAGGCAAGGAGTTGTTAACAAAAACTGTGGATAAGCTTGTGCATCGGCGCCATGTCCGTTCATTAAGTATTTGATTTTACGGAATTATCTTTGCACGCCTGGATTTCAGGCAGGAAATGGCATGTAGCGTGATTGCTACAGAGAAATCTTCAAGAGGTGCACGAGCGGGATGCCGGTGTTAATATTGCCGCATAGCACTATTACCGTGCAATCCTTCGGCCCCGACCCCCGCCCGAATCGCGCGACCGCCCGGTCGCTGTCCCGACTACCATTGTTGATCCGATGCCTGAACCGACCCGTATGCGATTCGCGCGGCTGTGCGCTGCCATGTCCCTCCTCTTGCTGCCGATAGCCGCCCAGGCGGGCCGGCCGCTCGTCACCGACGATGCTTCGGTACTCGCGCCCGGCGATTGCCAGGTCGAGGCATCGGCCAGCCGGGGCCCGGGCCAGCGCTGGCTGGCGCCCGCGTGCAACGTGGCGCAGCACTGGGAGGTCGGGATCGGCGCGGGCAATGTCCGCAGCGGTGGGGAATTCCACCGCGCCATCGTGATCGGTGCAAAGACGGTATTGCGCCCCCTGTCGGAAGACGGCTTCGGCGTGGGCGCCGCGGTCTCGGAACAGCGCATCGCCGGCCCGGACACATCGCGCGACCAGACCGTGAACCTGATCGCCAGCGTGCCGCTAGCGTCTTGGGCGACCGCGCACGTGAATGCCGGCGCGATCCGCCACGGTATGTCGCACCAGCGTGCAGGCATCTGGGCCGCGGCCCTGGAAACCACGCGCGGGCGCGGGGGTCTTACGTTCGAAGTATTCGGCGAGCGGGGCGCGAGCCGCGGCTGGCAGGCGGGCGCACGCTGGACGGTGGTGCAGGACGTGCTGGATCTCGACGCCGGCTATGGCGAACTGCACGATTGCGATGGCCGCCGCCGGTTCGCGACGGTCGGCCTCACCTACGTGTTCCAGCGCTGAAGGGCGGGCCCGCTTTCAGCCGCTTCCTGGCCTGCGCCGTCAGGCCGCCTTCTTGCGCGTGGCGGTTGCGGGTTTCGCCGCGGTCTTCTTCGCTGCCGCCGGCTTCGACGCGGCAGCCTTGGCCGCCCCCGTCTCCGGTGCCGCGCGTGCCGAGCCGCGGGCACCGGAGCGCGGTGCCGCCTTCTTCTTCGGCGCCGGTGCATCCTCCTCGTCGCCGGCATCGTCGACCGTGTCGTCGTCCTCGTCCGCCGCCGCCTTCTTGCCTTTGCCCGGCCGGTTGCCCAGCGATTGCTGGAGCAGCGCCACCAGGTCGATGACATTGGACGCCGGCTTCGCCTCGGTTTCCTTCGAGGGCATCGTGATCGATTTCGTCTGCCCGGCCTTCACTTTCTTCTCGACCAGCGCCAGCACGTCTTCCTTGTACGTGTCGTGGTACAGGCTCGGGTCCCAGTCTTCGGCCATGCCCTCCACGAGCGACAACGCCATCTTGAGTTCCTTGTCCGAGATGCCGGCCCCCTTCAGACCCTTGGCGGGCAGGTCCAGGCCTTCGGTATCGCGGATCTCGTCCGCGTAGCGCAACGTGTTCATGATGATGCCGTCTTCGCTGGCCACTAGCGCGCACAGGTGCTGCTTCGTGCGGATCACCACCGTGGCGATGCCGATGCGGCCGGCGCGGCGCAGCGTTTCGCGCAGCAGCGCATACACCTTGGCGCCGCCGCGGCCCGGCGCGAGATAGTACGGCGTTTCGTAGTAGGTCAGCGGCACGTCCTCGGCGTTGACGAAGGAGATGATATCGATCGTCTGCGTGGCCTTCACGTTGGCCCGCTTCAGGTCTTCATCGGACAACACCACGTATTCGCCGGACGTGTACTCATAGCCCTTGATGATGTTGTCCCACGCGACTTCCTTGCCGTTGCCCTTGTTGTAGCGCTTGAAGCCGATGGGCGAGAAGTCGCGCTTGTCGAGCATGGTCAGGTCCAGCTCGTTCTGCTTCACGGCCGAGTACAAGTCGACCGGGATGTGGACCAGGCCGAAACTGATGGCGCCTTTCCAGAGCGAGCGGGCCATGGCGCCTCCTAGCCGATGCTGCCGGTGACCGGCAGCACGATGCCGCTGATGTAGCTGGCCGTGGCCGGCGACGCCAGGAACACATAGGCGGGCGACAGTTCTTCCGGCTGGGCGGGGCGCTTCATGTCGGTGCTGGCGCCGAATTCCTTGATCTTGTCGGGCGTCTGGTCGGCCGGGTTCAGCGGCGTCCACACGGGGCCGGGCGCCACCGCGTTGACGCGGATGCCTTTCTCGATCAGGTTCGACGCCAGCGACATCGTGAACGCGTGGATCGCGCCTTTCGTGGACGAGTAATCCAGCAGCTTGGATGAGCCGCGCAGGCCCACGACGGAGCCCGTGTTGATGATCGACGCGCCTTTCTTCAGGTGCGGCAGGGCGGCCTTCGCCATGTGGAAGTAGCCGTAGATATTGGTCTTCATCGTCAGGTCGAAGCGCTCTTCGGTGATGTCCTCGAGCGAATCGGCATGCTCCTGGAAGGCGGCGTTGTTGACGAGGATATCGAGCTTGCCGAACGCCTTCACGGTCTCCTCGACGGCGCGGCTGCAGAAGGCCATCTCGCGCACGTCGCCGGGAATCAGCAGGGCGCGGCGGCCCTCGGCCTCGATGTGGCGCCGCGTTTCTTCGGCATCCTGCTGCTCGTCGGGCAGGTAGACCAGCGCCACGTCGGCGCCTTCGCGCGCATACAGCACGGCCACCGCCCGGCCGATGCCGGAGTCGCCGCCCGTGACGATCGCGCTCATGCCTTCGAGCTTGCCGCTGCCCTTGTAGCCGGGGGCCAGGAATTGCGGCTTCAGTTCCATCTCTGCTTCGATGCCGGGCTTGTCCAGGTGCTGGTCGGGCAGCGGCGTTTCCGGGAACGCATGGGTGCCAGCCTGCACGGCCTGCTCTTCCTTCTGTTCGCTGCCGCCCTGCGTCTTGGCGGCATCCTTGCTGTCCTGCTGCTGCTGGATCTCGCGCTGCAGGTTGCCTACGTTCTGTGCCTTGTTTTCGGAGTTGGACATTTCACGGTTCTCCCAATGATCGAGGGAACAGTATTGGCGCCCATGCCATTCCTTACAGTGCGCTTCCGCACAAATGGCAAGACCCGGAACGTCCCGGATTGCCGACTGCCTTGTATGCAGGAAAAACTGGGGACGTACCCCTGTTTTGAGGCAATGCCAGCCCGTGCGAAGCAGCGGCGCAGGACCGACTTCGCAGATGTTTCTCCAAGCAGGACGGTCCGGCGATCCGGTCCGTCCCCGCTCTTGTCAAGCGACCGGCACCTTGCGTGGCAGCAGCAGTGCCGCGTTGCCGCCGGCAATGGCGTCGGCGGTCTGGGCGATAGTGTCGTACGGAGCGCCCTGGGCGATGGCGCTGGCGCGATCGAGGCGGTCGAACTGTTCGGGCGACAGCCGCACGTCCAGCGCACCAAGGGTGCCGTCGAGCTGGGCCAGCGTACGCGGGCCGAGGATCGGGACCAGCGCGGTGGCCGAGGCGGCATCGCGGTGCAGCAGCCACGCGATCGCCACCTGGGCCGGCGGCGCGTCGACCTCGGCGGCGACGGCCAGCACGGCGTCCAGCGTGGCGGTGGCGCGCGTGGAATCCTCCAGGTGCACGAGCCGCCCGCCGAAGCCCTGCAGCCGGCCCTGTTCATTGTTGCGGTATTTGCCCGTCAACAGCCCGCCGCCGAGCGGCGACCACAGTGCGCCGCCCAGGCCGAGGCCTTCGATCATCGGCAGCAGTTCGCGGTCCGCGCCCCGTTCGGCGAGGCTGTATTCCATCTGCACGCCGGCCAGCGGTGCCCAGCCGCGCAGTTCGGCGATGGCGTCGGCGCGGGCGATGCGCCAGGCGGGGAAGTTGGACAGCCCGGCGTACAGGATCTTGCCGGCGCTGACCAGGTCATCGAATGCGCGCAGGATTTCCTCGACCGGCGTGTGGGCATCCGCGAAGTGGGCCCAGTAGAGGTCGATGCGGTCCGTCTTCAGCCGCCGCAGGCTGGCCTCGACGGATTGCACCATCGCCTTGCGGCTGTTGCCGGTGCCGCCGACGCCGCCTGGGCCGGCCAGCGTGAACTTGGTGGCCAGCACGAAATGGTCGCGGTCGGCGGCGATGAAGTCCCCCACCAGCGCTTCGGACTGGCCGCCCTGGTAGCCATCGGCCGTGTCGATGAAGTTGCCGCCGGCGGCCGCGTAGCGGTCGAACACGGCCTTTGCCTCGTCGCGCTCGCTGCCATAGCCCCAGCCGGTGCCGAAATTGCCGGTGCCCAGTGCCAGTTCGGAGACGCGCAAGCCGCTGCGGCGGCCAAAGCTTTTGTAAAGCATGGTGATTCCTTCACGGTGGTTCATCTGGTTACATGACGTTCGTCATTTAAGAAGCTTATATTACGACCATCATGTATAATGTCAAGCATCTTTTCAGGAGGCAGCATGAGAGTTTCGCGCGAACAGGCGGCGCAGAACCGGGAACGTATCGTGGACACGGCAGCAAGGCTGTTCCGCGAAAAAGGCGCCGACGGCATCGGCGTGGCGGACCTGATGAAGGCGGCGGGCCTCACGCATGGCGGTTTCTACGGCCATTTCGATTCGAAGGAAGCGCTGCTGGGCGAAGCGGCGAGCCGTGCGCTCGACGGAGCTGGCGACCACTGGCAGGCAATGATGGCGCAGCAACCCGGCGACGCGCTGGGTGCAGTAGTGCGCTCCTACTTGTCGCCCGCGCATCGAGACAATCCGGGGCAGGGCTGCGCGATCTCCGCGCTCGGTGCCGACATTTCACGCGCCGGGCCAGCCGTGCGCGATGCGGTGACCGCACGCGCGCAGGCCCAGTTCGCGCTGCTGGCGGCGGCATCGCCGGGCAGCAGCGACGACGAGCGCCGCCGCCATGCGATCGCCACCTATGCCGCAATGGTCGGCGCCATGGTGCTGGCGCGGGCCGTGTCGGATGAAGCCCTGTCGCAGGAAATCCTGGCAGCGGTGACCGCCACGCTGGTGGCGCCGCCGGCGTGACAGCCGGGCTCGTGTCCGATTTCAAGCCTGGCCCCATGGTGGACACGAACTCTGCCGTGATAGGCTTGCGCCTTTACAGGTCATAACAGGTTTCATCAGCATGCTCGACTGGCTCAGACATTACCGCCGCGCGGCGCTGCCCGGGGATATTGGTGCGGGGATCGTCGTGGCCATGATGCTGGTGCCGCAGGGGATGGCCTATGCGCTGGTGGCCGGCTTGCCGCCGGTGGCGGGGTTGTATGCCAGCATCCTGCCGCCGCTCGTGTATGCGCTGTTCGGCAGCAGCATGACGCAGTCGGTGGGGCCGATGGCCATCGTGTCGCTGATGACGGGCGCGGTGATCGGGCCACTGGCCGCCGGCGCGCCCGGCCTGCACAGCGTGCTCGCGGCTCAGTTGGCGCTCGTGGCGGGAGCGGTGCTGCTGCTGTGCGGCCTGCTGCGGCTGGGCTTTCTCGCCAATTTCTTTTCGCGGCCCGTGATGAGCGGGTTCACGGTCGGCTCGTCGCTCGTCATCGCCTGGGGCCAGGTCAAGCCGCTGCTGGGCGGGCCGCTGCAGCACCCGCACCTGCCGAGCGCGGTGCTTGGCTGTGTATCGCTGGCGCTGTTGCTGCTGGCGAGAAGCCATCTGGCAAGGCTGCTGAAACGCACCGGCATGCCAGCCACGGCGGCGGACGTGCTGTCGAAGCTGGCGCCGATGGTCGTCGTGCTGGCCGCCACGGCCGCGGTCGCGGCTGGCGTTGCCGGCAGCGGCCACGGTATCCGGCTGACCGGACCCGTGCCCACGGGGCTGCCGCAACTGAACCTGGCCACGTCGCCATCGCACTGGCGCGAGCTGCTGCAGCCGGGGCTGCTGATCGGCTTCGTCGTCTTCCTGATGAGCATGAGCGCGGCGCAGACGCTGGCGCAAAAGCGCGGTGAGAAGCTCGTGTCGAACCGCGAGCTGGTCGGCCTGGGCGCGGCCAACGTGGCCAGCATGGTGTCCGGCGCGTTCCCCGTCACGGGCAGCCTGTCGCGCTCGGCCGTCAATTTCGCCGCCGGCGCCAACACGCCGCTGGCCAGCGTCATCTCCGCCGTGCTGCTGGCCATGGCGCTGGTACTGCCCACCGGCTGGCTGGCGCTCTTGCCGCTGCCGACGCTGGCGGCAACGATCATCGTCGCCGTGCTCGGCATGCTGGAACTGGACACGCTGAAAACGGCGTGGCGCTACGACCGTGGCGATGCGCTGGCCTGGCTCGTCACGTGCATCGGCGTGCTGGCGCTGGGCGTGGAGGCGGGCGTGATCGTCGGGGTGGTGCTGTCGATGGGCACGCTGATCTGGCGCGCCAGCCGGCCGCACATCGCCGTGCTTGGAAGGATTCCCGGCACCGAGCATTTCCGCAACGTCGAGCGCTATGCGGCCACGCGTTCCGAGGCGGTGCTGATCCTGCGCATCGACGCGAACCTGTTCTTTGGGAACGTGGAAGCCGTCAACGAACGCATCGAGGACGAACTGCGCGACCATCCCGCCACGCGCGACCTCGTGCTGACGATGCTGGCCGTCAGCTCGATCGATACCACGGCCCTGTTCGCGCTGTCCGAACTCAATGCCAGCCTGCGGGCACGCGGCATCGGCCTGCACCTGGCCGAAGTGAAGGGCCCCGTGATGGACCGGCTGCGCGACAGCACGCTGCTGGACCAGCTGAACGGCAAGCTGTTCCTCAGCACGGCGATGGCCAGCGACTACCTGAACACAGATAACAAGGACCATCCATGACAAAGATCGGCGCGGCGCTTGCCGCCTGCCTGTTTGTGCTCCCATTTGCCGCCACGCCGTTCGCCGCCGCGGCGCCCGGCGATGGCGATGCCCGCCTGCGGGCCATCTACGAAAGTGAATGGCAGTGGCGCCAGCAGCAGCGGCTGGAGAACGAGGAAGATGAAACGGACGGCATCGCGGCGGCCTTGCCGCAGGTCGACGCCGCCAGCCAGGCGGCGCGCCGCGAACGCTGGGAAGACGTGCTCCGGCAGCTCGACGGCGTGCCGGAAGCGGACCTGTCGCCGGCCGAGCGCATCAACCTTGCCGTGTACCGCGCGCAGGTGGCGGCGCTGGCCACGAACGTGCGCTTCCGGGAATACGAAAAGCCGCTGAACGCCGATTCCTCGTTCTGGTTCAACATGACGTACGAGGCGCGCAAGCCGTTCCGCACGCAGGACGACTACGCCGGCTACGTGGCCCAGCTCAATGACGTGCCGCGTTATTTCCGCGAGCAGGTCGCCAATATGCGCGCGGGCCTGGCGCGCGGCTTCACGCCGCCGAAGGTAACGCTGGCCGGCCGCGACGCGACGATCGCCGTCGTGGCAGAAGCGAAGCCCGAGGCCACGCCGTTCTATGCGCCGTTCAAGGACATGCCGGCCACGATCCCGGCCGCCGAGCAGGCCCGCCTGCGCGCCGCGGCGGTAAAAGCGATCGGCGAGCACGTGATCCCGGCGCACGCCGAACTGCTGCGCTTCATGCGCGGCGAGTATGTGCCGCGCGCTACGCAAGACCTGGCCGCGGAGCGCTTGCCGGACGGCAAGGCGTACTACCAGTCGAAGATCGTCGAATACACGACCACGGGGCTGAACGCCGACGAGATTCACCGCATCGGCCTGGCGGAAATGGCGAAGATCCGCGCGGAGATGGCGGCCGTGATGCAACAGGTGAAGTTCGACGGCGACCTGCCGGCCTTCCTGCGCTTCCTGCGCACCGATCCGCGCTTCTATGCGAAGACGCCGGAAGAACTGCTGATGCGCGCCGCCTGGGTCGCGAAGAAATTCGACGGCAAGGCCGGGCAGTATTTCGGCCGCTTGCCGCGTAGCCGCTTCGCCATCATTCCGGTGCCGCCGGACCAGGCGCCGTACTACACGTCGGGCCGCGGCGGCCCGGGCGTCTACCTCGTCAACACCTACGACCTGCCGTCGCGCGCGCTGTACAGCCTGCCCGCGCTGACGCTGCACGAATCGGCGCCCGGCCATGCCTTCCAGATGCCGGTGGCAATGGAGCAGCGTGGCCGGCCCGCGTTCCGCAATGCCTACATCTCCGCCTATGGCGAGGGCTGGGCACTGTACTCCGAGCGGCTCGGCACGGAAATGGGCATCTATGAAACGCCGTACGAGGTGTTCGGCATGCTCAGCTATCAGGCCTGGCGGGCATCCCGGCTCGTCGTCGACACGGGCATCCACTCTAAAGGGTGGACGCGCGAACAGGCGCAGCGCTACCTGATGGACAACACGGCCCTGTCGCGCCACGAGGTGGAAACGGAAGTGGACCGCTATATCTCATGGCCGGGGCAGGCGCTGTCGTATTACCTGGGGCAGATGGCGATCGTCGACGCAAGGAAAAAAGCCGAAGCTGCGCTGGGCGCGAAATTCGACATCCGCGCGTTCCACGACACGGTGCTGGAACTGGGCTCGGTGCCGCTGCCCGTGCTGAAGGCCAGGATCGACCGGTTCATCGACGAAGGCGGGAAGGGGCCGTATTGATTGTTGCGCCGGCTCCCGGAATGACGACCTGGAACCCCTGGTATCGCCTTGCCCGACTTTTGATTTGCAATCGAATGCTCCGCGTTGTGACATTGCGTGTATTTTGCATGGCCGACCGCATGGTAAAGTTGCCATTTAATAATCGGTCCGGTCCATGTCGCCTATTCTTGCCCGAGTCACCAGGCTCGCCCTGCCTCTTGTCCTTTCCGGTCACGCAAGCCTTGTATTTGCAGCTGATTGCCTGTCGAATTTCAGCGTCGGTACCGGCCCTGACAAAGGCATCGCGTTTACCGGCTTCGCCACGACTACCGGCAGTGCGCCGGCCGCGTATGCTGCCGTGCAAGCGGTATTGGAGAGGAATGGCTGGTCCGTAACGGCAAAGGATGCCGCCAGTCTTGCCGTGGTGGCGCAAAATAGCCAGCGTACTGCCAGTGGACGGACTGGATCGCTGGGTTTGTCGTTTGCCAATGTGCCGGGCGGTGTTTCCTTGGCACTGGTCTACAACAATCCGCCTGGTGTCGAATCTCCGGCATCCGCGGTCCGCGAACATTTCTGCAAAATCGCCGGCGACATCGCTGCGGCGGCGGCGGCAACCGCGTCAACGGTTGCGCCGCCGGCCGCAGCGGGCGCGCCGCCATTGGGGCCGACGCCGGCCGGCGGTCGCGCCGCATCGGCCGACGCGAGCGACGTGGACGGGAAATTGTGTCTTGCGGGCGCCTGCCTTGGCATGACGGCTGCACAGGCGTCAGCGTTAAACCTGCAACCGACCGGCAACATGAGGTTTCACTACAACCCACGGCTCAGCCATGCATACGGACTGGATGCCAAGGGCGCGCGCATCAGGTTCTCGGACATGGGGGATATGGACAGCAAGTTGTTGAGCGAATTTGCAGGAACCGTCAAGACGATTTGTGCGATGAGCTCTGCAAGCGCGCAGCTCAAGGCCAGCGACGGCCAGCCCATCCGTTTGCTCTTCAGTCCCACGATCAGAAATGGTCGCAGCGTCCTGGTCCTCGTGCAGATCGCCCGTCGCTTGCCGACCGATTTGAGCAAATCCGCGCGCGAACGGTTCGAGGCAACCGCGCGCGCACAATATGGCAACGCTTACGTTACGCGCTTTTCTGCCACGCCCACGCGGCCCATTGCAGGAATCGACGAAAGTGGCATGAGCGCGGAGTTGCAGCTCAAGCTTCCGCATGACCATACCATGCCCGGGAAACTGATGGAGCAGCCGGGTTGTTCGGCCGCACCACGGCTCGATTAACCCGCAGCCATATCGCATCGGCCAGGCAGGGATCCGTGCACGTGGCCGAGGGCACGGTCAGCCATATCGTCTGCACATACCTGGGATGCCTTGCCATGCGGTCTGGTGGCCGCCACAGTAAGGTCTGCACCATCATGTTGCAACATTGCTTCGTTAATGAATCTTTATGCGCAATATTGCCGATTTGTCGTCATAATGGTGCAAACGTTCTCAACAGCATTGCTTTCTCAACCTTACTGGACTACCGCCATGCCGCTTTACCAGATCTGGTACAACGACGCCGACCAACCGCTGGTCGTCAACACGCCCTATCGCCTGCGCGATATTGAAATCGCCGGCGAAATCATCCGCAACGAGCACCGCCAGAATCGCCAGAGCGCCGATCCTGCCGGCCTGACGGTGCGCGAACTGCTGCGCGTGAACGGTTTGCGCAACGTGCGCTACACGCTGGACGAGAGCGAACCCGTCGATTTGCGGTAGCGATGTGAGAATTCGCGGATAGATTGCACCATGGCGGTGCACTCGCCCCGACATGGTGCATCGACACGGCGCAATGCCGTCTAAATGCTGGCACGCAACTTGCTGTTAGCACAGGGTTATCGTTAATTGAACGCCCATGCCCGATTGTCCGGAACGCCCGCTTGCGCAAGACCTGGCCCCGCCGCCGTACCATGCCGCGTGGCGGGCGCAGCTCACGCTGGCGTTTACCCGCGATAGCGATACCACACGCTTGACGCGGCGCGAGCACAGCGGCCCGCTGCGCGTGCAAAAACCGCTGTATCCCGAAGACCCGTCCATCTGCCACGCCATCATCGTCCATCCGCCCGGCGGCGTGGTGGGGGGCGACGAACTGGCGGTCGACGTCCGCCTGAACGCCGACACCTATGCACTTCTGACGTCGCCCGGCGCGGCCAAGTGGTACCGCGCCAACGGGCGCGTGTCGCGCCAGCGCATCCACCTGTCGGTCGATGCGGGCGGCGCGCTGGAATGGCTGCCGCAGGAAACCATCTTCTTCAACGACGCCCACGTCGAACTCGACCACCACGTGACGCTGGCGGCGGACGCGAGCTATCTCGGTTGTGAAATCCTGTGCCTCGGGCGCCGCGCGTCCGGAGAAACGTTTACCAAGGGCCGGGTCGGCCAGCGCACGTCGGTGCGCCGTGGCGGCCGGCTGCTATGGTGGGAGCAGGGGGCGCTGACACCGGCCTCACTGGCCAGCCCGCTGGGCTTGGGTGGGCACACGGTGTCGGCGATGTTGCTGGCCGCCGGCAAGCCCATTGGCGCCGACACGGTGGCCGCGCTGCGCGCGCTGGCCGACGGCCCGTGCTACGGCGTCACCCACATGAAGAACGTGCTGTGCGTGCGCTGGCTCGGGCAGGACAGCGAAGCCGCGCGCGAGCTGATGCTGGCCGCCTGGCGCATCGTTCGCCCGGCGATGCTGGGCCGCGCCGCCACCGACCTGCGCAGCTGGCGCACCTGACGCCGCATTCCAAGAAAGAGATCCATGGACCTGACCCCCCGCGAAAAAGACAAGCTGCTTATTTTTACCGCCGGCCTGCTGGCTGAACGCCGCCTGGCACGCGGCCTGAAACTCAATTATCCCGAAGCGGTGGCGCTGATCACGGCAGCCATCATGGAAGGCGCGCGCGATGGCAAAACCGTCGCGCAGCTCATGTCCGAGGGCACACAGATACTGACCCGCGACCAGGTAATGGAAGGCATCCCCGAGATGATCCCCGACATCCAGGTCGAAGCGACTTTCCCGGACGGCAGCAAGCTGGTGACCGTCCACAACCCGATACCGTGAGGTGAAACATGATCCCGGGCGAATACCGATTAGAGGACGGCGAACTGCCGATCAACGATGGCCGTGAAACGGTGACGATCGTCGTGTCCAACGTGGGCGACCGGCCAATCCAGGTCGGCTCCCATTTCCATTTCTTCGAGGCGAACAACGCGCTGTCGTTCGAGCGCTGGAAGGCTTACGGCAAGCGGCTCAATATCGCCGCCGGCACCGCGGTGCGCTTCGAGCCGGGCCAGCAGCGCACCGTGGAACTGGTGGCGGTTTCCGGCGACCGCGAAGTCTACGGCTTTGCCGGCCAGGTCATGGGCAAGCTGAAGGACAAGCCGGACGGCGAGCCGGACCCAACATAACTAAAAAAGGAGATCAGATGGCAACCCGAAGTGCAACTATTTCCCGCCGCGCATATGCGGAGATGTACGGGCCCACCACGGGTGACCGCATCCGCCTCGCGGACACGGAGCTGTTCATCGAGATCGAGAAGGATTACGCCATCTATGGCGAAGAAGTGAAGTTCGGCGGCGGCAAGGTGATCCGCGACGGCATGGGCCAGTCGCAGCGCGTGCATGCCGACGTGATGGATACGGTGATCACGAATGCCGTGATCATCGACCACTGGGGCATCGTGAAGGCCGACATCGGCCTGAAGAACGGCCGCATCGCCGGCATCGGCAAGGCCGGCAACCCGGACATCCAGCCCGGCGTGACGATGGCGATCGGCGGCGCCACCGAGATCATCGCCGGCGAAGGCATGATCGTCACGGCCGGCGGCATCGACAGCCACATCCACTTCATCTGCCCGCAGCAGATCGAAGAGGCGTTGATGAGCGGCGTGACGACGATGCTGGGCGGCGGCACCGGTCCGGCCGTCGGCACGGCGGCCACCACGTGCACGCCGGGGCCCTGGCACATCCATTCGATGCTGCAGGCGGCCGACGCGTTCCCGATGAACCTGGGCTTTCTCGGCAAGGGCAACGTGTCGTTGCCGCGGCCGCTGGAAGAACAGGTGGAGGCGGGCGCCATCGGCATGAAGCTGCACGAGGACTGGGGCAGCACGCCGGCCGCCATCGACAATTGCCTTTCCGTGGCCGACCGGATGGACGTGCAGGTGGCGCTGCACAGCGACACGCTGAACGAGGGCGGCTTCCTCGAAGAAACGCTGGCCGCGTTCAAGGATCGCACGATCCACACCTTCCACACGGAGGGCGCCGGCGGCGGCCACGCGCCGGACATCATCGCCGCCGTCGGCGAATCGAACGTGCTGCCGTCGTCGACGAATCCCACGCGGCCATTCACGGTCAATACACTGGACGAACACCTCGACATGCTGATGGTGTGCCACCACCTCGACCCGGCCATCGCCGAGGACGTGGCGTTCGCGGAATCGCGGATCCGGCGCGAGACGATCGCCGCCGAGGACATCCTGCACGACATCGGCGCGATCTCGATGATGTCGTCCGACTCGCAGGCCATGGGCCGCGTGGGCGAAGTGGTGCTGCGCACATGGCAGACGGCGCACAAGATGAAGGTGCAGCGCGGGTCGCTGCCGGAGGATTCCTCGCGCAACGACAATTTCAGGGTGAAGCGCTACATCGCCAAGTACACGATCAACCCGGCCATCACGCATGGCGTGTCGCACGTGGTGGGCTCGCTGGAAGTGGGCAAGATCGCCGACATCGTGCTGTGGAAGCCGGCGTTCTTCGGCGTGAAACCATCGATGATCCTGAAGGGCGGCATGATCGCGGCGGCGCAGATGGGCGACCCGAACGCGTCGATCCCCACGCCGCAGCCGGTGCATTACCGCATGATGTTCGGCGCCTTTGGCGGCGGCCTGAAAAAATCGTTCACCTTCGTCTCGCAGGCCGGGTTCGATGCCGGTATCGGCGAGCGGCTGCAACTGAGCAAGACGCTGATCCCGGTAAAGAATACCCGCACCATCCGCAAGCGCGACATGATCCACAACGGCGCCACGCCGGTGATGGAAGTCGATCCCGAAACCTATGAAGTGCGCGCCGACGGGCGGCTGCTGGTCTGCGAACCGGCGGACATCCTGCCGATGGCGCAGCGCTATTTTCTCTTTTGATGTATCGCCGATCCCATGCTGACCCTGCACACGAAACTGAACCATGCCGAGCGCGTCGACGCGTCGCTCGTGCTGCCTTACGAACTGCGTGAGAAATGCCGGCTGCGCGCCGCGCTCGACAGCGGCGAGGAAGTCGCCATCTTCACCGTGCGCGGTACCGTGCTGCGCGATGGCGACCTGCTGACCGGCGAGGATGGCCGCGTGGTACGCGTGGTGGCGGCGCCCGAGGCGACCTACCGCGTGACCGCGCCCGATGCGCTGGCCCTGCTGCGCTGCGCATTCCACCTGGGGAACCGGCACACGCAGGCGCAGGTGGCCGACGGCTTCCTGCGGATACGCGCCGATGCGGTGCTGAAGGACATGCTGCGCGGGCTGGGCGCCACCGTCATCGAGGAGCAGGCGCCGTTCGAGCCCGAGTCCGGCGCCTACGGCGGCGGCCATCACCACCACGACCATGGCCAGGGCCCGCTGGCGCCGATACCGCTGCGCCAGAAGATCCACCGGCCGGGCGACCCGAAGGAGGCTGCGTCATGATCGCCGCCGCCCAGCTGCTGCACCTGCTGCAGTTCGCCAGCCCGCAATTGCCGATCGGCGCCTACAGCTATTCGCAAGGGCTGGAAGCGGCGCTGGAGCAGGGCATCGTCAAGGACGCCGCCAGCGCGCATGCGTGGATCGCGCGGCAGTTGCACGAAGTGGTGGCCTTGTGGGAAGCACCGCTGTGCTGGCGCCTGATGGAAGCGTTCACGGCGCGCGATGCCCTGCGCGTGGCGGAACTGTCCGAGCGCGCAATCGCGTCGCGCGACACGGCGGAGTTCCGGGCCGAGACGGTGCAGATGGGGTATTCGCTGGCCCGGCTGATCGAGGAACTGGGCATCGCCGACGAAGGCGCGCTGGCCATGCTGAAGGAGGGCGGCGAGGTGCCGCTGGTGGCCGCCTATGCGTGCGCCGTATCGGCCCTGGGCATCCCCCACGAGGAAGCGCTGCTGGCCCTGCTGTTCTCGTGGGTGGAGAACCAGGTGCTCGTGTGCGTGAAGTCGGTGCCGCTGGGGCAGGTGGCCGGGCAACGGCTGCTGCTGGCGCTGCGGCCGGAAATCGAGGCGGCGGCGCTGTGCGCCCGGTCGCTGGCCGAACATGAATTGTCGAACTGGACACCGGGCCTGTCGCTGCTGTCGATGCGGCACGAGGTGCAGTACAGCCGGGTCTACCGGTCTTGAATAGTTAGGAGAGAAAAATGGTGGTGCAATCCAACCCGCTGCGCGTGGGCATCGGCGGGCCGGTCGGCTCGGGCAAGACCGCGCTGTGCGAAATGCTGTGCAAGGGCATGCGCGACTCGGTCGACATGGCCGTCATCACGAACGACATCTATACGCGGGAAGACATGGAGATCCTGCTGCGCGCGGAGGCGCTGCCGGCCGAGCGGCTGATGGGCGTGGAAACGGGCGGCTGCCCGCACACGGCGATCCGCGAGGATGCGTCGATCAACCTGGAAGCGATCGCGCGGATGCAGGCCGATTTCCCCGACCTGGAACTGATCCTCGTCGAGTCGGGCGGCGACAACCTGGCGGCCACGTTCAGCCCGGAACTGTCCGACCTGACGATCTACGTGATCGACGTGGCCGGCGGCGAGAAGATCCCGCGCAAGGGCGGCCCGGGCATCACGCGATCGGACCTGCTGATCATCAACAAGACCGACCTGGCACCGCACGTGGGCGCCAACCTGGACGTGATGGCGGCGGACGCGAAACGCATGCGCGGCAACCGTCCCTTCGTGTTCACCAACCTGCGCAGCGGCGACGGGGTGGAAACCGTGATCGCATTCATCCGCGAGCAGGGCCTGCTGGGGCAGGCGCCGGCGCTCGCCAAATAATCCGAGGAGATTCAATGAAAAAAATGTTCGCCACCGCCATCCTGCTCGCTGCCAGCCTGCCGGCGCTTGCCCACCCGGGCCATGCCGAGATGGGATTCGTCGACGGCCTGCTGCACCCACTCACGGGCATCGACCACCTGCTCGCGCTCGTTGCGGCCGGCATCTGGAGCGCCCGGCAGGGGCGTCCGTCCACCTTCGGCGATGCACCGGCAACGCACCCGCTCGTGCTGCCGGCCGTGTTCGTGGCGATGATGGGCGCCGGTGCCGGCGTTGGCATGGCCGGGCTGCACATCCCGGGGCTGGAAAGCGGCATCGCACTGACGGTGATGCTGACCGGCGCGCTGGTCGCCGCCGCCGTGCGGCTGCCGACGTGGGCCGGCGCCGCGCTGCTGGGCACCTTTGCCATCCTGCACGGCAATGCCCACGGCCTGGAGTTGCCGCACGCGACCAGCGCCGCCGGCTACCTCGGCATGAGCGCGCTGCTGCTGGGTGCCGGCCGCTTCCTCGGCAAGCTGCCGCTGGCCCGCCTCGCCGGCGGCGCCATCGCCGCCGCCGGCCTGGGCATGCTCGCCCTCGGCTGAGCCGACAACCGGTAACCCGCAAAAAACCTGGACAGTCCCTCGTTCCCGGGAAATTTTCCCGGACCAGCGGCTGTCCCGGTTTGCGATTCAGGAAACATTGCCTGAAAAATGGGGACGTAAGGAATGCTGGCTGGCAAGCCAGCATCGCTGCGCCGGCAAGAAGCCAAGCTTCTTGAAACCCCGGCTACGCCCCCATTTTTCGGGCAATTTTTTTCAAGTGATTATTCGCGAGGTTCCTTGCGCCGTTCGCCCAGCACGATGGGGGCGGCGTCTTCGGGATGCTTGCCGTGGCGGCCGTCATAGGCGGCCCGGATGGCGGCCAGGTCCTGCTCTGGGTCGCCAGTCAGCCAGAGGTGCTGCGTGAAATCCAGCGTCTTGCGCGAGTAATCGAGGCTCACCAGCACGAGAGGTACCTTCGCCTCCAGCGCCAGGTGGTAGAAGCCGCTCTTCCAGTTCGGCCGGTAGCCACGCGTCCCTTCCGGCGTGATCACGAGCCAGTACCAGCTTTCGGCATGCATGCGCTCCGCCTGCGCCCGGATCATGCCCTGCGGCGCGCTGCGGTCGACAGGCTGCCCACCCAGCCATTGGAACCAGTTGCCCAGCACCGGGATGCGGAACATGGAATCCTTCGCCAGCCACCGGAACGGCAACCCCATGGCCCATTTGCTGACCAGTCCGATCACGAAGTCCCAATTGGACGTGTGCGGGTAGACCACCGCGATGCCGCGCGGCCAGGCAGCGGGCGGAACTTCATCCGCCAGCCGAACAAATGCAGAACTCGCAAGGCCAGGCGTTGTCTGAATGTTGGCAGATGCGCAGGCTCCAGCCGATGTTCGTTGCTGTTTCCCTGGCTGGTTCCCTGGTGGTTCATGACGTTTCCTGACCTTGCATTGCCGATCCTGCGCTGACCCGGCAACACCGGGGACATGTGTCGATTTTCACTTTGTGAAACCGCGGACGGCATTCTATCTGCGCCAATCCGGCGCGGCAAGGCGCCGCCGGGTGGTTCGACGTTGCCTGGAGCCTGCGATTCGTGCCGTGTCCACGGCCGGGCTGGATTTACCCATGAGAAAAAGATGGTATCAAAATGCTACAACGACAACTGCTTTGCATCCCCGCGCCGGATGCCGCCGTCTCGGCCGTGCTGGAGGCTGCGGCCACCGGTTTCACGATCCGTGTTGCCCGCGACCTGGCGGAAGCACATGCCCTGCTGAGCGCGCACCCGGTGCCGGTCGGCCTGTTGGTGCTCGACCGGCTGCCCGCTCAGGCGCACACCCAGGCACACGCCGTGGCGCCCGGCAATCCATGGACCGTCGATTCGCTCGACCTCCTGCTGCGCGAACACTTCCGCACGCGCTGGGTCGCGGTCTGCAGCACCGCGACGCTGGGCGACGCCGTCTGCCGCAAGCTCGTTGCCGACCACTGTCTCGATTTTCACACAATGCCCGTCGACACGGCGCGGCTGAGGCAGACGCTGGGCCATGCATACGGGCTTGCGAGCCTCATACCGACGGCTGGCGAGGCCTGCCATCATGCCGCCGAACCGCACGCGTCGCGCCTTACCGGCAACAGCGAGGCGATCGCCCGCCTGCGCCGGCAATTGCGCAAGGTGGCGGCGGCCGATGCACCGGTGCTGATCTGGGGCGAAAGCGGCACCGGCAAGGAACTGGCCGCGCGCGCGGTGCATGAAGGCTCCGCGCGTGCGCACGGGCCGTTCGTGCCGATCAATTGCGGCGCGATTCCCGCCAGCCTGGTGCAGTCGGAGCTGTTCGGCCATGAGCGGGGCGCGTTTACGGGCGCTGGCAAGGCGCGTGCCGGCCTGATCGAATCAGCCGCGGGCGGCGCGGTCTTCCTGGATGATATCGGCGACCTGCCCCTGGACATGCAGGCCAACCTGCTGCGTTTCCTGCAAGAGAAAACGATCTATCGCCTGGGGGCACGCGCCCGCTGCCGGTGGACGTGCGCGTGATCGCGGCATCCCATGTGCGGCTCGACGCCGCCGTTGCCCGGGGCACGTTTCGCGAAGACCTGTTCTATCGCCTCAATGTGCTGACGCTGGAAATGCCGCCGCTGCGCGAACGCCGCGAAGATGTGACGGTGCTTGCCGAAACGTTCTTCCACGACCATGCCCGCGAACGCCCCGCGTATTTGCGGGGGTTTTCCCGTGGCGCGCTGGAGGCGCTGGGCGCGCATCACTGGCCCGGCAATGTGCGCGAACTGCACAACCGCGTGCGCCGCGCGGCCGTGATGGCGGAAGGCCGGCTGATCATGCCGCACGATCTCGGCCTGGATGCCGCCACGGCGCCGGCGCTGGCCCTGCACGGCGCGCGCATGCAGGCCGAACATCGCGCCGTCGAAGCCGGCCTGCGCGCCGGCAAGAGCATCACGCACGTGGCACGCGAACTGGGCGTATCGCGCATGACGGTTTACCGCCTGATGGCCAAGCACAGCATTGCCCCACCAGCCCGCAAGCGCGAGCCGTGATACGCGTCAACGGCCAGTCACTTGACGCGGCCAGGTGGTCTTGCTGGTCAGTGCGGTCGTGTTCGCTGCACAGGTGGCTGTCACACGGGTGTGACAGCCCATCGCCTGCCCACTGCAGGGGGAGCCCAGCGGTAACGGCGGCGCAGCGCACCGTCCGCTTGGCACACCCGAGTGACACCGCGCCCGTCGCGGGCCCGCAGCGGCCCGATGAAATGCCAGCGATTTCAATCGCTTAGCGCATCCACAGGCGCATGGCACCAAGCTTGCGATAAGTCGAGGACGCGAGCGTCGCACATGCGATCCCGCGCAATTCCGGTCACCCGCCACCGACAGCTTGATAGCTCATAGCGCGACAGCGCCATGGCTGGATCGCTCGACAACCGGCAAATCGATCGGATCGGCCCACTACTTCAGCGAGGAAAGAATGAAGAAAACCATGTTTGCCACGGCAATCGCGTTAGCCTGCAGCGGCGCCTATGCCCAGACCACCGACCCCACGTCGGCAGTGACGCAAAGCGGCGCGGGAGCCCATGCCAACGATGCATCGACGGCGACGATCGACAACAGCACCAGCGATTCCAGCTCCAACCGTGACAACACCCAGGCCAACAACAATAACAACAGTACCGGCTATGCGACCGCACTGGCTGCCGGCGCCGCCTCGGCCAACAACGGCGCCACGGCGACCTCGAACCTCGACAATGCATTCAATACTTCGACCGCCACCGCGGTCAGCACGCTGACCGGTACCGTCAGCGGCAATACGGTGAACCACATCGGCAACGTGGCCACCAATAATGGCGCGGCCAGCGGCGGTACCGCCGCCGGCGGTACCGGCGGCGCGGCCACGGGCGGCAATGCGGCCGCCACGGCCGGCGCGGGCGGCAACGGCGCCGGTGCAACGGGCGCGGCCGGCGGCATCGGTGGTGTGGCCACCAATGGCAATGCGACCGGTGGCGCCGGCGCGGGCGGCATGGCGACCGGCGGCAATGCCACCAATGGGGCAACAACTGGCGGCGCTGGTGGCGCTGGCGGCCTGGCAACGGGTGCCACGTCGGGTGCCGGCGGCGCAGGCGGCGTCGGTGGCCTTGGCGGTGCGGGGGGCACCAGCTCCGACGGCTATGGCGGTGCGGGCGGCAGCGGTGCGGCGGGCGGCGCGGGAACCGGCGGTGCCGGCGGCCTGGCCGGCATGGCCACCGGCGGCGCGGGTGGCGCCAGCGGCAGTTCGACGGGTGCCGCGGGCGGTAACGGCGGCGCCACCGGCGCGGCGGCGGGCGGTGCGGGTGGCACTGGCGGGCTGGGCGGCTTGGGTGGCGCAGGCGGCGCCGGTGGTGCTGGCGCGGCGGGCGGCGCGGCGTCATCGGGCGGTGCGGATGCGGGCAGCACGGCAACGGCCGGCAATGCGACCGGTGGCAACGGGCCGGGCGGCGCGGGCGCCGGCACGGCCGGCTATGGCGGCGCGGGAACGAGCGGGGCGGGGACCGCCAGCACCGCGAGCGGCACGCCATCCGGCGAACCGCCGCCAAGCACGGGTGACCAGACGGCCAGTACCACCTCCGGGGCGGCCACCGGCGGCGCTGGCGGCGGGGCCGGCGGCACGGGTGGCGCCGGTAGCGGCGGTACCGCTGCGGGTGGCGCCGGCACGACCGGCGCCGTGACGGCGCGCGGCGGTACGCAGACGGCCGGGGCTGGCGGTGCCGGCGCGGCCGTTGGCGCGGGCGCCAGTGGCGGTGCGGGCGGTGCCGGCGGTGCCGGTGCTGCCGCCACCAACACGGCGGGCGCAGGCGCGGCCGGCGGCACGAACACGTCCGGCGGCGGCGGCGCGGGAGCCACGGCCAGCACGGCGGGTGGTGCCGGGGCGGCCGGCACCGGCGGCATGGGCGGCAGCGGCGCGGCCGGTGGCAGCGGCAGCAGCACCGCAGGTAACGGGGCTGCCGGCGCGGCCGGCGGGTCCGGCGCGGCAAGTGGCGCCGCATCGAACACGGCGGGTGCCGGTGCTTCTGGTGGCGCGGGAACGGGTGGCACGTCCACGGCCGGTGCCGGCACCGGTGGTGCAGGGACTGGCGGCAGCGCCACCAACGGCAGTGCCATGGCCGGTGACGGCGGCGCGGGCGGTGCCGGTGGCGCGGGCACGGGCGGGGCGGGCGGCGCCACGGGTGCCACGACTGCCGGTGCCGCCACGGGTGGCACCGGCGAAGGTGGCACGGGTGGCGCTGGCGGCAGCAACACGGTCAATGCCGGCACCTTCAACATGTCCAACGCGATGAGTGGCGTGGCGCAGTCGGCCGCGGGCATTTCCGTCATCAGCCAGAACAGCGGCATCAGTTCGCTCGTGCAGCAGAGCGTCAACGTGCAGGCCAACCTGGCGGTCGGCCGCTAAGGCGGTAACTGCGTGCGGAAGGCCACCGAAACGGTGGCCTTCCGCACATGGCCGGAACGAGGCCCGACATTGCGCGAGACCGATGGAGGAACCATGCACGATCGAATGACCGGAACAGGCAGGAGGCTGGCGCGCCCGGCCGGAGGGGCGGGAATGGCACTGGTGTGGCGCGGCGTGCGCAGGCTTGGCGCGGTATTGCTGTGGGCGAGCCTTGCGGTGGCATGCGTGTCCGCTGCGGAGGAGGACGTGCCGCGAACATTCCTCGTGGAAGCGGGGCCGCTGCCCCTGCCCGGGGCGGTGCGGGACCTGCCCCCCGTTGCGCAAGCAGCGCCGGAAACACCTGGTGCGCACGGTGCACTGGGCAACGCCAGCCTGGACACACTGCGCGGCGGCACCGGAACACCATGGAGCGAAATGGCGTTGAGCGGCACGGTCGGTGGCAATACCGCGATCAATGTTGCCACGGGAACGAACACGATTACCGATGGGGCGTTCAGCAACGCGTCGGGATTGCCGATGGTGATCCAGAATTCGGGCGCCAATGTGCTGATCCAGAACGCCACCATCGTCAACGTGCAGATCCGATGAAGGCGCCGGCGGGAATGCCAGCCCGGCGCCGGCTGGCCGGGTGGACGGGCACCGCAAGGGGGAGCCCGCTATCGATGGCGAATCCGCCCATGGCGATGTCGTTTTCCCGGGCGATCCCGCTCTCCCAGGTGATCCCGCTCTCCAGGGAGATGCCTTACCGCTGGGGGATCGCTTCGCCGGTATCGAACCCGTTTCGATTGACGGCATTGCGCGCCATTGCGCCACGGCTTTGGACGCTTGCGCCACGGCTTCGCATGCTGTCGTCGATGCTGCGATCACTGTGGCTGGGCTCTCTGTTGAGCTTGCCCGTGCTCGTGCCCGCCGCCGACCTGCCGATCGCCGGCGGCGGTCCCGTATCGATGCGGGTCACCAGCCTGAAAGAGGCCCGTTACCTGTCCACCGTGCGCCAGCAATATGACTTCAGTTGCGGTTCGGCGGCACTGGCCACGCTGCTGACGCATCACTACGGCTACCCCGTCGGCGAACAGCAGGCCTTTGCCCAGATGTTTGCCGGCGGCGACCAGCGGCGCATTCGCCAGGAAGGTTTTTCGCTGCTCGACATGAAGCGCTTCCTGGCCGCGCATGGCTTCACGGCCGATGGATTCCAGCAACCCCTCGACAACCTGGCGAAGGCGGGGCTGCCCGCGATCGTGCTGGTGGCCGAACATGGCTACCGGCACTTCGTCGTGGTCAAGGGCATGCGGGATGGGCGGGTGCTGTTCGGCGATCCGTCCGGTGGCACGCGCGCATTGTCGCGTGCGGCGTTCGAGGCGATCTGGCTGAACCAACTCTTGTTCGTGATCCATGACCGCCCGGGCAAAGCGCGCTTCAATGAACGATCCGACTGGGCGGCCGCGCCGCGTCTGCCGCCCGGCGATGCGCTCCAGCGCGACAGCCTGCAGCGCGTAACGCTGCCAAAGTTCGACGCCGGCGATTTTTGAAGGAGAGACCCATGAAGATCCGCTGTTTGCCATGGCCCCGCGCCTGCATGCTGGCGGCCGCGTGCCTCGTGGCGCCGGCGTTCGCCGCGGCGGCACCTGCGGGCTGGGTGGCCGTCGGCGAGCACGTGCTGGGCGAGGCCCGGGGCGGCTTCGATACGGGCAATGGCCTGCTGGTCTCGCTGTCCATCGACCGGGTGCTCAGCCTGAATGGCAACGTCGTCGCCAGCGGCCAGCTGTCGACGGCGGATGCCGCCCCGTCGGCCTTCCAGGTGGCGCGCGTGGGTGAGGGCAGCGCGCTGGCAGGGGCCGCGCAACCGCTGGCCGGCCTGCTGCTGCAGAACAGTGCCAATGACCAGTTGATCCGCAGCCAGACCAGGATCGATGCCACCGTCAACAGCCTGTCGATCCTGAAGGATATGCATTTCGGCGACAGCCTGCGCCAGTCGCTGTCCACCGCCATCCTGCCGCGCTGAGCGGCTTCGTCCACCAAGTCCGAGGAGTTCGCATGCGGTTCGACCAGACCCTGCGTGCCGGTTCAGCCGGCCTGTCACTGATCATGTTGAGCGCGCTGGCGCAGGATGCACCGGGAGTTGCGAGCGCGGCGCCAGCGGCCGAGGGGCCCACGACCGCCGAGCTGCACCAACTGCGACAAGAGCTGGCCGAGCAGCGTGCGCTGCTGCGGCAACTGCGCGAGGCGCTGGTGGCGTCGCGCGGCGCACCGCCGGCAGCGGCACCGCACGTGGAGGGATGGGAAACGGCATCGACCGACGGCGCCGGGCCGCCGGTTTCAAGCCCGCTTCGGCGCCCGCTGCATCCGGCACTGCTGGCCACGATGCGGGGTGGCGGGCCTGCCGCGCCATCGCAGCCACAGCCGACATTGCCCCAGCCCGGCGCGCAGCAGGGCGCGGCGGCCGTGGTGCCGGCGGCTCCGGCGGCAAAGGCTGCCGCCGTGGGCCAGGCACCCGCGCGCGACGCGCGCCCGCCCGAGGTGGCGCCGCTGTTCGAGGCGCCTGGTGTGTTGACGGCGCGCGGCGGCACGGTGCTCGAACCATCGTTCGGGTTCGGCTATTCCTCCAGCAACCGCGTGGCCCTGGTGGGCTACACGATCATTCCCGCGCTGCTGATCGGCCTGATCGACGTGCGCGAGGTCAAGCGCAACACGTTCACGGCGGCGCTGGCGGCGCGGCGCGGCCTGACCAACCGCACCGAGGTCGAGGTGCGCGTGCCTTACGTTTACCGCGCCGATTCGACCGTGAGCCGCGAGCTGTTTACCGGCACGGCTGTCGAACGTGTGTTCGAGACGAGCGGGCGGGCCATCGGCGATGTGGAACTGTCGCTGCGCCACCAGTTGAACGACGGCGGCATCGATAAGCCTTATTACGTGGCCGGCTTGCGGATCAAGACGCGCACGGGCCGCGACCCGTTCGAAGTCGTCACCGATTGCACCCGGCGCTGCGTGGGTGAAAACGCCACCGGCACGGGCCTGCCGCTGGCGTTGCCGACCGGTTCCGGGTTCTACGGCGTGCAGCCGAGCCTTACGTGGCTGTTCCCCAGCGATCCGGCCATTTTCTTCGGCAGCGTCAGCTACCTGCACAATGTCAAGCGCAGCAATGTGTCGCGCCGCGTGCTCGATGGCGCAACGGAGCCGCTGGGCGAAGTGGCGCCGGGGGCCGTGGTCGGCTTCAATTTCGGCATCGGGCTGGCACTGAACGAAAAGGCTTCGCTCAGCCTGGGCTACGACCACAGCGCCATGGGGCGGACCAGGCAGAACGGTGTCAACGTGCCGGGTTCGGTGCGCACGCAACTGGGCACTTTGCTGATGGGCTTTTCCTACCGCCTGACCGACAAGCGCACCGTCAACGTGACCGTGGGTGCCGGGCTGACACGTGACACGCCGGACGTTTCGCTGTCGGTGCGCCTCCCTCTGGCTTTTTGATGCCCTCCGGCCAGGCCGGAAGGCAGGGGCGCCGGCAGGATGGCGGCGTTTCGGGTAATCTGGCGTTCCCGCAACATATCAGAACGTTACGCCATGACCCATTTCACTCGTTCCCTGGTGGCCGCCGCGCTGCTCGCCAGTACCGCCGCCGCCTTTGCCGCCGCGCCGATGGTCAAGAGCCAGGCACCCGGCTATTACCGCACGATGGTTGGCGACTTCGAGGTCACCGTGCTGTCCGACGGTACCGTCGACCTGCCGATGGACAAGCTGCTGCATGAAAAGCCCGCCAGGTTGCAGGGAGCGTTGTCGAAGCACTTCCTGAAGGCGCCGGTCGAAACGTCGGTCAACACATTCCTGATCAACACGGGCAGCAAGCTGGTGCTGGTCGATACCGGTGCCGGCGGCCTGTTCGGCCCCACGCTGGGCAAGCTGCTGGCAAGCCTGAAAGCGGCCGGCTACCAGCCGGAGCAGGTCGACGAGATCTACATCACCCACCTGCACCCCGACCACGTGGGCGGCCTGGTCAGCGCCGACAAGCCGGCGTTCCCGAACGCGGTGGTGCGCGCGGACAAGCATGACGCGGACTTCTGGCTGAGCAAGGCGAAACAGGATGCTGCCCCCGAACAGGCAAAGGGTTTCTTCCAGGGGGCACAGTCATCGCTGGCCGCGTATGCCGGCGCGAACCGCTTCAAGCCGTTCGAAGGCAATACGGAACTGGTGCCGGGTATCCGCGCCACGGCGAGTTATGGCCACACGCCGGGGCACACGAGCTATGTCGTGGAAAGCCGGGGCGAAAAGCTGGTGCTGATCGGCGACCTGATTCATGCGCAATTCATCCAGTTCGACGACCCGTCGGTGACGATCGAGTTCGACAGCGACGCCAAGGCCGCGCTGGCTTCGCGCAAGGCTGGCTTTGCCGATGCGGCGAAAGGCGGCTACCTGATCGGTGCCGCCCACTTGCCGTTCCCCGGCGTGGGCCATTTGCGCAGCAGCGGCAAGGGTTACCAGTTCGTGCCGGTGAATTACACCGTGCCGCGCTAAGCGCTTGCCTGGCGGTGCGGGACACCGTCAGGCAAGCCAAGCGGCCAGCGTCTGCCAGCCGTATCAAGCCACCGTTTCATGGAATCCATTCACGCGGAACACGGTGTCCGGCCAGGCCGGATTCAGGTGCCGATCGCCGGCTCATGCGGCAAGGGAGCGGGCACCCGCGAAGCCTCAGGCCAGCGCCGGATAGTCGATATACCCTTCGGCGCCCGGGGCATAGAACAGCTCGGGGCGCTGCGCGTTCAGCGGGGCGCCGCTGCGCAGGCGTTCCGGCAGATCCGGATTGGCGATGAAATCCTTGCCCCAGGCAATCGCGTCCGCGGTGCCATTGTCCAGCGCAGCCTGTGCCGCTTCGAGACTGAATTTTTCATTTGCGATGTAGACGCCGCCGAACTCCCGCTTCAGCAGCGGGCCCAGGCTGTCTTCGCCCACGGCTTCGCGCGAGCAGATGAAGGCGATCTTGCGCTTGCCCAGCTCGCGTGCCACGTAGCCGAACGTGCCGGCCGGGTCGGAATCGCCCATGTCGTGGTTGTCGCGGCGCGGCGCGAGGTGCATGCCCACGCGGTCGGCGCCCCACACGTCGATGGCGGCATCGGTCACTTCGAGCAGCAGGCGGGCGCGGTTCTCGATGGAGCCGCCGTACGCGTCCGTGCGCTGGTTCGTGCTGTCCTGCAGGAACTGATCGAGCAGGTAGCCGTTGGCGCCGTGGATTTCCACGCCATCGAAGCCGGCGAGCCGGGCGTTTTCCGCACCCTTGCGGAAGGCGGCAACCACGTCCGGAAGCTCATCCGTTTCCAGTGCGCGCGGCACCGCGAACGGGCGGACCGGGCGCAGCAGGCTGACATTGCCCTTCGGTGCGATCGGGCTCGGCGCCACCGGCAACGTGCCATCCAGCAGGCTCGGGTCGGAGATGCGGCCCACGTGCCACAGTTGCAGGAAGATCGTACCGCCTTGTGCGTGCACGGCCTCGGTCACCAGCTTCCAGCCGGCCACCTGCTCGTCCGACCAGATGCCCGGCGTATTCTCATAGCCGACACCCTGGGGCGTGACCGACGTGGCTTCCGACAGGATCAGCCCGGCGCCGGCGCGCTGCGCGTAGTATTCGGCCATCAGCGCGTTCGGCACGCGGCCCGGTCCAACGGCGCGGGCGCGGGTGAGGGGGGCCATCACGACGCGGTTTTTCAGCGTCAGGTCGCCAATGGTGATGGGGTCGAAGAGAGTCGTCATATCGTTTTCCTGTAAAGAGTGCCGCCCGTACTACAGGCCGGCGTGGATGTGATCGAGGAATGCCGAGATGACCGCTTCATTGCGCTTGAACATATTCCACTGTCCAAAGCGCGTCACCGTCACGAGGCCCGCCTTTTGCAGGATGGCCAGGTGGCCCGACACGGTCGATTGCGACAGGCCGCAACGTTCGTCGATCTTGCCGGCGCACACGCCCAGGCTGAGCGGATGGAGCTGATCGGCGAAATGCGTTTCCGGCGCCTTCAGCCATGCGAGGATGTCGCGGCGGACCGGGTTGGCCAGGGCCTTGTGGATGGCGTCGATGTCGATGTCGGGTTCGGTCATGATGTGGTCAAATCGGCTTTCTTCGAAGGTGTCATACGGTGACCATATCGATTGATTCCGATACGTATATCGGAATAATACGATACAACCGCAATCCTTGCAGGAGACGCTTCAAAAGGGGTGTTCTGCGGATGAAATATTGCAATGATATACTCCGGCCGCTGCCTGAGGGGACGACCCCTTTCCGCCGGTTTGCCGGGGCGGCAGGCGTCATTGTCGGCGGGGACGACCTTGCCAAGCTGTGGAGATATGCATGTCCTGGATCATCCTGCTCGTGGCTGGCCTGCTCGAAGTCGGCTGGGCCGTCGGCCTCAAGTACACCGCCGGTTTTACCCGCCTCGTCCCCAGCGTGCTCACCTTGACGGCGATGGCCGGCAGCGTGGGCCTGCTGGGCCTCGCGCTGCGCGACCTGCCGCTCGGCACCGCCTACGCCGTGTGGACCGGCATCGGTACGGTCGGCACCGCCATCTATGGCATCGTCGTGCTGGGCGAACCGTCCGAAGCGGCACGCCTCGTCTGCATTGCGCTGATCGTGGCGGGCATCCTCGGCCTGAAAATCCTGTCGCCGCAGTAACCGGCCAGGCCCCTCAAGACACGGGATTCAAAAGTCAGGATTGCTGCGTGCGAGGTAATACCACTCGTTGCCAGCCGTGGCCGCGCTGTCGGGGAACAGCATCACCGCATCGGCAGCGGCCAGCACCGGCGTGCCGTCCGCCCGGCGGCCAATCTCTTCGCCTTGCCGCACGCGGTCGAAGCTGGTCCATGGCCGGCTGAACGTGTCCGCGTCATGGTCCTTGTCGTGCACTTCGCTCATCGACAGCACTTCCATGCGGTCGCGGGGGAGTGGTTCGGGGCGCGGTGCGTCGACCAGGCCCAGGTGCGCCAGCGTGTTCAGGATGGCGCGGTATGCCACGTCCGGTGCATGGGGATCGTCGTGCTGGCCACATTCCAGCGTCAGCGCATAGCCACCCGTGCTGCGCATGAACTCGGTGGTACCCACGCCATAGCGCAGCACGGTTTCCAGCTGGCGATCGTCCCGCAGGCGCCGCTGCACGCCGGCGCCATAGGTGCGCAGCCAGCCATCGACGAAGCGGCGCACGCCCAGCACCCGCGCGAGCGCCCGTTCCTCTCGTTCATGCCGGAAAGGTTCCAGCGGGCCATCGTTGTCGCGCGGGCCCACCATGACGAACGGCTCGCCCGGTGACAGGAAGGAATGGAGGTCCAGCAGCACGTCATGGGCGGCCAGCAGCGGGCACAGCCAGTTGGCGACGCGGTCTTCGAAATCCTTCGGGTCGGCCTTGGGGAACAGGTTGCGGTTCAGGTTGCGTTCCCCGGCCCGCTCGCCCTTCAGGTAAGCCAGCGGATTGACGACAGGCACGAAGGTCACGCTGCCATTGACGATCGCGAGCTCGCCGCTGTCCAGCTGGGCCATGACCCGTTCGATACCGCGTGTGCCGGCCGTTTCATTGCCATGCACGGCACCCGTGACGATCAGCCGGGGGCCGGCGCCCTGGCCCGCGTAGTGGAGGGATCGGAAGTGCAGTGTGTGGCTCATGCTGGTCCTCGGAATGTGGTGGCCGCCATTTTAGCGCCCGGACTGGCGCCGGCGGTACAATGCCGGCCATGTCGATTTCCGCCCGCCAGCCCGGCCTGGACACGCTGCGCGCCTGCGCGATCGTGCTTGTCTTCGCCAACCACTACATGAGCTTTGTCACCGACGAGGCCACGTTCGGCTTCGTCAGCCGGATCGGCTGGACGGGCGTGGACCTGTTCTTTGCCCTGTCCGGCTACCTGATCGGCAACCAGATCCTGGCGGGCCTGCGGGCCGGCACGTTCTCGATGGGGCGTTTTGCCGCGCGGCGTCTGTTGCGCACGCTGCCCAATTACTACGTGGTGCTGGCGCTGTATGCTTTCTGGCCGCCTTTCATCGACGGCACGCGCCATGCTCCGTGGTGGCAGTACCTCACGTTCACGCTGAACTTCGGGCTGGTACCGGGCACCCGCTTTTCCCATTCATGGTCGCTGTGCGTGGAAGAACAGTTTTATTTCGTGCTGCCGGTGGTGGCGCTGTTGATCGCGCGCTGCCGTGGCGCCGTGGCGCTGGGCTGGTTCGCGCTGGCCTGCGGTGTCGCGGCCGGCATGCTGTTCCGCGAGCTGGGCTGGCAGGAAGCGCGGCCGCCGCACTGGGGCAACGGGGCGTTCTATACCGAGGTCTACTATGCCACGCTGTGCCGCTTCGATGAATTGCTCGCTGGCGTGGCGCTGGCGATGATCCGGCAATGCCATGCGCCGCTGTGGGCACGGATCACCTCGTTCGGCAACTGGACGCTGGCGGCCGGTGTCGCCATGACCGCGCTGGCGTGGAAGCTGTTCCTCGATGACCACTTTGGCCATGCGATCACGGTGTTCGGCTACCCGCTGCTGGCCTTGGGCTTTGCCTTGCTGGTGCTGGCGGCGCTGAGTCCCGCCTCACTGCTGGCCCGGGTGCGGGTGCCGGGCGCGGGCAGCCTGGCCGTGTGGTCGTATGCGGTCTACCTCACGCACAAGCAGCTGTGCGTGGTGCTTGCCAAGGCATTGCGGCCAATGGGCATCGACCCGGGCGGCGCCACCGGCATTGCGATCCTCGTGCTGGCCAGCCTCGCGGCCGGCTGGGCGCTCTACCGGATCGTCGAGACGCCATTCATGATGCTGCGTGAAAAATTCGTTCCGGCATCCGCGAAGCCGGCGTTGCCGGCAGCCGTCTCGGCGTGACGCTGGTGACCGCGTGACGTGTCCTTGAACAAAAACGGCGGCCTTGCGGCCGCCGCTTCACGCCATCGTGGCGCGTCTTACGACTTGCGCTGGCGGCGGGCTGCGAAGCCTGCCAGGCCGAGACCGGCCAGCATCATCGCGTAGGTCGACGGTTCCGGCACGGCGGATACCGACAGGTGCAGGTCATTCGCCGTGGTGAACACGCCCGGTTCGCTGCCTTTCACGAACAGCGATGCCAGTTGCACGTCCGACACGAAACCAACGAAGGAATTCACTTCCGGTGCTTCGATCGTGTACGACAGCGTGCCACCGTTGATGTCGGTGGCCGTGATCGTGATGGCTTCCAGCGGCGTCGAGAAGCCGAAGAGATCCGAACCGAAGAAGAAGCCGCCCGCACCGTTGACCGGGCCGCTCAGCGTGAAGGTCAGGCCGTCGCCGCTCCAGCCGGGCGTGGCCCAGAAGTCGCTGCCATCGTCGCTGGCTCCCCACACTTCGATGCTTTCCGGACCGGCGCTGAGCTCATAGGAGTAATCGCCGGCGCTGCGGACCAGAGGTCCATCGTACGGCTCGATGTCCAGGTCGTCGAACGAGTCGACACCCGTGGTGCCGGCGGCGGACAGGTACGAGGACTGGGAGGTGTAGGCGGTGATATCCGCTTGGGCGGCACCAGCGGCGAGCAGCAGGACGGCGGAAGCGACAGCGGTTTTGACGGTGAGGGACATACGCACGATATAGCTCCAAAAACAGTGGTTAAGGAAGACTTCTTTGTATGTGGTTCGGCTAGGACTAACCTCAAATTTAATACTGTCGAGATCCATTAGCAACGAAAAATTAAAAATAAATTAATTATCTTTTTTCAATCGTGTCGACGGACGAGGTGAATTAGGATATGCGATCGAGCGTTTTCACCTGACGTGCCGGTGACGGCAACCGCCCAGGGTAAGGGGAGGGGGCACGGGCGTTGCGGATGGGTAAGGGCCAATGACCAGTAGCCGAGGGGGCTGGGCCAAGGCCACGGGGCAAGGGCATGCGCGATGAAAGGCGCGGTCACATGCCTGGCAGCTTGCAATGCGCTGCACACGCGGCAGCGGCTCGCTGGCCGTGATCACGCCTCACTCACTTCATGCCACGCACTTCGTGCCGATCACTTCATGTCGATCACATCGAACGGCGCGTCGCGCTGCGCCATGAATTCCAGCACGGCGCGGATCCGCGCCGGCGCTTCATCATGTGCGGTGGCCGCAATCGCCGCTTTCAGTCCCGGCATGGCTTCCACGATGTGCGGGCTGCGGTAGGCGCCGATCAGCAGGGCTGCCAGCTGCGCCGCTTCGCGCTGGTGGTTCAGGCGCAGCCGCTGCTCCAGCACGCTGAACAGGGCACGCTGCATGCGCGGGGTGGGATTGGTGATGTGGGCGAACACGAGCGGCGTATTCGCGATCGCATCGCAGATGCGCCGCTCCATGTCGTCGGGCTTCACATCGGAGGCGATGTCGAAATAGGCCGCGTTCCAGCGCGTGCGCGCGTGAACGTGGCCGGGAGGGAAAGAGTCGGCCGTGTCGAGCCCCAGGGCCCGGCTCAGCCGTTTGAACAGGTCGATCAGCGTGGTCATGCGCGCATTCTAGCGCGACCGCGCCATTGCGGTCAGTCGGCGCCTTGGGCTTCCTCGCCGAGCAGCCCTGCGCGAAAGTCCTGCACCGCCTGGTGAATCTCCTGCTGCGTGTTCATCACGAACGGGCCGTACTGGGCGATCGGCTCGTTCAGCGGCCGGCCGGCGACCAGGATGAAGCGCGCCGCCTCATGCCCTTCTTCGTGCGCGGCCACCACAACGCCATCGGCCTGCACGTCGTTGGCGAGGATCGCCATGCTGCGTTCGGCCACCGTCTTGCCCGCCACCGCCACGCTGCCCCGATACGGATACAGGAAGGCGTTATGGCCAGCCGGCAGCGCCTGGCTGAACATGGCACCGGCGGGCAGTTCGATGTCCAGGTACAGCGGTTCCGTCACGTCGCGCTGCACCGCGCCGGCCACGCCATGGCTGGTGCCGGCGATCACGCGCACCAACGCACCTTCGGGCGTCGTGAACGCGGGAATCTCGGCCGCCTTGAAGTCCTTGTACCAGGGCTTCATCAGCTTGTCCTTCGCGGGAAGATTCAACCATAGCTGGAACCCTTCCATCAGGCCGGCTTCCTGCTCCGGCATCTCGGAGTGGATCACGCCGCGGCCAGCCGTCATCCATTGCACGCCGCCATTTTCCAGCAAGCCCTCGTTGCCCGCGCTGTCGCGGTGCCGCATGCGGCCTTCGAGCATGTAGGTTACCGTTTCGAAGCCGCGGTGCGGGTGGTCGGGGAAGCCGGCCAGGTAGTCGCTGGCTTCTTCCGAGCCGAAATTGTCCAGCATCAGGAACGGGTCGAGGCGGCGCTGCAGCGGCTGGGTCAGCACGCGGTTGATCTTCACGCCGGCGCCATCCATCACGGCCTGTCCCTGGATCACACGCTCCACGCTGCGCGGGCGGGTGACGTTGTCTGCGGTGCTGTTCATGGCGGTTCTCCTGTGCCGGTTGCTGGTTTATACGAGGACGGCGTTGATCTGTTCATCGGCTTCGGCGCGGGCGCGGGCCACCGCGTCCGCACCCATGCCATGGCCTTCCGAGTACACGAACTGCACGTCGGTCAGGCCAACGAAGCCCAGGAACATCCGCAGGTGCGGCAGCTGGACGTCGGACGGCGCATCCCTGTGCATGCCGCCGCGGGTCAGCGCCACATAGACTTTCTTGCCGGTCAGCAGACCCACCGGACCGGTTGGGCCGTACTTGAAGGTCACGCCGGCCCGGGCGATCGCGTCGAACCAGCTTTTCAGTTGCACGGTGATGCCGAAGTTGTACATGGGCGCACCGATCACGATGACGTCCGCCGCTTGCGCCTGGGCGATCAGCGCATCGTCGAGCGCCACGCGGGCAGCCTGCTCGGGGGTGCGCTGGTCAGCTGGGGTGAACAGGGCCTGCAGGGCGGCTTCGTCGAGCACCGGGTGTGGCTGGGCCGCCAGGTCGCGGCGCACCACGGTGGCATTGCCGTCCGCGTTCAGTTTCGCGACGATGGTGTCGGCCAGGCGGGTCGATTCGGAGCCGTTGCTGCGGGCGCTGGAATTGATTTGCAGGATGTTCATGGTGTGCTCCCTTGAATTGGTTGATTAGCGAGGTTTCGTCAGTCAGTGAGTGCACTTTACCCGTTCCATTCGCATCGATAAAGCCGGTAAAATGGATTACATTAATCCACCAGTGGAACAATAACAAAGAGGCGTCATGGAACTTGATCCAGGTGATCTGCTGCTGTTTGCGCGCATCGTGGAAACGGGCAGCTTCAGCCAGGCGGCCCTGCGCACGGGGTTGCCGAAATCCACCGTGTCACGTCGGCTGTCGCTGCTCGAAGCCCGGCTGGGCGAGCGGCTGTTGCAGCGAACGACACGCCGCCTCGTGCTGACGGAATTCGGCACCAGCCTGCTCGATCACGCGCGCAAGGTGGCCGAGGAAACGGAAGCGGCCGGCGCACTCGCGCAGCACCGGCAGGGCGCGCCGAATGGCTTGCTGAAGGTATCGATGCCGGCCGATTTCGCCAACGAGGTGATGGGCACCTTGCTACCGGCATTCATGGCGCGGTATCCGGGCATTTCGCTGCAGTTCGACCTGTCGCCGCGGCGCGTCGACCTGGTGGCCGAAGGCTTCGACCTGGCCGTGCGGATGGGCACGCTGCCGGACGACGCCACGCTGGCCGCCCGGCCCGTGGTGCTCAGCACGTGGTCGCTGTATGCGTCGCCGTCGTACACGGTACTGCGCGGCCTGCCTTCCCACCCCGACGAACTGTTCCGGCACGACCTGCTCGGATTGTCGCGCGCAGCCTCGGGCCTGGCGCAATGGACGCTGTTGCGCGGTAAAACCAGGTGGGAGCGCGAGGTGCCGGTGCGGATGACGGGGAATTCGCCCGAACTGCTGGCGCGGCTCGCGGCCGCGGGCGCCGGCATCGCCAGCTGCACGGACCGGTACGCCGCACCGTTGGTGGCTGCCGGCGCGCTCGTGAAGGTGCTGCCCGAATGGGCTTTCCCGGCCGTTACCGGCTACGCCGTCTTCCCCGGCCGCCGGTTGATGCCAGCCAAGACACGCGCCTTCCTCGACATGCTTGAAGCGCACTACCAAAAATAGGGACAGACCCTGGTTTTAAGGCAAAACCAGGGACGGACCCTGGTTTTAAGGAAATTTCCTCAAAACCAGGGTACGTCCCCATTTTTGGAGCAACGTTTCGTCAGCGGGGGAGCGTGGCCATCGGCTCGCCGAGCCGCACGGCGCCGGCGGGCTGCCAGCCAGGGTTGAACGCGAGCGTGTCTTTCGGGAACAGCATGACGACAGTGGAGCCCAGCAGGAAGCGGCCCAGCTCCTCGCCTTTCTTCAGCGTGATGTCCTGGTCCAGGTAGGACCATTCACGGATCTCGGCCTGCCGCGGCGGGTTGACGACACCGTGCCACACGGTGGCCATGCTGCCGACGATCGTCGCCCCCACCAGCGTCATCACGAACGGGCCGTGCGCCGTGTCGAACACGCACACCACGCGTTCATTGCGGGCAAACAGGCCGGGAATGCCGCGCGCGGTCGTGGGGTTCACGGAGAACAGGCTGCCGGGCACATAGATCATCCGCGTCAGCTTGCCGTCGCAGGGCATGTGGATGCGGTGGTAGTCGCGCGGCGACAAGTACAGGTTGGCGAAACTGCCATGCTGGAACAGGTCCGCCAGCGCGCGGTCGCCGCCCACCAGGGCCGTCGTCGTGAAGCTGTGGCCCTTGGCCTGGAAGATCTGGTCGTCCTCGATCGCACCGAACTGGCTGATGCGGCCATCGACGGGGCAGACGAACGGCGCGTCGGCAATCGGGCGTACACCGGCTTTCAAGGCGCGGGTAAAGAATTCATTGAAACTGTGGTAGCTGGCGATATCGGAATTTTCCGCCTCGTCCATATTGACGTCGTATTTGCCGACGAACCACCGGATCAGGCGCGTCGTCATCGCACCGCCTTTCGCACCCGCCACCCGGCCGGCGAAATTGGTCAATGCCCCCTTCGGGAGCAGGTATTGCGGCAGGACGGCGAGGCGGTCGGACACGGTATGGAATTCCCCAAAAGTTCAAGGGCGCATTATAGCCGCGCATGTAAGGCGCATGGCGCGGGAACGAATGGAAATATTTCTTCCCAGGTAAGCCATGGCGTGGAATCTTGGGCAAAATAGCGCTACCAATCCATTTATCGCCACTTTCGATCTCTTTATAAAACGTTTTCCCATGCCTGCATCCGATTTCTCCTGCCCCTTCAAGCTTGCCGCATTGGCAGCGGCCATTCTCGCCGCGTTACCTGCATTCGCCGACACCGTCCAGACCATGCCCGACCCTACGGAACAGCGCGCGCAGGGCGAAACGGCAAAGCCCGTCGAATCCATGCAGACCGTGGAAATCAAGGGATCGGCGGCAGCCTACGATCCGCGTCGCGACGATACCGCCAGCAAGGTCGTGGTGTCCGACGAGGAGATCAAGCGCTATGGCGACACGGCGATCACCGACGTCTTCAAGCGCATTCCCGGCGTGACAGTCGGTGGTACCGGCCGGGGCGGCAACGATATCCGCATGCGCGGCCTGGGCAGCGGGTACACGCAGATCCTGCTCAATGGCGAGCGGGCGCCGGCCGGGTTTTCGATCGACACGTTGTCGCCGGACGTCATCGAGCGCATCGAGATCGTGCGCGCCGCCAGTGCCGAGTTCTCGACCCAGTCGATTGCCGGCACGATCAACATCGTGCTGAAACGGGCCGTCAAGACGGCGCAGCGCGAATTCAAGCTGAGCGCGGCGAAAAGCGCGGACCAGAACAGCCCGAGCGGCAGCCTGCAGATCTCCGACAAGGCTGGCGCACTGTCCTACTCGCTCAGCGGCAATTTCTGGCGCGGTACCTATGACCGCGTGTCGCCGGTGGAGGAAACGCTCGTCGATCCAGCAGGGGAACTGCGGATGGTGCGCCATACGCGCCAGCAGGACGGCGGCCGCTGGGAAGGCATGAATCTGGCCCCGCGCATCAACTGGAACCTGGGTGGCGGCGATACGCTGACATCGCAGACGTTCGTCAACTTCAACCGCAACCGCTACCACGGCTACCAGGAAGTCGATACCGAACTGGGTGCCCGCCCGCGCTTCGACGTGCGCGACATGTTCAACACGAATCGCAGCCTGTTCGCCCGCACCGACGTGAACTGGGTGAAGCGGCTGGGCGAGGGCGGCAAGCTCGATGCCAAGGCGGGCATCAGCGGCATGCGCTCGGAAGGCACATGGCACGAATTCGACTACCGCGCTGCCGTGCTGGGGCGCGATGCGACCGTGCTCAGCGAAACGACGGAAAAGGGCTTGTCCACGCAGGGCAAGTATTCGGTGCCCTGGCTGGAAGATCATGCGCTGTCGATGGGCTGGGATGCCGGTGTGACACTGCGCGACGATTCCCGCCTCGAGGACGAGGCCGACCTGCCGGGGTTTGTCGCCGTCGATTCGGACGAAGGCTATGAAGCGAAAGTCACGCGACTGGCGCTGTACGCGCAGGATGAGTGGAACCTCACCCCGCGCTGGTCCGTCTATGCCGGCCTGCGCTGGGAAGGCATCGAGACCACCAGCGAGGGCGACAGCTTCGACCCGGTCAGCCAGACCAACAGCGTGTGGAGCCCGCTGGCGCAAACGCTGTACAAGCTGCCGGACAGCCGCGACCAGGTGCGCCTGGCGCTGACCCGCACCTACAAGGCGCCGAGCCCGAACAACCTGGTGCCGCGCCGCTTCACCTCGACCAATAACAGCCAGACGGAACCGGATCGCCGCGGCAACCCGGCATTGCAGCCGGAGCTGGCGTCCGGCATCGACGCGTCGTACGAGCACTACTGGGGCGAGAACGCGCTGCTGTCGGCGGCGGCGTCGATGCGGCGCATCAGCGGCTATACGCGCCAGGGCCTGTTCCTCGAGGATGGCCGCTGGGTCGCCACGCCCGTCAACGACGGCAATGCCGTCACCCGCAGCATCGAGCTGGAAGCGAAGTTTCCGCTGGCGGCCGTGATCGACGACGCGCCTGGCGTCGACCTGCGTGCCAGCGTGGCGCGCAACTGGTCGCGGGTGGACGTGGTGCCGGGGCCGGACAACCGCCTGGATCAGCAGACCCCCTTGTCGGCCACCTTCGGCGCCGATTACCGCTCGCCCGACGGCAAGCTGACCACGGGCGCCAGCTTTGCCTTCCGCGATGGCGGCCCGGTGCGCATCGACGTCAACCAGACCGGCTACCAGAGCGTGCGGCGCGACCTCGACGTCTATGCCTTATGGAAGTTCAATCCGCAATACCAGCTGCGCGTGGCGGTCTCGAATGTGCTCGGCCAGGACTCGGTGGGCGACGCCGCCTATCTCGACGGCAATGGCACGCTGCGCCGCACCAGCATCTATCCGGGCTATGCGCAGGGGCGGGCGACACTGGAAATGCGCTTTTGATCCGGCGCCGGCTTTTTGAACCGGCGTCGCTTCAATACGGCGAGCCATCCTTGCGGGTGAATCGCCAGGCGCCGTTTTCAAATACGGCGGCGAGGTCGTCGCGCGGATAGGCAACGGTATCGCCCGCGGCGCGGTCGCCGATCTCCAGGAATACCACCGGTTCCGCCGAGCGGTTTTCCAGCCGGTGCGCGCGACCGCCCGCCTTGAACCCGGCGCACATGCCGGGTGTCAGCACCATTTCCCCTTCATCGGTAACGAGTACCGCGACGCCTGCCAGAAGATAAACAAATTCGTCCTGCCTGCCGTGCTGGTGCAGCAGGCCGGAGATACTGCCCGGTGCCAGCGTGCAGCGATTGATACCGAAATTCCCGAGTCCGAATATATCGCCGAGTGGCTGCTTGACGCGGCCCGCCATCATTTCCGAGAACGGCGCGGGCAGCAGTGATGGCTTCGTGCGCGGTGCGGCATCCGGCGCATTGATCGCGAGAGGGATGGTATTCATGATGACGAGTTTAAGTGAGCAAATTTATTCTCCCGTAAGCTTACACGACATTTATTGTGAATAAATGTGGAACGTGTCCGGCGTCTTATGGTAAATTGGCGGGACATTGAATTCTCACAGATTGTCACGCGTACTTTTTCACCTACAAAGGATTAGAGATGACGACTTACCAGGAATACCAGGCGAAAATCGCTGAATTGCAGAAGCAGGCTGAATTGGCCCGTCGCAACGAGATCACGGAAGCCAAGGAACGCATCGCTACGATCATGCGTGAACACAACCTGACGCTGGCCGACCTGGGCCCGGCCGTGAAATCGGCCAAGCCGGTGAAGGCGCGCGCACCGGTCCCGATGAAATATCGTGACGAAGCAACCGGCCAGACGTGGACCGGCCGTGGCCGTGCTCCGAAATGGCTGGATGGCCGCAAGAAGGAAGATTTCCTGATCAAGCAATAATAGCGCTGATACCGCTCCGGCACCCCGGGGCGGTTCACGTATTAAAGCAGTCCCGGCGATACATATGGCCGTGGCTGCTTCGGCGCTTTAAAAGCACAAGCTGGCTGGACTATTGTTGCAACCCTGCGCCGCTGTTGGAGCGTGGTGAAGCGCTTGTTCGTTCCAGTGACAGCGATAATAGTCAGCGCAGTCGCGGGGCGAATCAGGCAGGCAAATCGGATGGTTTCCTGTCAATGCCGGTGTGCAGGCAAGTGCAATGACAGAGCAATGACAGTGCAATAAGGCGACATCGTTTGTCGACATCGCTCCGTGGCAGTGCGTTCCATTAAGGCATGCGCGGCATTGCAAGTGACGAACTCTTCCGCTGGCCTGGTGTTGTTTTCACGCCGGGCTTGTACTCCGCTTAGCCTGGAATCAGCCCAGGTTTGCGTAGGGTTTGCGGGCGAACTGTGTCGGATTTGCGTCAATGCTTGCCGGGACCACGTTTCCAGGCTGGTTCAATTTCCAGCGATACTCAGGACATTCCCATCCGGGTCTTTGAACCAGGCCACCTTCATCTGGTCGCCCACATGGATGTCTCCCACCAGTTGCAACCCCGGCATCTCGTAATGTTCGAATGCCACGCCTTTTGTTTTCAGTGCCTTGACGATCTCCTCGACTTCGTCACCTACTGTCCAGGTCGCAGAAGTCGCCTGATTGGTACCGGCAAATTCCGACCGGTAGACCATCAGTAAGGCGCTGCCGCTCAGATAAGACACGACTTCCTCTTCGCCGCCGCCTGGGTTTTCCTGTAGCCCCAGCACATTGCCGTAAAACTCGCGTGCCGCTGCGATATCGCGCACGGCGATCGTTGCCATCACTTCGGTATTGGCCAGCATGATGCCCTCCTTGGTTGACCCGGGCAGCGTAGCGCGCTTTCGTGCCAGATAGCGCGCTGTTGACTTCCATAATATTCCGTTGACGGGTGGATGCCAGGTGGGCGCCGTGCCGGCCCGATGTGTGCCAAGATGCCGCATGATTCCATTGTTCCCGCTCAATACGGTCCTGTTTCCCGATGGCCGGCTCTCCTTGCAAGTGTTCGAGGTGCGTTACCTCGACATGATCAAGCGGTGCATCGCCGAGTCGGAGGAATTCGGCGTGGTGGCTTTGGCCCAGGGCGAGGAAGTGCGCAAGCCCGGGCAACCGGAGGCGATCGCCCCGATCGGCACGCTGGCCCGCATCGTCGACTGGACGGCGCCATTGCCCGGGCTGATGCACATTACCTGCCTTGGTACGCAGCGCTTCCGCGTAACGGCGGCCGATCAGTTGAAGCATGGGCTGTGGGTGGGAAATATCGAGCACTTGCCGGATGATATGACGGTGCCGGTGCCCGCGGAGCAGCAGGAAGTGGCCGATGCGCTCGGTTCACTGATCCGCTCGCTGCAGCAGCGCGGGGTGACGGCCGCGCAGATGCCGATGGGCTCACCGTACCGGCTCGACGAAAGTGGCTGGGTCGCGAACCGCTGGTGCGAACTGCTCGACCTCGACCTGGCGCAAAAGCAGCTGTTGCTTGCGCAAGACAATCCGCTGCTGCGGCTCGAACTGGTGCAGGATGCGCTGGCCGACAGCGGCTACCTGACCTGAACGTCTCTTCCAGCAGTTTCCCGCCGGCGTTTCCTCCCAGAGTTTGCTCCCAGTTTGCTCCCGTGGTCTCGTCGCATGCAACGCTGCCTACGCTGGCGTGATCCGTTCCTCTGCCGCGTGCACCCGCACCGACCACATCACGCCTGCCACCAGCAACGCGATCGCCGCCGCCTCCAGCGGCCGTGGCCAGGCGTGCCGGTAGACGAAGCCGTACAGCAGCGCGAACAGCGTTTCAAACAGGATCAGCTGGCCCGACAGCGTGACCGGCACCCGTCGGCTGGCCACGTTCCATAACTGATTGCCGATCACCGAAGCGCCCAGGGCAAGCAGCGCGTTACACGTCCAGAACAATCCCCAGTCGCGGGCATCGACGGCGCCGGTCACGCCTGTCACGTCCCCGAACCGCGGCACGAACGCAATCAAGGCGATAAGGAGCGCGATGATGCCGGTCGCCAGGCCATACAGCGCCGACCATTCGGCGCTGCTGAAATGCGCATTGGCCTTCAGGTAGCGCGCGTTGTCGACGGCATACCAGGTCCAGCAGAGCAGGGCGCCGGCCGCGCACGCGAGGCCCGCTGCCGTCCGCCACGCCGGCTGCCCCGAGGCATGCGCATGGGTGAACACGTCGACATTGATACAGGCGATGCCGGCGGCAACCACGAGCAGGGGCAGCGCCAGGCGCGCCAGCGGCACGGCGCCGTGGTCGTGCCGCCCCATCAGCGTGACCGTGATCGGCAGCACGCCGATGATCAGCGACGTGGGCGCCACGCCGGCCAGCTTCACACCCGCCGCCAGCAGCATGTAGTACACGATGTTCCCGGCCAGCGCGTGCCGCAGCAGGGCCGCGCAGTCGGCGCGGTCGAGCCGGTGCGCAAGGCGCGACAGCTTGGGCAACAGCAGCACGAACGCCATCGCGCCATAGGCCGTGTAGCGGCCGAGTGCCAGTTCCAGCGGCGAGAAGGCAGCCAGCAGCGCGGGAACGATGAACACCATGCCCCACATCGCGCCCGCGAGCAGGGCGCACAGTACACCAGTCCACATCCCGTCGTTCCCCGAAATTTCTCGTAATTAAGGGGCGCCAGTGTCGCACAGAGTGCGCTATGGTGCCCTGAACATGACCAGTCAGAATCAGCAGGAGACCACCATGACCGATAAAGACATCATCAATGCGCTGAAGGGCGAGGCGCGGCCGTTCGCCGCCCCCGAGGATTTCGACTACCTCCTTGAATCGATCGGCGATGCATCGATCGTGCTGCTCGGCGAGGCCACGCACGGCACGCGCGAGTTCTACCGCCTGCGCGCCGAGATCAGCAAGCGGCTGATCGTGGAAAAGGGCTTCGACGCGATCGCCGTCGAGGCGGACTGGCCGGATGCGCTGCGCGTGTCGCGCTACGTGCAGCATGGCGGCGACGACATGACGGCCGAAGGCGCGCTGTGCGGCTACAAGCGCTTCCCGCAATGGATGTGGCGGAACCACGAAATCGTCGACCTGGTGAACTGGCTGCGCCTGCACAATGCGCACGTGGCCAGCAGCCCGCGGCGCGTGGGCTTCTACGGGCTCGACCTGTACAGCCTGCAGCAATCGATGCATGCCGTGATCGAGTACCTGGACCGGGAAGATCCGGAAGCGGCCGAACGGGCCCGCCAGCGCTATGGCTGCATCGACCACATGGCGGAGGACCCGCAGCGCTACGGCTACGCCACCTCGTTCGGCATGAAGCCGCACTGCGAGCAGGAGGTGGTGCGCCAATTGATGGAGCTGACGCGCCAGGCCAACCTGTACGTGAAGCAGCCGGGCGGGCAGGTGCCCGATGAACTGTTCTATGCGCAGCAGAACGCGCGCGTGGCCCGCAACGCCGAAACCTATTACCGCTCGATGTTCCAGAGCCGCGACGAATCCTGGAACGTGCGTGACTCGCACATGGCGGAAACGCTGGAAGCGCTGCGCGAGCACCTGAGCCAGCGCACGGGCCGGCCGGGCAAGATCGTCGTGTGGGCCCACAATTCGCACCTGGGCGATGCCCGCGCCACCGAAATGGGCGAGGGCGGCCAGCTGAATCTGGGCCAGCTGGTGCGCGAGCGCTACCGGCCGGATGACGTTTTCCTGCTCGGCTTCACCACCCATACCGGCACGGTGACCGCGGCCACCGAATGGGACGGACCGGCAGAACTGAAACACGTGGTGCCGTCGCGGCCGGACAGCGTGGAGCGGCTGATGCACGAAACATCGATCGCCACCGGCATGGCGCAGTTCCTGCTGCCGATCCGCGGACATGACAGCATGCTGGCGCGGCTGCCGTCGCGCTACCTGGAGCGCGCCATCGGCGTCATCTACCGCCCCGATTCGGAACGCTACAGCCACTACTTCCATGCCGACGCGGCGAAGCAGTTCGACGCGCTGGTGCACGTCGACCGCAGCACCGCGCTGCGGCCGCTGGAACGGTCGGCGCTATGGAAGCAGGACGAGGTGCCGGAAACCTACCCAAGCGGCTTGTAGTCTGGAAAAACAGGGGACGTACCCCTGTTTCAAGGCAATCATTCGTCAAACAAAGCGGCGACGTACCGCATCGACGAACCGCCCTGTTTGGAAGCAATAATTTCCCTAAAACAGGGGTACGTCCCCAGTTTGTGCGAGCAGCAACAGGAGGGCGAGCGCCGTGGTATTCAGCGCTACGGTGATCTGGAACTTCCGCTGGAACGAAGCTTTCGAGGACTTGTGCCGCACGAGCCGCTGCGCGAGAAAGCCCCCGGCCAGCCGCCGGCCAGCCCGAACAGCAGCAAGGTGCGTTCTGGCGTGCGGCGCCGGCCGGCGCGGGCGGCGCGCTTGTCGAGGAAGTAGGCAAGAAAGGTGGCAAGGCTGGCACACAGGTACCAGCCAGCCAGCGCAATGAAGAAAGCGAAACTCAGAAGTAATTCAGGCCCAGCGCGGCCTTCACTTCGTCGGCCGTCTTCGCCGCCACTTCACGGGCGCGGGCGGTGCCTTCCTTCAGCATCTGCATGACCTGGCCTTTGTCCTTGGCGAATTCCTCGCGGCGTGCACGGATCGGGCCCAGCAGCTCCTGCAGCACGGCTTCCAGGCGCTTCTTGACGATCGAATCGCCCAGCCCGCCGCGCACATAGTGCGCCTTCATTTCTTCCAGCGCGGCCTTGTCCGGATCGAACGCATCGAGGTAGATGAAGGCCACGTTGCCTTCCAGGTGGCCGGGGTCCTGCACGCGCAGGTGCAGCGGATCGGTGTACACCTTCTTCACGGCAGCCGTGATCTCGTCGGCCGAGGCGCCCAGGTTGATCGTGTTGCCCAGCGACTTGCTCATCTTGGCCTTGCCGTCGATGCCCGGCAGGCGGCCGATTTCCGGCACCAGCGCCTTGCACTCGACGAGGATGTCGCGGTTGGCGATCCGGTTGAAGCGGCGCACGATCTCGTTGGTCTGCTCGATCATCGGGATCTGGTCGTCGCCCACCGGCACGATCGAAGCCTTGAATGCCGAGATATCGGCTGCCTGCGAGGCGGGGTAGGTGAGGAAGCCGGCCGGGATGTCGCGCTCGAAGCCGCGCAGCACGATTTCGGCCTTGACGGTCGGGTTGCGCTCCAGGCGGGCCACGGTGACCATGTTCAGGTAATAGAACGTCAGCTCGGCCAGCTCCGGGATCTGCGACTGGATCAGGATCGTCGACTTGGCCGGATCGATGCCCACTGCCAGGTAATCGAGCGCCACTTCCACGACGTTACGGCGCACCTTGTCGATGTCGTCCATATTGTCCGTCAGCGCCTGCGAGTCGGCCAGCATGATGAACTGTTTGTAGTCGTGCTGGTAGCCCACGCGGCTGCGCAGGCTGCCCACATAGTGGCCCAGGTGCAGCGGGCCGGTCGGGCGGTCGCCCGTCAGGATGACGGCAGGCTTGCCGGATGCCGGGACGGCGGAAACCGTGCTGGAGACGGTGCTGGATACGTCGGTGGAATTGTCAGGCTGGCTCATTGCATTCCTTCGGGGTTGGCCCCTGCCCGGATGCGCCATGAAAAACGCCACCTTGGCAGAGGCGGCGTCATATTGAAATCACATCACTTCAAACTGGGGCCGCACGGCATGGAGCGGCGCCACCAGGAGAACGAAAGCGGATGCGATGGATGAAAAGTCATCCCGCTATGGTTGCAGGTTCATGCCGGCCTGTCAAGACAGGCCGGCGCTACCCTCAATGGCGGCGCGGGTTGTCGGGCCGGTCGTCATGGCGGTTCGGCACACCATCACGGTCGTTGTCCATGCGCCGGTCGCGGTCATGGCCATTGCGCACGCCATCATTGTCACGATCGCGGTCGTGGCGGTTCGGCACCCCGTCATTATCGCGGTCCCGGTCGTAACGGTTCGGCACGCCATCGCCGTCCCGGTCGCCGCGCTGCCACGAGCCGCGCGCGAACTGCCAGCGGCCATCGCGTTCCTGCCAGCTCGGCGCCGCCCAGTGGTAGCCGGCGCGCGCCTTCACGTACTTGCCCTTCACCCACACATGGCGATGGCCGGTCCAGTTCCAGTAACCGGGCGTCCACACATAGCCGTGACGGGCCGCGGGTGCCACTTCATGGCGCGGTGGCGGCGGCGCCTTGCGCACGACGATGATTTCCGTGGCGGCCAGGGCCGGTGCGGCAATGCCACCCAGCGAAGCAGCGAACATCGCGGCGATCAGCAGTTTTTTCATGATGTACTCCTTGTGGTGAACGGTATGGCTTCATTATTGGCTTGCAGTTGTTACGGCAGTGTGCCGGCACCCAACTTCTCTGTAAGCAATTGTTTCGTTGCCATTGAGGAAACCGCGCGTTACCATCGGCGATTACCCAGCCCTGGAGGAACCGATGTCGTTGCGCCTTGCCATTGCCTTGTCCCTGATCGCGTCCAGCACGGCTGCCGGCGCAACCGCGCAGACGCCGCCGATGGCGCCCGATATCGGCGGCAGGTTCGAGGCGCCCACGGAATCGGCTGACTACGTGAAGCGCGTGGTGATGATCCCCATGCGCGACGGCGTCAAGCTGTACACGGTGATCGTCGTACCGAAAAGTGCACGGCGCGCGCCGATGCTGCTGACACGCACGCCGTACAATGCGGCCGGCCGCGCCCAGCGCAACAGGAGCCCCGCCATGCTGGCCACGCTGCCGCAGGGTGACGAGACGTTCGTCCAGGCAGGCTACATCCGCGTGTTCCAGGATGTGCGCGGCAAGTACGCTTCCGAAGGCGACTATGTGATGACACGCCCGCTGCGCGGCCCCCTGAACGCCACGAAGACCGACCACGCCACCGACGCGTGGGACACCATCGACTGGCTCGTGAAGAACGTGCCCGAATCGAACGGCAAGGTCGGCATGCTCGGCTCCTCATATGAAGGGTTTACCGTGCTGATGGCGCTGGCCGACCCGCACCCGGCACTGAAGGCCGCGGTACCCATGAGCCCCATGGTCGATGGCTGGCGCGGCGACGACTGGTTCCACAACGGCGCGTTCCGCATGCCGTCGCTGGCGTTCGTGAATGCCCAGACCACGGTGCGCGGCCGTGGCGAAGCGCTGGCCACCGGCGTCTACGACGATTACGACGGCACCCTGCGCGCCGGTTCGGCCGCCGGGTATGCACGCCAGTTCGGCCTCGACAAGCTGACGTACACGAAAAAGCTGTTCGAGCATCCAGCCTACGACAGTTACTGGCAGCACCAGGCGCTGGACCGCCTGCTCGGCGCGCGCAAGCTGAAGGTGCCGACCATGACGGTCACCGGCCAGTGGGACCAGGAAGACAGCTACGGCGCCTTCGCCGTGTATGAAGCGCTCGAACCGCAGGACCGCGACAACAACCTGAACTACCTCGTGGTGGGGCCATGGCGGCACAGCGGCGTCAATTACGAAGGTTCGTCGCTGGGCGCGCTGAAATTCACCGGCGACACGGCGCTCGAATTCCGGCGCGACGTGATGCAGCCCTTCCTCGACGAGCACCTGAAGGAGGGCGCGCCCAAGGCCGATACGCCGCCCGTGCTGTCCTACCAGACCGGCACGAACCGCTGGCAGCGGCTGCAGCGCTGGCCGCTTGCCTGCGCCACCGGCTGCCCGGCGCCCGCGCAGGCCGTGTACCTCGATGACAAGTTCAAGCTGGCGTTCAAGGCGCCGGCCGGCGGCGCCGACTACGACGAATACGTGTCCGATCCCGCCAAGCCGGTGCCGTTCGTGCCACGGCCAGTGCGCATGGGCGACCCGGACGTGTGGCGCCCCTGGCTGGTCAGCGACCAGCGCTTCGTGACCGACCGGCCGGATGTATTGACCTATGTGTCCGAACCGTTGCGTGCCCCACTGGCGCTGGCCGGCGCGCCCATCGTGAACCTGTTCGCATCCACCTCCGGCACCGATGCCGACTGGGTGGTCAAAGTGATCGACGTCTACCCGGACGAAGTGCCGTCACAGCCGGAGCTGGGCGGCTACCAGCTGCCGCTCTCGATGGACATCTTCCGCGGCCGCTACCGGAACAGCCTGGAAACCCCATCCGCCATCACGGCTGGCAAGCCCGAACGCTACCGCTTCGCGCTGCCGAACATCAACCACGTGATCCTGCCCGGCCACCGGCTGATGGTGCAGATCCAGTCCAGCTGGTTCCCGCTGTACGACCGCAACCCGCAGCGCTACGTGCCCAACATCTTCCACGCGCAGCCCGCCGACTACGTGAAGGCCACCCACCGCGTGTACCACACGCCGGCCCTGCAAAGCGCGATCGAGCTGCCCGTGGTGCCACCCGCACCCTGACTCCGCCACCACGGCCCAGCCCGTGTCCACCCTGGGGTCAACCCCAAAATCGGACACGAGCTCGGCTTTGGTACGGCCCAGCTCGTGCCCACAAACGGGGTTGACCCCAAGGTGGACACGGGCTCGGCGTTGACGGATTGGTCAGGGGGCGCTGACCCAGGGCGCCGCGCGCCCGCCGGGCGCCTGCGCCAGCAGGCTGCGCATTTCGCGCGCTTCCTCGACGGGCGTGCGGCCGAAGAAGCGCTTGAACTCACGCGAGAACTGCGAGCTGCTTTCGTAGCCGACGCGCCCGCACGCGGTGGCCGCGGTCAGGCCGTCCTGCACCATCAGCAGCCGGGCCTTGTGCAGCCGCGTCGTCTTCAGGTACTGCATCGGCGACGTCTGCGTGACCGCCTTGAAGCTGGCGTGGAACGCGGCCTGGCTCATGCCCGCCTCGCGGGCCAGCGTGGGCACGTCGATCGGCCGGTGATAGTCGGCATGGATGCGCCGCAGCGCCTTGCCGACCTTGGCGAACTGTGTCTGGTGGGCCAGGCCGGCGCGCAGCGCGCCGCCCTGTTCGCCGGTCAGCACGCGGAACAGGATCTCGCGCAGGATGCCGGGGCCCAGCAGCCGCGTCTCGACGGGGCTGGTGAGTGCACCCAGCAGGCGCAGCACGGCGTCGCCGAGGGCATCGTCCAGTTTCGATGCCATCATGCCCCGAGGGGCGGCTGGCGCGACAAGGCCCGATTGCGCGTCGTCGACTGCCAGGGCCAGTTCGGCGGCCAGCTGCAGGTCGATCGGAATCGAGATCGCCAGCATCGGCTCGGCCTCGGAGGCGCGCACGGTCTCGCCCTCGAACGGCAGCGGCACCGACAGCACGAGGAATTGCTGCGCGTGGTAATCGAATACTTCGCCGCCCAGGTAGCCCCGCTTGTGGCCCTGGCAAACGATGACGATGCATGGCTCGTACAGGGCCTTCCCGCGCGGGCGCACGGCGTTCGCGCGCATGAACTTCACGCCGGGCAGTCCGCACAGCGTGTAGCCCTCGTCCGGCGCCAGCACGCCCATCAGTTCCACCATCCGTGCCTGCCGTTCAGCTGCGCTCATGATCCTCTCCCCAGTTTCAGGCAGTGATTATGCGCCGGAGACGCGGCGGCGTGGCCGCCCGTGGAGGATCAGGCAATCTTTTGAAACCATCGCGCAACCTCCGGCCGGCCACCCCACCTACACTGGCAACATCGCAGGACATCCCGACAGACCATCGCAGGAGAGCTTCACATGGCCGAACAGAAAATCGTACTGATCACGGGCGCCACCGGCCGCATCGGCGCGGCCACGGCGCGCACGCTGGCCGGGCAGGGCCACCACGTGGTGCTGGGCGCGCGGCGCATCGATCGCCTGGTGCTGCTGGCTGCCCGGATCCGCGCCGCCGGTGGCAGCGCCGAGTGCCACATCGTCGACGTGACCGATGCCGACGACGCGCAAACCTTCGTGCTGGCCGCTTTCCACCGGCATGGCCGCATCGACGTGCTGGTAAACGCCGCCGGCGTCCACGCGCCGTCGCGGCTCGATGCCTTGAAGCTGCTGGAGTGGGACCGCATGCTCGAAGTGAACGTGCGCGGCGCGCTGTATGCGATCGCCGCCGTGCTGCCGCTGATGCAGCGTGCCGGCGGCGGCCACGTCGTCAACCTTGCCCCGCCGGCATCGAGCGCCGGTACGGGCCCGGCGCAGGCACTGCCCGGCGCCACGGCAGGTGCGCTGCGGGCGATCTCGGAGGCATTGCGGCAGGAAGCAGGGGATATCCACGTGTCTCTCGTCGCACCGGACCTGGACGGCGGTGCACGCGCCGTGGCCGATGCGATCGGCGCGGCAGTGGAGCGGGCGGAGGAGCTGGACGCCTGTCCCGCATGAGTGCCGGTATGCTGCCGCCCCGGGCAGTAAGTCGGTTGTGGCCCAAAACGATCGGTAATTGACGCGCGGGTCACTGTCAGCCTCCGCACCCGGCGCTCACAATGAGGAACATGTTCCCCTGTCCTGAAAGGAAATCCTCATGAGCAAAAAAGCCGTCGTTGTCGTCGACCTGCAGAACGAGTACCTGCCAACCGGCAAGCTGGCCCTGGAAGGTATCGATGAAGCATTGGGCAATGCGGCCCGCGTGATTGCCGATGCCAGAACCAGAGGCGACCTGGTGGTCAATGTTCGTCATGAATCCAGCGACCCAGCCATGCCATTCTTCCAGCCGGGTACGGACGGCGTCCGGATTCATGCAGCCGTCGCGCCAGCCGCGGGCGAGCCGGTCATCGTCAAGAACTTCCCGAATTCGTTCCTGAAGACGGACCTGAAAGACATACTGGACAAGAACGGGATCGAAGAAGTCACCGTGGTCGGCGCAATGAGCCATATGTGCATCGACGCCACCACGCGGGCCGCCTCGGATCTGGGCTATCGCACAAAGGTCGTGCACGACGCCTGCGCCACCCGCGACCTCGAGTTCAAGGGCGTGACCGTACCCGCCGCGCAGGTGCACAACGCGCTCATGTCGGCGCTCGCATTCGGCTATGCGGCCGTGATCAGTACCGACGAGTACCTGGCGGCTCCATGAAGGGCGGCTGACGGCCGGTACGACCGTCAGCGACTCCGGAGACGTCGCGATGATGCAGCGGGCGCGAGGCCGTCACATGCGGTTCAGGACTTCGCCCAGGCGAGGAAGTCGGCGTTGAACTGTGCCTTGTGGGTTTCCACGAGCGCATGCGGTGCGCCCGGATACGTGATCAGCTTCGCATGCGGAACGTGTCTCGCCGCCGCGCGCCCGCCAACGTCGATCGGCACCACCTGGTCACCTTCGCCGTGCACGATGAGCGTGGGCTTGTCGAATTTCGCCAGGTCCGGCCGGAAGTCGGTCTGCGCGAAGGCGGCCACGCAATCGTAGGTGTTCTTGAGTCCGGCCTGCATGCCCTGGTTGAAGAAGCCGTCGATCAGGCCCTGCGAAGGCACCGCGCCGGGCAGGTTGAAGTTGAAGAACGGGCCGGCTGCGAAATCCAGGTACAGTTGCCCGCGATTGGCGAGCGAACCCGCGCGGATGCCGTCGAAGACGGAGATCGGCAGGCCGCCCGGATTGTCGTCGGTCTGCACCATGTAGGGCGTCACGGCCGACACGAGGGCCAGTTTCGCGACGCGGCGGGTACCGTGCCGGCCCACGTAGCGGGCGACCTCGCCGCCCCCCGTGGAAAAGCCCGCCAGGATGATGTTCTGCAGGCCGAGCGCTTCGATGAGCTGCGCCAGGTCGTCCGCGTAGTGGTCCATGTCGTTGCCTTCCCAGGGCTGGCTGGAGCGGCCATGGCCACGGCGGTCCGGGGTCACGACGCGAAAGCCGTTGCTGGCGAGGTGGAACGCGGCCGATTCCCAGCTGTCCGCGTTCTGCGGCCAGCCATGGGTGAGGATCACCGGCTGGCCACCGCGTGGCCCCCAGTCCTTGTAATAGATGCGCACGCCATCGCGGGTGGTGATGGTATCGCCGCTCTTGCGTACCTTGTTCCCGGAGCTGTCGCCGGATCTGTCGTCGGTACCGGCCATGCTGTCGCTGCCGACGGCGGCGAGCGGCAGTGCCGCGGCCACCGCGCCGGCTGCGGTCAGGGCGCTTCCGACCAGGGCGGAGCGACGGGGCAAGTTCGTTGGTGCGTTCTGGGACATGCTTTTTCCTTTGGTTGTGCAGCGGTTGAGAAAAGATTTCAAGGGGGCGTGTTCCGCCCGGCGGTCTCCCGCAATCTGCCGACCGCCCGCACTTCCACGGGCGATGCGTCATTGCCCCAGCTGGTGCGGATGAACGTGACCACGTCGGCCACCTCCTGGTTGGACAGGCGCCAGGCAAAAGCCGGCATCGCGAACTGCGCGGGCGCGGCCGCGGTGCGCGGTGTTTGCGCTCCTGCGAGCACGATGCGTATCAGCGATTCGGCCGTGGCGGTGGCCACGACGGGGTTTCCGGCCAGTGGCGGGAACACGCGCTCGTAACCTTTGCCGTCCGGCCGGTGGCACGCGGCGCAGTTATCGAGATAGAGGCGAGCCCCGCGTGCGTCCGCGTCGCCACGGCGCAACGCCAGGCTGGCCGCGGGGTCGTAGCGGTAGGCGCGGCCCCCGGTATCGGGCAGGGATTTCAGGAAACGGGCGGCTGCGCGCGCGTCGTCGTCGGTCAGGTGCGCCGTGCTGTTGACGATGACATCGCTCATCGATCCGAACGCGCTGCCGTGGCGATTGGCGCCGCCCGTCAGGAACTGCGCAATGTCGGCTTCGCTCCAGGCGCCGATCGTGGCGGCGCCGCCGTTGCGCAGGCTGGGGGCATGCCAGCCGTCGACCGAGGCGCCGCCCAGGTAGGCGGGCCCGTCGGCCGGGCCCAGCGCGCGCACCTGCAGGCTGACGCCGCGCGCCGTATGGCAGTCGCCGCAATGGCCCAGGCCTTGCACCAGGTAAGCGCCGCGTGCCAGTTGCCGGTCCATGCCCGGCGGCGCCGCGAATGGCCGCGGCGTCGGCGCGTACAGCCAGCGCCATACCGTGAGCGGCCAGCGCATCGACAGAGGGAAAATGATCTCGCTGTCCCGGTTCGGCACTGCAGCCGCCGCCACTCCCTGCTTGAAGTAGGCATACAGCGCGGCCACGTCTTCCGGCCGCGTGATCGAGTAGGCACTGTAGGGCATGGCCGGATACAGCGTGTGCCCGGCGGCGACGCCGTAGCGCAGGGCGCGGTCGAAATCGGCCAGCGTGTAGTTGCCGATGCCGTACCGCCTGTCCGGCGTGATGTTGCTGGTGAACAGGGCACCGATCGGCGTTTCCATGCGCAGGCCGCCGGAGAAGGGCGGCTTTCCCGGCACGCTGTGGCATGCGGCGCAGTCGCCCATTTTAGCCAGGTAGGCGCCGCGGGCGATGCGCTCCCCCGTGAGCGCCGGCTCGGCCAGTGCCGCGCCGGTATGCGTGTCGGACCAGCGGGTGGCGGCGAACAGTGCCACGAACCCGATGCCTGCCGCGCAAGCCAGGTACAAGGCGCGCCGGCTCATGCGGACACCAGCGGGCCGGGAGCCTTCAGGTATGCCGAGCGGATCTTCGCCGCGGCGAAGTACGCCAGGGCCACCGCCAGGCCGGTGGGGTTGTAGCCGATATTCTGCGGGAACGACGAAGCGCCCAGGACAAACACGTTCGGCACGTCCCAGCATTGCGAATAGCGGTTCAGCACACTGTTGGCGGGGTGCGTGCCGATGATCGCGCCGCCGGTCGTGTGCGACGACTGGTAATAGCGTACATCGTAGGCATCGCCGGGCTGCAGCACGTGCTGGGCAATGCGCTGCGGCCGCATCGCCCTGACGATGGCGGCGGCGCGCGCCGAGGTGAAGGCCGTCATCCGGTATTCATTCGGATGCCAGTCGAACGTGATCCGCAGCAGCGGCTGGCCATACGCATCGCGGTAAGTCGGATCGAGGTCGAGGTAGCGGTCGCGGTAGGCCATCACCGAGCCCATCGTGGCCACGCTGCTCGAGTGGGCGTAATGCCGGCGCACCGCGCTTTTCCATCCGCTGCCCCACCTGGGCGCGTCCGGCGGCAACGGCATCTGTGCGATCGGGCGGCCGCCCGTCGCGCCGGCAAAGATCATGGCGCCGCCGACGAAGCCCTTGCCCGCGTGGTCGAAATGGTCCGCGTTGAATTCGTCGATGGCCTGCTGGCCGGCGGCGCCGGCGCCCACGAACGGGTTCATCGCCACCTCCTCGCCAAAGAAGGCCGAAGTGGTGCTCACCATCTGGTAGGCGAAGTTCTTGCCCACGGTACCCTTGCCGGTGCGCGGATCGTAGGGCGTGCCGATGCCGGACAACAGCAGCAGGCGCACGCTGTTCAACTGGAACGCCGCGACGACGACCATCGACGCGGGCTGGTCCGTTTCGCGACCCGCGGCGTCCACGTAGCGCACGCCCGTCGCCCGCTCGCGGTCCGCGTCGAGCAGGATGCGGGTCACGTGGGCATCATGGCGCACTTCCAGATTGGCGCGGCCTTTCAGCACGGGCAGAATCGTGGTCTGCGGCGACGCCTTCGAGTACAGGAAGCAGCCGAACCCCTCGCAGAAACCGCACAGGTTGCACGGCCCCATGCGCACGCCGTAAGGGTTGGTGTAGGCGGTCGTACTGTTTGCCGCGGGCACCGGGAAGGGCCGGTAACCCAGCTCGCGCGCCGCGTTGGCAAACAGCTGCGAGCTGAGGATGGGCGGCAAGGGGCGGTTCGGATAATCGCTGCTGCGCGCGCCTTCGAACGGATTGCCGCCCGGCTGGATCGTGCCGTGCAGGTTGCCGGCGGTGCCGGCCACGCCGGCGACCTTCTCGAAATGGTCGAAATGCGGTTCCAGCTCGTCGAAACCGATGCCATAGTCCTGGATCGTCATGTCGGCCGGGATGAATTTCCTGCCGTAGCGTTCCTCGTACAGGCTGCGGATGCGCAGGTCGTTCGGCGAGGCGCGCCATTGCTGGCCGTTCCAGTGCGCGCCGGCACCGCCGGTGCCCGTGCCCAGCACGAACGAGCCATATTGCCGGTAAGGCACGGCGGTGTCGCCCACCCTGTGGCGCACGGTGAAGGTTTCGCGGGACAGGCGGTGCCACAGGTCGCCACGGATCGCGTGCTTCAACTCATCGGCAATGCGCGGGTAGGCGAAATCGGGCGATGTGTCGCGTGCCGGACCCCGTTCGAGCACGACGACGGAGAGGCCGGCGTCGGTCAGCTCCTTGGCCATGATCGAGCCGGTCCAGCCAAAGCCGATGATCACGGCATCGACGGGCTTGTGGCGGGCGGGCGTGCTCATGACTTCCCTCCCGTCGACCTTATCGAACCCGTCGAACCATCGATGGCCACCGGGCCGTAGGGATACGGCTTGCCCGGCTGGTCGATCCAGTCGGTGAAATCGGCCCGCGCACCGGGGAAGCCGATCATCTTCCACGCCACCATGCCGCGATTGCCGCCATACATCGGATCGGCGAAGAAGCCTTCACGGGTATTCTTCAGCAGCAGTGCGAAGAACGCGGCGGCCAGGCTGCCGTCGCGGGGGATGCTGCCCTGTTCCAGGGCCGCCAGCAGCGTGTCGCGCTGGTTGGCACGCAGCCCTGCAAATGCGGTGCCATGCAGCGCCATGCTCGCCCGGTCCGCGGCGGCGATGCCGGCACGATAGAGTTCGCGCGGGGTCAGGCGCAACTGGTAGCCGAGCGTTGCGGGGCTGTCGGGGTGGAAGGGCCCCTGCATGTACCAGTAGGCGCCATGCCCGTAGGGCAGCTCCATCTGCCTGTCGAGAAATTCCGGCACGCCGGCGGCCACGCCACCGGGGCCGTTGCCGTCGTCCGGAATCAGGCGGTCGACCGCGGCCAGGATGAAGGCCCATTCGTTCGGCGTGAAATACACGGGGCGGTACGCTGCCGCTGGCAAGGGTGCCTGCCGGGTTTCCCGCCCGGATGCTGCAGCCTGCGAGGGCAGCAGTACGGAGGACAGCGCCACGGTGGCCGTGCCGCGCAGGAAGCCGCGGCGTCCGCCGGGCTGGACGTCGGGGAGCGGGCCGGCATGCCCGGCCCGCGGATCGTGAAGGTCGCTCATAGGTATTCCAGGTAGCAGTGGACGCGAATGCGATGACCTGATGGATTCTAGGCATCCACTGCCGCGGTTTCGTCCGCCGAACGGGATGGCCCGGGGGTGTCGGATAAGGGAGTCGCATAGCTGGCCCGATGGCATGCGCGCATGCTGGCGTGGCCTGCTGTAATCGCTGTTCATCCGACCCTTCCAGGAACCATCATGAGCATCGATCCGGATCACTTCATTTCGCACCACGTCAGGCATCACACCCTGCGGGCCAACGGCATCCGCCAGCACTACCTCGAGGCCGGCGATGGGCCGCCGGTGGTGCTGCTGCACGGCTTCCCGGAAACCAGCTTTGCGTGGCGCTTCCAGATGCCGGAGCTTGCCAAGCGCTTCCGTGTCATCGCCCCCGACCTGCGCGGCTATGGCGAAACGGACAAGCCGGCCGGCGGGTACGACAAGCGCAACATGGCACGCGACCTGCGCGAGTTGCTGCGCGAATTGCGCATCGCGAGGATCGCCCTGGTCGGCCATGATCGCGGGGCGCGCGTGGCGACACGCTTTGCCAAGGACTATCCGGACATGCTCGACCGGCTCGTGGTAATGGACAACGTGCCCACCCGCATTGTGGCCCGCGACTTCAGCCCCGAGGTGGCGAATGCCTACTGGTTCTTCATCTTCAACCAGGTGCCCGACTTGCCGGAGGCGCTGATCGCCGGGCGCGAGGACCTGTGGCTGCGCCACCTGTTTTCCGACTGGTGCTACGACCCGCTGGCGATCTCGGGCGCTGCGTTCGAGCACTACGTGGCGGCGTACCGCCGCCCCGGCGCATTGCGCGGCGCGATGTCGGACTATCGCGCGATCGCCGAAGACGTGGCACAGGACAAGGTGGATGCGCACGTGAAGATCGCCTGTCCCACGCTGGCGCTATGGGGCGAGGATTTCCACGCCGTCGGCAAGATGTTCGACATGGCAGCGGTATGGGCGGAGATGGCGCAAGACCTGCGCACTGTCTCGATTCCGCAGGCTGGCCACCTGCCGCAGGAAGAGCAGCCGGGCCGCGTGAATGCCGAACTGCTGTCGTTCCTGGCCGGCTGGGCTGGCTGACATGGCCGTACTGTTCGCGGTCGTGCTGCCCGTTTTCGGCCTGGTCGGCGCGGGCTGGCTGGCGCGCCGGGCCGGCTGGATGGGGGCGGGCGCCGCAATCGAGATGAACCATTTCGTCGTCCATCTTGCCATGCCGGCGCTGCTGTTCCAGATCATGAGCCGCGCCACCTGGCGGCAGCTCGATATGCCGGGCTTCATCGCCGCCTTCGGACTGGCCAGCGCGGCCATCTTCGCGAGCACCGTGGCCTGGCGGCGGCTGCGCGGCGGCGCGCTGGCCGACGCGAGCCTGGAAGGCTTGAACGCCGCCTACGCCAACGTGGGCTTTATCGGCTTTCCGCTCTGTATGGCAGCGTTCGGTGCGGACAGCATGACGCCAGTGACGATTGCCGCCATCCTGACCGTCTGCGCCCTGTTCGCGATGGCCCTGGCGGTTCTCGAGTTCGGCCTTGGCACCGGCGGCACACGCGCGATCCTTGCCCGGGTAGGCGCGTCGCTGGCCAGGAACCCGATGCTCGTCGCGCCGGCGCTGGGGGCTCTGTATGCATACGCCGGGCCGCCCCTGCCTGCCGGGGCGGAGCGCTTCGTGACACTGCTTGCCAGCGCGGCCAGCCCGTGCGCGCTGGTGTCGCTCGGCCTGTTCCTGGCGGAACCAAGAGCGCGGCCCGATATGACCGGCCTGGGTATCCAGGTCGTGCTGAAGCTTGTCGGCCAGCCGCTTCTCACGTGGGTGCTAGCCCATTGGGTTTTCCGCTTGCCACCGGCGCTGACGGCGATCGCCGTGATCCTGGCCGCGCTGCCGACAGGTACCGGGCCATTCATGCTGGCCAATCTGTACGGGCGCAAGGCGGACGGTGTGGCGGGCAGCGTCCTCGTCTCGACGGTGCTGTCGATCGCCACGATTACCGTGCTGCTTACGTGGCTTACGAACAGCGCGTGACGCGCAGGCGCGCCCCATTGCGTGCGCCTTTCATGGATTCCGACGGCCGGTCCGTCGGAATCCATGGCGCCAGCAGTTTTTATCAGTTCCGCCACCAGCGATCGCGGGGAGCACGAGCCGTGTGACGCCATATCAACCGTGCAAAAAAGAGCGGGACCATTGCCAGCGCGATCCACAGGGCAGCAAGGCCAGCCGCACCAAAGTGGGTGAACAGGACCTGGCGAAGCATGCCGCTTAGTCCCCGGCCAAATGGGCTGGCGTGTTCAGAAACCAGCGCATTGATCCCCAGTCCGACCAGCACCATCGCCATCAGGATACAGATGCGCACTGTTCTCTTGGCAGTACGCAATTCATTTGAAAATCCACCCATCCACGCCGCCTTGTTTTCCAAACCGTTTTGCCCGAATGCCGGGAGCTTGAACATGTCGCTGAACAGCATTCCCGATGTGCCATGAACGCTTTTGACCGATGACTGCCGTTCCTTGCATTTTGCTATTGCCCAATGCGGGCACCGAATCAGTATATCGATCAATCGTCCACGCCATCGGGCCCGTCTTGTATCCTGGCGCGCTTCGCGATCTGAACCGTTCAATCCGCGTCCAGGCTCACGCAGCCTGACGGCAGCAATCGACAGAACAACGATTGAGGCGACTGCAACGCCGCCCCAGGCAAGCTATCCGGGGCGGCAAGCGACTGCATAGCAGTCAGGCAAGTCGGGGATTGAAAGTAATTCGAAGTACTCGTCATTGAGCCATTGCCCCATACCAGACGTTTACATCTGATGAATCCATTGGACTTTACGGTCCACGAGGCTTACCCATACGCGAACATCAGGCGGGTCTACCGCTGCAACCGCAGGGTCCATCACTTCCGGAATACGGAAAATGGCTTCCCATCGACAGCTATCCCTGAACCCGGTATGGCCAGGGCGCAGATACTCAACGGCAAGCGACGATAGATAGTCTTCCGCAATCTTCAAGCACTCTTCTTCGGTAACTTGCATAAGCCCTCTTGTGTCGCCAAATAGGTCCGCTTTTGACGATTGATGCCGTCCGGTATAGCGCAGCTCCCACCCCAAACCGGCCATCTAGAAATGCCGAGTTCGGAGACCATTTCCTGAAGCTTATCGGTAATAGTTAAGTGCCTCGTTGGCTCTCCAGGCCACGCCTTCATTGCCGGACTTGGACAATCGAACGAGAATTTCATGCTCAAACGAGCCTGGCTCGTCACAAAGGATATAAGCCAAGTGTTCTTGCATGTTTGCGTTGAAGTCGGCGCACTCATCAAGAAGCCACCGCAGTATCTCTTCTGGCTCTTCTTCAATGATGTCGCGTGCCGCCCCGGCCGCATACTCATACCAGAGCGCCGATTCGGGAACGTCCAGCAACTCTTTCAAGTCACGTTTTACTTCAGGTTCCATCGAAACTCCTTCCCGACAAGCGATTCGACTCACCAAGTTATGCCGAGGAACTCGATGGGACTTTTCAAGAATTAAATTTGTCATTAGGCTCCGTTACCCTCAATCTTCGAACGATTGCTCCTGACTAATGGCGCGCAACCACTATTTGGTTGCCTTCGAGTTATTGCGTTCGCCTCTTTGGTCACTGGCCTTGGTAATGAATGTCGAAGCAGCTTGCCCTAGTCCAGAAAGCAGGCGAGCTTTTTCCATCCCGTTCTTGTCGCTATACCCGCTAGCTTCACGGTAGGCGCGAAGAGCTTGCTGTTTCGCCTCGGAGTACATGCCATAGCGCCAAAGAGCTTCAGCAAGTAAGGTGGCGGCCCTTGCCCGGTCATCGGTTCGACGCCCCGGAATCAAGTCGATCATGGCTATTGCACCAAGAGTCGTCTTTCGGCCTTGTGCCTCGAACCCGTTCTGACGCATGGACCCTCCAAGAATCAGCGTGGTCTCGACTTCCTCGAGGTAACGAACCGCTTCCGGGCTGCCGGAGATTGTTTGTGACGCCCGAAGATAGCTGCCAGCAGCATCCTGTTTTGTCCCCTTCTTAACCTGCAATTCCGCAATCTGTCTCCACGCGTTGGCCTGTATCCAGGAAACTGGCCGAATCGGATGCTCACCAAGATAGAGTGCCGTTTTCAAGTCCTCCCTTTTCACGGCATCATCGAAAACGCGCCTATGCAACTCCTGCCCGTGGTCAACGTACAAGTTCTCAGAGAGTGCAGAAGCAATAGCAAGGGCTCTTTGTGGATTACCTGCACGCGCCTCTTGAATGGCCTGCGTATAAGGAGAGGTTTTGGGCAGCCCTTTTGTGTATCCCGCCTCGACTGCAACATTTGCCAACCCTTCAAGAGCTGATTTCCGCATAGATTCTCGGCTGATGTTTTTCGCCGCAGAAATTCCTGACTCAATCAGTTCCGATGCCATTTGACGGTTGGTATGGCGAATGGCGACTTCGGCCAAATCCCTGTACGCGAACGCGGAATTGGCGTTTTTCCCTTGCCGCTGAAGGTGCTTGGCCACAAGCACAACCATCCAGTCCCGGCTACCCTTCGGATCACGCACTAGCGCTTCTGAAATTTGCCTGTAGCCGCCACTATCATCTTCATCCGCTCCTTTTTCAGCTGCTTTCAGGGCTTCTTCAAAGATCGTTTTTGCATCCGGCTCTGCTCTCTGCCTCGAATAGAATAAAGCAACCTTGGCCAATTCCCCGGACTTTATATAATTCGCTGATTTCCCAGACATCGTCCGGGCCAACGCAAGTGCTCGCTGAACCAACTCGACCGAACGTTTCGGCGGAATTGACGGAACATCTGCAACAAGAGCCAGAAGTGCGCTCGACTGCGTGTTTGGATGCATTCCGGCGATCGTATCCAAGGCATCATCAAGGAAACCGGCGTTTGCCTGTCCGGCCGGAATAGACCACTCAAATTTGTTCGCGGACTTTGCTTCCAGAAAAATTGCCCGCGATGCCTCCTTCCATCTGTTGTTGCTCATTAGCGCCTCAACATCAGACGGCGCTTGCTCGGCGGCACATTGGAACGCCATTCCGACCGCCCATGCCCCAACAAGCACGGAGCGCAAGAGACGTGCTGAAAATTTCACGTAAAATCTCCCAGGAGCAAAAACCAGATTGACATGGCGGGGCTGGATGGTAAATTCGCGCTCCATTCCACCATTGGGGAAAGCCCAGACCAGAATAACGATGGCTATAAAGCCCGGATCACGTCACAACGCCCGATGATGATCCCGAAACCACCGCCGTGCCACGAGAATGGCCACCACCTGCATGACGGCGCTGACGAAGAACGTGACGCCGATGCGCCAGTCCGAGGGCGGCAGGTGGCTCACTTCCGCCAGGAGGAAGCCGCCCAGCAGCGGCATGAGGACCACGCCCACGCTGTTGATCGCCTGCAGGGAACCCATCAGCTCGCCCTGTTCCGTCGCGGGCGCGGCCTTCGAGATGATGCCCTGCAGGGCTGGCCCGGCGGCGAACGCCAGCAGGTTGCACAGGATGAGCACATACATCATCCACCCCTGCGTGGCCAGGCCGTACAGCAAGTAGGTGACGGCACCGGAGCCTAGTCCCAGCAGTGAAAGCCGTACCTCGCCGAAGCGCTTCATCAGCATGCCGAGCAGGCCGGCCTGCACGATCACGTTGGCCACGCCCACGCAGAACAGGGCGATGCCGTTCTGCGTGGTGGACCAGCCGAAGCGGAACGTGGTGTACAGCACCCACGTGGTGTGCAGCATCGTCTGCGCCAGCGCCACCAGCGTGAACACGGCCACCAGGCCGCGGGTTTCGTGGCGCCGCCACAGCTTGATCAGGCCACCCAGTGGATTGAGCTTGTGGAGGGGGAATGCGCCGCGCCGGCCGGGCGGCAGCGATTCGGGCAGGAAGAACCAGCCATAGATGAAATTGGCGGCCGCCATGCCGGCCGCCACGTAGAACGGCAGGTGCAGGTCGATGCCGCCCAGGATGCCGCCCAGCATGGGACCGGCGATGAAGCCCATGCCGAACGCCGCGCCGATCTTGCCGAAGCTTTTTGCCCGGTTGTCCGGCGTCGACACGTCCGACGCATAGGCCGACGCCACCGACATGCTGGCCGCCGACATCCCGCCGATGACGCGCCCGGCCAGCAGCCAGCCCAGCGTGGGCGCCAGCGCGGTGACGAGGAAGTTGAGCGACATGCCCACCATCGAATACAGCAGCACTGGCCGGCGGCCCACCTTGTCGCTGATGGCGCCCAGCATCGGCATGAACACGAACTGGGCGAGGCCGAACGTGGCGCCCAGCACGCCATACCACAGCGATTGCTGCTCGCGCGCGGCGACGAATTCGCCCACCAGCACGGGCAGCACGGGAATGATCAGGCCCACGCCGAGCATGTCGATGAACACGCACAGCAGCACGAAGTTCAGGCTGACGGGCGCGGTGGCCGCGGGGGAGGCGGTGTCGTCCTTCATGGTTTCACGGTGGCCGTCGCCACCTCGGTGTCGTCCAGCACGAACACGAGGCGGCCATGCATGGCGCGGCTGATGCGGTTCATGGCCGGTCGCAGCGCCTGGTATTCCTGCGGCGTGCACCAGCCGCGCGGGTTGCCGGCGACGACGCGCCGCGCCAGGCGGTAGCGGGTGCCGTCGCGCGAGTACGTGGCATCGTAGTCCAGGCCATCCTGGCGGATCGACAGGCTCTTCGGCACATACAGCACCTGCATCGCGGCGGGCAGTTCGATGGTCATGTCGTCTTCCACGGCAAATGGTTCGCAGCGCGCGTCGTATTGCCGCTCGCGTTCCGTGAAGCGGCCGGCGAATCCGGCCAGCGGTACGGGCCCGTTCATGCCGGGCAGGAAGGACAGCACGCCCGCTTCGGGCTGGCTGACATAGTTGCGGATGCGTTCCGTAAAGCGCACGCCCAGCGCGCCGGCTTGCGCTTGCGGCAGCGCTTCCAGGCTGCCGTCGCCCTCGTAGCCGTTCGATGCCATCGTGCGGCGCACCCAGTCGGCCATGCCGCCGGCGTCCACGCTGTCGATGAACTGGCGCACGGCGACGGCATTGCGGCCGTGGCCGACGATGTCGGTGACGCGTTCGGCCGATCCGTCCAGCGCCACCCGCAACGTCACCTTGCGCTCGACGCGAAACGCCTGCGCTTCCGGCAGCGGAGTGCGGCGCTGCGCCGGTGCCAGCCGGGTGGCCAGCGCGGGCTTGCCGGCATCGTTGTCGGGCAGCAGGCCGAACGGCATCGCATCGTCGGTCGAATCAAGGTACAGGTCCAGCTCCGGCACATAGGTGATCGCATGGTCGAACCACATCACGGGAATGTCGGGCAGGGTGAAGTTTTCGCCATCGGCACGCAGCAGCACGGGCGATGCGGCGATGCCGCGCGCCGCCAGCAATGCTTCGAGCAGCGCCACGTGGTCCTTGCAGTCGCCGTAGCGACGCTGCAGCACGGTGCCCGCATCGTTCGGCACCCAGCCGCCGTCGCCCACGTAGTTGGCCACGTAGCGCACGTTGGCGCGCACCCAGTCGTACAGCAGGCGCGCGGCCTCCTTTGGATCGGCGGCCTTGCCGGCCACTTCATCGGCCAGCGCGCGAATCGCCGGCGTGGCGGCGGACTTCGGCGCCGCCCCCTGTTCGTAGGCATCGGCGATGGCCTGCCAGCCCGCGAACGTGGACAGCATCAGGTGCGGCGTGCGCGCCCAGCCATTGGCGGCGTTCGGCTCGGCCGTGCCGGTAGCCGTGCTGCGGTAGCGCCAGCGCAGCGTGCCGCTTGCGTTGGCGTTGGCGTCGGTACCGTCGGTGGCGGCAGCGGGCTGTCCGTGCGCCGGCGCCAGGCCGTACTGCGCCACTTTCAGCGGCAGCGCGCGCGGATAGCGCACCGTGATTTCAGTATCGTCGCGGATCACGTCGTCCTGCAGGAACATCACGTGCGACATGCCCCCCGGCAGTTCCGGCACCTTCTGCACGAGCCGGTAGCGCAGGCGGATGGCGTCGCCGGCAGCCAGCTGCGGGAACGTCACCTGCAGCAGGCGTTTTTCCGGAAACGATACGCCGCCCAGGATGCCGTCCTGCACCTGGATGGCCGACGGGTCCACGGGGATCGGTGCGCCGCTGGCGGGAATGGTCTCGGCGGCCAGCAGTTCCATCGTCTGGCGGCGCGCATCCCAGTTGACGTATTGCTGGCCGAGCGTGCCGGCACCGGTCGCGTCGACGGCACGCCACGTGTAGTCGACCGTCTGTTCCACCGTGTGGTCGGCGCGGATCACGATATCGGTGCGCTCGCGCAGGGCGCGCACATGGCCCTGGCCGTCGGCATGCGCCCACTGGGCAGTGATGCCGAGCGACGTTGCAAGCAGCAGGCGGGCGAATGGCAATGTCACGGAATCAGGCCGGTGCGGCCCATTCGTCCACGAACTGGTCGCGGAACGCCACCAGCGCACGCAGGCGTTCCTCGCCGATGCGCCGGCCGGCGGCGGTCTGCATCGTGGCAGGCAGCGTGGCCAGCTTGACGGCGATGTGGTCGAGCGAATACGCCTTGTCATCGAGCGGGCGCGCCAGGCCGGCCGGGTCGCTGCCATGGGCCAGGGCGGAACCCATGCGGCCCGCCGTGTAGAACATGCGGGCCAGGCCCACGGCGCCCAGCGCGTCGAGCCGGTCCGCATCCTGCACGATCTTCGCCTCGATCGTTGCCGGCGCCAGGCCGGCCGAAAAGCTGTGCGTCTCGATGGCGTGCGCCACGCCGGGCAGGAGTGCATCCGGGAATCCGGCGCCGGCCAGGTCGCGCGTCGCCTGCTGCGCGGCCTGGCGCGAGGCGAGATGGCGTTCCGGGTGGTTCTTCGGCAGGTTGACGAGATCGTGCAGGTAGCAGGCGGCCATCACCACGAGCGCATCGGCTTCGGGGTGATCGCGCAGCAGCCCGGTGGCATTGCGCCAGACACGGTGCAGGTGGCTGGTATCGTGGGCGCCATCGGTTTCGGGAAGGGCGGTTGCAAGCGCGACCAGCCTGGGGTGCCAGCTGGCCAGAGATGAAGTCGTTTTTGTCATGGTCAAATCGGTGCGGCAGTCGCCCATTGTGCCATGAATGAAACGCTTTCGCGGTAATTCAGGCACTTTCCAGCGATTAGATGAGTTGCCCTACGGAATTTTTAGTGCGTCAAAACTTTTCCTGCGGTAACATTTCGGCTTGACCCGCCTCCATACAGCGCCCAACAGGAACAAGAATGACCGACACCGCCACCACCAATCCTGCCGAATACCTCGCCTTCACGCTGGGCAAGGAAGAATATGGCATCGACATCCAGAAAGTCAGCGAGATCCGCAACTACGAAGGGCCGACCAAGATCGCCAGCGCGCCGGACTATGTGAAGGGTGTGATCAACCTGCGCGGCGTGATCGTGCCGATCGTCGACATGCGCATCCGCTTCGCGCTCGGTACGCCGGATTACGGCCCGTTCACGGTCGTCATCATCCTCAACATCAGCGGCCGCACGGTGGGCATGGTCGTCGACGCGGTGTCCGACGTGACGACGCTGACGCCGGACCAGATCAAGCCGACGCCGGACCTGGGTTCGACGCTGAACACGGAACACATCATCGGCCTGGGCACCATCGACGAGCGCATGCTGATCCTGGTCGATATCGACCGCCTGATGTCGAGCGAGGAGATGGGCCTCGGCGAGCGCCTCGCGGCCTGACGAGAACCCGCCATGAATATCCTGCGTAACCTTCCCATCGGCAAACGGCTGGGCCTGGGCTTTGCCGTCACGATCGCCCTGGCGATCGTCATCTCCGCCATCGCGCTGTGGCGGCTCAACGACGTGGCGCAGGCCACGCACGCGATGATGGCTTCGCCCCTGGCGAAGGAGCGCATGATCAGCGACTGGTACAGCAATATCGACAGTGCCATCCGCCGCACGACAGCGATCGCCAAGTCCACGGACACGTCGCTGGTGGGCTACTTCGCCGACGAGAGCAAGCGTTCGTCGTCGTCATCGTCCGACCTGCAAAAGAAAATCGAGGGCTTGCTCGTCACCGATGCCGAGAAGGCACTCTTTGCGGGCATCATGGAACAGCGCAAGATCTACCTGGGCTCCCGCGACGAGGTGGCAAAGCTGAAAGCCGCCGGCCAGCTGGACGAGGCAGGGAAGGTTTTCGAGACCGTGTTCGTGCCTGGCGCCGCGAAATACCAGGAAATGGTCAAGGACCTGCTGAAGCTCGAACGCGCCCAGATTGACGAAACCGCTGCCGAAATCGGCCAGATCAACGAACGCAGCCGCACCATCGTGATCGCGCTGGCGCTGGCCGCGCTGGTATTCGGGTCGGCCAGCGCCTGGTGGCTGACGGTGGGCATCACGCGCCCGCTGCGCCAGGCGGTCGATGCCGCGACACGGGTCGCTTCCGGCGACCTGACCGGCCGCATCGAAGCGGGCAGCGACGACGAAACCGGCAGATTGCTGCGCGCGCTGGGCGAGATGAACCAGGCGCTGTTCAATATCGTGACCAGGGTGCGCGACGGTACCGAGAATATCAAGGTGGCCTCGGCCGAGATCGCGGCGGGCAACCACGATCTGTCGGCCCGGACGGAGCAGCAGGCCGGCGCACTGGAAGAAACCGCGTCCTCGATGGAAGAGCTGACGTCCACCGTGCGCACCAATGCCGACAACGCGCGCCAGGCCAATGGCATGGCCGCGGCTGCGGCCAGCGCCGCGGCCCGGGGCGGCGACGTCGTCCAGCAGGTAGTGGGCCGGATGACCTCCATCGATACGGCGTCGAAGAAAATCGTCGACATCATCGGCACGATCGACAGCATTGCTTTCCAGACCAACATCCTGGCGCTGAATGCGGCCGTCGAGGCGGCGCGCGCCGGCGAGCAGGGACGCGGCTTCGCCGTGGTGGCCAGCGAGGTGCGCAACCTGGCGCAGCGCAGCGCCACGGCGGCAAGGGAAATCAAGGAACTGATCGGCGACTCCGTTGCCGAAGTGGCCGAAGGCAGCCGCCTCGTCGCGCAGGCCGGCAGCAGCATGGATGAGATCGTGGCCAGCGTCCGACGCGTCTCCGACGTGATCGGCGAAATCACCGCCGCCAGCGTCGAACAGGGCGCCGGGATCGAGGAAGTGAATGGCGCGATCGTGCAGATGGACGCGGTCACGCAGCAGAACGCCGCGCTGGTCGAGGAATCCGCGGCGGCCGCCGAATCCATGCAGCAGCAGGCCAGTGCGCTTGCCGAGGTGGTCAGCGTGTTCAACACCGGAGCCACGCCAGCGGCAGTGGCAGTGGCGGCCCATGCGGCGCGGCGCTTGCCGGCCGCAGCCCTGCGCTAGCGGCCCACCAGCTTTCCGGCGGCATGTCGGATGAGCCCACGGCGCCGGGCCGCCCGTCTTCGCACTAGGCGGCAATGGCCCGCTGCGACAATGCGTCCGCGTCACCGTTGCGGTGCCGCGGCAGCCAGCGCACCGCCACCCGGTCCAGCCGCGCCATCAAGGCCAGCACCCGCGCGCGGTGCGCTTCGAGTCCTTTCGCTCCGGGCACCTCGCCCATCAGCACATCCTGCACCACCACCTGGCTGTCGCCATAGGCGGCCAGTTCGCGTATCCCCGTTTCCACCGCGGTTTCCAGCAGCGCGATCAGCGCCAGGTACTCGGCATCGCCGCTGCTGCCTTCGCCGGCACGGCGGCTGATCTCGATCCGTTCGCCACCGGGGCCCAGCAGCAGTGCGCCGATACCGAGGCGGCCGGGATTCGGCGTGGCCGAGCCATCGAACCAGCCGCGCCAGGCGGACGGCGATGGCGGTACCGGCCGGCGCGCCAGCTTTTCGGCGGCGGCGCGGGCCTGGGCGAGGGCGCGGGGAGTGAAGGGGGGAGCGGTCATCGGCGGCGAAATTGCCGATTGTAGCGCCGATCGTAGCCCCCCTCGGGCGAAAAAAAGGCGCCGCAGGCGCCTTTGTCATCAATCGCCTAGCGGCGATGCGGATTTTCCGGACGGTGGTCGTAACGGTTCGGTACACCGTCGCCATCGCGGTCGCGGTCATAGCGGTTCGGCACGCCGTCGCGGTCCTGGTCGCGGCGCGGGCCGTGGCCATAGTAGGCTTGGCCGCGGTCCCGGTCCCAGCCGCGGTCATGGCCGCGATCCCAGCCGCGGTCATAACCACGGTCCCTGTTACGGTTGTAATGGTTCGGATCGCGGTCCGCCCAGTTCGGCCGGCCGTCGCCATCGCGGTCGCGGTCGAAGCGGTTCGACACGCCGTCGCGATCGAGATCGCCGCGCGGTCCGTGGCGGTTCCAGCGGGCCTGTTCATAGCGCCAGCCGCCGCCGTATTCCACCCAGCGTGGCGATGCGTAGGCGTAGCCCGGGCGTTCCGCCAGGTAGCGGCCGCCGACCCACACATGGCGATGGCCGTTCCAGTCCCAGTAACCGGGTGCCCAGACATAACCGCGGCGTGGTGCCGGTTGCGCTTCCCAGCGCACGGGGGGCGGTGCCGAACCGATGACGATGTTGACGCCGACTTGCGCGATCGCCTGCGTAGGCATGAACGCGGCGGCGCCGAGGGCGATGGCGGCCGCTGCAATGAATGAATTCCTGATCATGGTGGTTCTCCGCATGGTGTCGATCTGTTATCCGTGTCGGGCGTCCGTCGCCCCCCGTTGAAACCACTATAGCGTGCGCGGCCTCCAGGGCAAAAAGCGATTTCAGATTCTTACAAATGACGCAGGGTCGGGCCGACATGTTTCCGCCATGTTTCCAACATGTTGCAAGGCTGTTTCCGCCAGCGCGAACGCGCCTTTCCATCTCCCCCGGCTAGCGGCCGGCATGGCCCAACCGTCAACCGCATCGTTCAGGGAATTTGCCGAGCATCGCCACCGCGCGTGGCGCCGTGCCGGGAACCTGCGCGGCCCCCGCACGGTACCGTGGACGCCTGTCCTGGTGGCGGCGTTCGTGCTGCTGGGTGCCGCGGTGCTGGGTGTGAACGCCCAGCGGCTGGGCGCGATGGCGCCAGCGACGCCGGCGGGCGCCGATGCGCTGCGCGCGGCGGCGGCGCTGCAACCCATCGTGCCCGGCGCGACATTCGACGTGGCGGCCACGCCCGGCGTCGTCCTGCTGCCGCGGCCGGGCGGCGGAATTGCTGTCGCGAGCCGCATGCAGCCGGGGCCCCCGGTGCGGATCGACCTGTGTCCAGCGGGCCAACCGCTGCGGGTACGGCTGGGATATCGTTTCGCCGACGTGGCGCGCTGGGAGCGCGCCGCCGGCCCGGCCCTGGCGGTGCGCAACGTATTGCTGGTGGCGCCGGCATCGGCAACGACGGTGGCGATGCCGAAAGTGCAACTGGCCGGCAATGCGGGCCTGCCGCTGCAACTGGCATGGACGGGCGGGCCGGCGCGATGGCTCGGCGATGGCGGCGAAGGCATCGTCCACGGTGCGGCCGGCAAGGCGGCGCTGCGCGACGAGGGCTGGCTGGCCTGGCCCGGCGGCGCCTTGCAGCTGGTGCGCCGGCCGGGCGCCGCATGTGCCGGCGCCGGCGAACTGGTGGCGCGCCTGTATGCGCCCGCTCCCGGGCGTGACGCTGCGCAGCACGGCAGGGCGCAAGTCACCGCGTTCGGCGCGCATGGCGCCAGCGCCACGGCATGGCTGGCGCCCGGCCGCTATACGGTGCCCGCCACGCCGGCGCCGGTGCTGGAAGACGAATCGCTGTTTACGGCATTGCAGGCCCGCGGCCTTCTTCGGCTCGGGGACGATGGCGCCATCCTGCTGGCACCGCAGGATCTGCCGGCGTGGCGCGCGGCGCCCGCGCGGCAGCGCGCGACCGACCTCGGCGCGTGGCGCCACGTGGCCATCGACGACACGGCATTGAAGCTGCTGCGCCGCCTGTACCGCCAGGCGGACGGCAGTTACCTGCGCCAGCAGGTCGCGCTGTACAACAGCGAGCGCATCCTGCTGGCCTGGCGCACGCGCAACGACGATGCGTACCGCTGGCACGCCGACGGTCCGGTGACGGACGCCGCGCCGCCACAGGCAGCCCGCCTGTTTGCCGCGCTGCCGCAGGGCTGGCAGCCATGGACACGGCTCGCATCGATGCCGGACGGTGCCGCCATGGGCCGCCTGTCGCTGGACCTGCCGCAGCCGGCGACCGGCCGCGGGACGGTGACCTTGCTGCTGGCGGGGCACCTGGCCCGGGTGGACGGTGCCACGGTCGAAGCGCGCGCCGCCTGCGACGGGCGCGCCTGCGCGGCGCCGGACGATGTTCGGCACCTGCGCCTGCAGCCGCATCCGGGGGCGCGGCGCATCGTGCTGACGGTGGCGCCCCTCGATGCGCGCGCACTGGAACGGCCGGGCGATCGCCAGTACCGGCACCTGCGCGTCGTGGCGAACCGCATTGTCTGGCAACCGCTGCCGCTGACGTCGCCGCATCCGGTGCCGGCGGCAGCGGCAGCGGCGCCCGGCAGCGCGGGCCCGATGCTGGTCGCCGACCGCAACGGCACGCCGCTGTGGGCGGGCGACTCGGCCACTGCTGGCGCCACGACGGCCGGCCTGGCCCCGCTGCTGGGGCTTGCGGCGGACCATGAAACAGGCATCGCCGGCATGCTGGCGCGGGCGGGCCAGGGCGGCGCCCGCGCGCGCCTGTCGCTCGACCTGCCGCTGCAGGCACTGGCGCAGCGGGTGCTCGACTGCGTGGCCCAGCGCCGGGGCGCGTGGCGGGATGGCCGCTGCGAAGGCGGCATGCCGGTACCGCCGCGGCGGCGGGCCGGCTTCGTCGTGCTCGATGCGGAAAACGGCGACATCCTGGCCGCCGCCGGCGCAGGCCAGCCCCGCGTGGACGCCGGCAACTGGCTGGAGGCGCGCGCGCTGGACCGTGCCAATCCGGCCGGCAGCCCGCTGCGCCTGCCCGCATGGCAGCACGACGGCGGCGCCCACCACAGCCCCGGTTCCACGTTCAAGGTCGTCAGCGCGCTGGGCCTGGAACTGGCTGCCCGCGATGACCGCCAGCTCGATGCCTTGCTGGCCGGCCTGCCGCTGCCGGCCATCAACGCGCTGGCGCGCGGGCGCGGCTTCGATTTCGCCACGGGCGCCGCCACGTATCCGGCCGCCGGGCAGGGCGCCACGGTGACGAACTACCGCGAACAGGGCATCGACCGCCGCGCACAGGGCGGGCGGCTCGGCCTGGCCCAGGCGCTGGCCCATAGCCTGAACACGTGGTTCGCCTGGACGGGCGAACTGTCCGACCGCACGCTCTTCGGCCGCGCCGAAGGCGGCGCGCCGGCCGTCCAGCCGCTCGAAGCGGGGGCGCTCGATGGCGCCCGGCCAATCCTGGCCGCGGCGCGCCGGCTCGGCTTCGAACGCCCGCTGCGGCTCGATGGCGGGCTGCTGCCGCCGGATTTCCGCTGGAACGACTACGATGTCCTGCAGGCCACGCCGGCGCGCATCGACCCGATCCACACGCGCCACGAGTTGCGCCAGATGAGCATCGGCTTGCGGATGCAGGCGACGCCGCTGCAGATGGCGCTGGCGGCGGCCGCGATCGGGCAGGGCGCCACGGTCGCGCCGCGGCTGCTGCTGGAACTGGACGGGCATGCCGCCGCGCCGCCCTCCGCCGAAAAGCTCGACGTGCGGCTCGACCGGCTCCGCGCCGGCATGAAGGGCGTGATCGATGCCGGTACGGCGGCCGGCGCGTTCCACGGCTTGCCACGGTCCGTGCGCGGCGGCCTGTATGGCAAGACGGGCACCGCCCCCACGGGGGACGACACGGCCACGGTCTGGTTCACGGGCTGGCTGGAACCGGGTAGCCTGCCGGGCCAGCGCCACCGGCTTGCCTTTGCCGCCTACGCCAGCCATTCGGGCGGCACGGGCGGCGATCACGCGGCGCCGGCCGTGGCCGCGCTGCTGGGCGCACTGGCCGGCCGGGACGGAGGGAAACGGTAAGAAAGGCGCAAACAAAGGGGTAAACCGGGGCATCCACGCGTGAATGCGCGCCGCTCAGCCATGTCATGATGGCGAACGATCGATTTGCCATGTCAACGCCATGAGGCTGCCAGGAACGCGCTACCAGGAACCGGGTTGGGAACAGGTGAGGAAGCTGCTCGGCCATGCGTCGCTCGTGGCATTCCGGCAGTGCGAGCTGGCGCACCTGCTCGAGCCGGCCCGCCATGCGGGAATGCTGGACTGGTACACGGACGTGGTGGCGCATGCGCTGCGCGGCGCCGGCGGGTCGCTGCGCGGCATTGCCGCCGGCAACAGCTATGGCGACAGCGTGGGCGACCTGGCGTTCGCGCTATTGTGCGAACTGCAGGCCCAGCCCGCGTATTTTGCCGCGTTCGCGGCCGCGGTGGCCGCCGAGCATGCGAAAGCCGGTCCGTTCTGGCAGCATGCGGCTGGCGACGCGCTGCTGCGCAAGAAGGTCAACGACATGTACGCCACGCTGCGCGACAAGGTCGACGCGGACAACTACGTGGCCGCCACCGGCCAGCCGTGCACGCCGAACCGCATCTACACGTACCGCATGCTCGACATGGCTTATGCGGCGATTGCGCAGGTCTTCGCCGGCTGGCCCGCCACCGCGCAGCAGGTGGCGGCGATCCTGGGCCGGGAGCCGGAAGGCCTGCCGATCGAAGTGCGCCAGCTGCGATCGATCGGGCAGTGCAAGGCCGCGTGGGTGATCAACTGGAGCGCCACGCTGGAACGCTTCGGCGGTGCGCCGGGGCCGCTGCACACGAAATCGAAGCGCTTCGCGAGCCTGCGCAACAGTCCGGAAAAGATCGCCGCGATGCTGGCCGAAATCGGCGGTTACGAGGAATTGTCCGGCAACCGCGATGGCGACGGCTGGCGGCACGACAGCGAGGATGCCGCGGCGTGGCTGGAAGACCTGGACCGGGTCGCGAACGAAGTACATGAAAGTGGCGCGGACGATCGCATCCTGCCGCCGCCCGGGGAAGACGAGGCCGATAACGAGGAAGTTTCCGGCGCCCCCGGCTATGATGCCTTGCCGGGCCGTGCGGCGGCCATGGCAACGCTCGACAGCCTCGCGCTGCCGGTGCGGCTGGCCGTCTGCCTGAAACTGCTGGGCCCCGCGGACGACAGCTATCCCGACGACTGGCTCGACGGGGAGACGGGCGAACTGCCCACGTTGCAGCGGCTCGCGCAGCGGGGCGGCATGTCCGTGCCCACGCTGCGCAAGCGGCGCAACGCGGCCCTCGACCTGTTGTTCGGCACTAATGATGGCAAAAGCGATGGCAAAAACGGTGGCGCACGCCCCATTGGAGAAGATGATGAACCTTGAAGCCAGGTTGCGCGAACGGCTGTTGCTGGCGCGTGCCGTGCCGGGCGACCGGCTGATGCTGGCCGATGCCACGCTGCTGGCGGCGCTGGACGGCAGCCGGCCCCTGAGCCCGGGCGAACTGCAGGCGCTGAACGGCTCGCCCGTCACGCTGCGGCGTTTCCGCCACCTGGCGCTGGCGCACCGCCGCGGCGCATGGCAATCGTCGACCGGCATGCTGCGCGCGGCCGACAGCGACGCACTATCGGCGCTGTCGACGGACGACCGCATGTGGACGCTGCATTTCATAGACGCCGGCGATGGCTGGCAGGTCGTGCTGGCGCTGGACGCGGCGGCGCCGCACGCCGCCACGCTGCTGCGCGAACGCGCGTTGCTGCGCGTGACGGATGGCGCCGGCGCCATCGTGCTGCAGGGCCGGCTCGACGCCGATGGCGAGTGTGAACGCCGGTGGCCGTTCGCGGCGGCGCCGGCGGGCCACTTCCAGCAACACGGCGCCACGTTCGCCGTGACGGCCGTCGAATGAACGTGGCGATGAAACGCGAGCCTCCGCTGCGGGAGGAGCACACCCCCATCGCGGCGCGCTGCGATGGCGCGCCTGTGCCGCCTGGCGCCAGCGTCATCGTGTTCGGCGCGGATGGGCAGGCGCGCCGCCCGGCCGCGCAGGGCGGCAAGTTGGCCGCCGCCGGCAAGGGCGAAACGGCATGGTGGTTCCAGCCCGGCCCGCACGCGGTCGGGCTGGTGCCGTTCGCCGCCGCGCCGGAGATCGGCCTGCGGCTGGCGTTCGTCGTCGACCTGCCCGATCCGCGCCTGGTCCGGCAGCGCTTCGACCTGTTCCTGTTCAGCGAAGTGGCCGGGCAGGGCGCCAGCCTGGGGCTGGCCGATCTTGCCGGGCGCATCGAAACGGCGCTGCGCGCGGCGCTGGACCAGGGCACGCTGGAACTGCCTCCCTGCGCGTCGCTCGATGAGTGGAACGCGTTCCGCGGCGGGCTGGACGAGTTGCTGTACATGCGGTTTGGCGTGACGGTGGACGATTGCGTGCCCGTCGAGCTGGACGACGTGGATTTCGCGGCCGTGCTGCGCCGCCGCGCCGCGCCCATGCCGGCACCGCCTTTGCCGGAACCGGTATCGCCGGCACCCTGGCTGGCAGCCCCGGCGCCGGCGGCAAAGCTGGACGATGCCGCCGCGCTGCGCCGCCTGTTCCTCGAATTGCCCGACGCGTCGCGCGCCTTGCGGCTGCTGCCGGCACCAGCCTTCGCGGCCCGGCAGGCGCACCTGCGCCAACTCGCGCTGGCGGCGCTGGACGTGAACACGATGCCCGCGCTGGCGTGGCTGGCCCCCGGCCAGGCGCGCGCAGCGGACGAGCAGCGCCGCCTTGCGCAGGCCAGCGCGGCCGCCGTGCAGGCGCTGGACGAGCTGTGGGCGGCGCTGGCACAAATGCAGGTGCAGACGGGCACCGGCGGCGATGACCTGGACCGCATCCTGGCGAACCTGGCCTGCCACCTGGCGGCACGCCGCGGCCATGCCGCCGAAGAGCGCCGGGAGCCGGCGCTGTGAACGGCAAGAACGACATGGCGACGTGCCAGACGGTGCTTCGCGACGGCCGCGTGCTGGCCGTGACCGCCACCGTGCGCCCGCGCGCCAACCGGGCCGACGTCAAGTGCGCGGTGCCCGGCGCACCGGCGCTGGGCGAGCGCATGGCGCAAGCCGTGCGGCTGGCGCGCCTGACCGAAGTGCGGCTCGACAGCCGGGTGCAGGTGGTGCTGGGCATCGACGGCATCCCGGGAGAGGGCGAACGGAATTGGGAACTGGCCGCCGTCCTCGCGGACCGGATGGCGCGCGGCGCATGGCAACCGCCGGCGTCCACGGCGCCACCTTGCGCGCTGGGCTGGTCGGATGCCTGGCACCTGGGCCGCGTCGACGGGCACGATGCGCCGGCTGCGTTGCCCGCCGGAATGGCGCCGTTGCTCGGCGGTTCCGGCCTGCCGCATCTCGGCGCGCTGACCGGGCACGCCGACCCCGGCGCGGCCGTATCGTCGGTGCGCTGCTGGTTCCCGCTGCACAGCGGCGGCATCAACGATACGCTGGCATGGGTGGAGGTCGCGGTCAGTCCACTGGACGGCACGGAGAGTGAAGCGCAAGGGCCGGTCGACGAGGAAGACACGATCGCGGTGCCGGGCGTGGACGCGGCCATGCAACTGGCCGTGCGGGGCGCGCTGGCCGGCGCCCGGCATTTCGATGGCCGCGCCCTGGGCCGCTGGCGCACCGCCGTGCGCTTCGGGGAGCCGCGCTTCACCGGCGACTCCTACCAGCTGGCGCTGGTGATGGCCGACCGCCTGGCCCGGGGCCGAGACTTCGTGCCGCGCGGCCGGCTGATCGCCACCGGCTGCTCGGCGGCATGGCACGCCGGCCAGGTCGAGGCCGTGGCGGGGCGCGATGCCAAGCTGGCGCTGATCCTGGCCGAGGCCCATGCCGGCGACCGGGTGCTGCTGCCGCACGCATGGCGCGACGCCTTGCCGCCGGGCTGGCGCGAGGCGCTGCGGGCCAGGGGGGCTTCATGCGCGTGCGTCGAGCATATCGGCCTGCCATGAAACCCGAACATGGGCGCTGTGCGTCGGGCCAGGCCCCGGCCCCTGTTAAAATCGGCTGGAGCTCATGGTGAAAATCGGAGGAGACATGTTCAAGATGTTCGGTATCGGTGGCACGAAGTGCCCGCGCTGCGGACAACGCAACGGTGCGGCAGGCTATTGCGCGCAATGCGGCCTGTCGCTGGGCGCGCCGCGCAGCGAGCCGGTCATGCTCGACAATCGCTGGGTTCCCGCCGCCGACGAGCTGGCGGTGTACTTCGGCGTGCGCGAACTGTCGGGCATCTTCACGAAAACGCTGCGCGTGCCGCCCACCACGCGCGCTTACATCCTGCAAGGCAGCACGGCCACCGAGGTACCGCAGGGCGAATACGAACTGGAAGGGTTTTTCCAGCGCCTGAACAACCTGCTGCGCGACCAGCATGCGGAGATACTCGTGACCCGCACCATGCCGCTGCCGGTCACGTTCAACCTGGCCGACCTGCATACCGCCGAGCACCTGGCCGTGAACGCCAGCTTCACCATCGGCATCAAGGTCGAGCACGTGGCCGCGTTCGCCCAGCATTTCATGACGGCGCCCGGCACCGTCACCACGCGCCACCTGCAGGAACTGCTGCAGCAATCCGTGTGGCAGATCGCCGCCGAATTCGTCGGCGCCCGGTCGATCCGCGAAATGAGCGCCAATCCCGACCTGCGCGCGCAGCTCGATGAGCGGCTGCAGTCGGCGCTGAAGCTGCGCCTGGCCGAGTTCGGGCTGGCCGCCGTGCAGGTGGAAACGCTGCAGCTGCGCCACGACAAATACGATGCCAACCGCGCGCGCGTGGGCAGCCTGTGGCTGGTGGCGGACGAGCGCCACGTGCAGCTCGAGCACGCAAAGCACCTCGACGAGCTGTATGACGAGGAAGCGTGGCGCGAACTGGCCCGCGCGGAACAGCAGGCGCGCAACAACTACCGGCGCGCCGAGCTGCGGCAGGAGGCGTCCGTGGACAATGCCGAGCTGGCGCTGCGCGAAGCGGAACGGCTGCAGGCGATCCGTGCCCGCGAGATCGACCTGTACGCCCGCATCGTCGAGTCGCGTACGCGCGAGGCGGCGCTCGAGCGGGGCGCCGGCGCGGCCGCCGCGGAGCTGGAACATGAGCTGGCCAGGTCGGCCGGGGCGCGCTCCGGCGAGGCGGCCGACTGGGAACATGTGCGGCGGCTGGCCCAGATCCGCATGCGTACCGAGCTGGAAGTGGCGCAGCAGGAAGCGGTGGAACAGCGCGCGCTGGCGAAGCAGCGCTTTACGCACCAGCTGCACGTGCAGCAGATCCGCAACCAGATGGACGCGGCGCTTGCCATCGAGGACGAGGGCCGGCGCCGCGCCGAAACGCAGCGCCTGCAGCGTGCCCACCTCGAGGCGCAGCGCCGCGAGGCCGAGATCGAGGCGGCGCACCATGAGGGCCGCACGCAGGCCGTGGCGCTGGCCAACCTGGCGCGCCGGCGCGAGGCCGAGCGCATGCGCGAATGGGAAGAAGAACTGCACATGGCGAAAGGGCGCGAGCTGGCGCGCGGCGAGGCCGTGAAGGATGCGTCGTCGCAGGTCGAAGTGGCCGGCATCGCCGCGCGGCTCGAGGAGTTGCGCCGCGGCGGCGCCAGCCTCGAGGCGATCGCCCAGCACGAGAAGCTGCTGCGCACGATCGAGGCCGACGGCATCGCCCAGCGCCAGGCGCACGCGATCGCGCACGAGGCCGAGGAAAGCCGGCTGGCGTTGAAGCTGCGCGAGCACGAGGCGCAATGGCAGCAGGAACTGCGCCGCATGGAACTGGAGCGCGAGGAGCGCTATGCCCGTGCCCGCACGGCCTACGAGACCCTGGTGGCACAGCAGGCCCATGCCGCCGAGCTGGCGCGTATCGAGATCGAGCGCATCGGCACGATCGGCAACCTGTCCGACACGGGCAAGGTGGCGCTGGCGCCCACCGCCAATGCGCAGGCGCTGGCGCAACTGCTGAAAGTGCAGACGCAGGCCGGCATGGGCGCCGACCAGCTGCAGGCGCTGGCGCTGGTGGTGGGCGCCGAGAACAGCGTGAGCCCGCTCGAAGCGATGCGGATGGCGCAGCAGGGCGTGGCGGAAGAACGGGCCCGCACCGATGCGCAGCAGGACAAGGACCGCCAGCACCAGCTCGAGCTGCTGAAGCTGCAGAACGCCAGCCACGCCAATGCGCTGGCATCGCAGATGCAGCTGGGCGTCGGTGTCGCGCAGGCGGGTGCGCCGGTGCATCACCACCATGCGCCGGCGCAGCCGGCAGGGCCCTCGGCCTGCGTGAACGGCCATCCGGTACCGGCGAATCAGCCGGGTGTGAAATTCTGTGCGGAATGCGGCGTGCCGCTGCGGCGCTGAAGGAACGGCAGCATATCGATGCAGACGGCAAGGGAAAAAATCCGCGAACTGCGCGCCCTCCATGACGACGGACTGCTCTCCGCGGAAGAATTCGAGCGGCGCAAGAACGCGATCCTCGACGCCGAGTACACGCCCGGCGCCACCGCGCCGCCGCAAGCATCTGCATTGCAGGCGTCCGCAATGCAGGCGCCGGCATCGCCGGGGCAGGCACGCCCGGGCACCGAGCTGGGCCTCATGGCTGGCCAGGAAATCGGCCCGCAGCACCGCCGTTACCGGATCGAGCGGCTGATCGGCATGGGCGGCATGGGCCAGGTGTGGCAGGCCACCGACCTGGCCACGCATGCGGAACTGGGCCACAGCGAACAGGTGGCCGTCAAGATCCTGCCGCCGCAACTGACGCAAAGCCCGGCCCACGCCCGCCTGCTGGTGGAAGAAGCCACGCAGGCGCGCCGGCTGGCGCATGACAACATCGTGCGCGTCTACGAATGGGCACAGGACCCGGCCACGGCCAGTTACTTCATCATCATGGAATGCCTGGACGGGCAGGACCTCGACGCGTGGCTCGCCGAGCACGGCCCCGTGCCATTCGGCGAGGTGGAGCGCCTCCTGCGCCCCGTCGCCAGCGCCCTGCAATACGCGTGGGAGCGGCACCGCCTCGTGCACCGCGACCTCAAGCCCGGCAATGTGTTCCTCACCACGCAGGGCGACATCAAGCTGCTCGACTTCGGCATCGCCGCCCGTTCGCGCGATGGCGGCGCCGGCCTGCCCGCCGTGCCGAATGCCGGCACGGCGGGCTACCGGGCACCGGAAATCGGCACCTCGCAGGCCGCGCCAACGCCAAAGCTGGACGTCTACGCGGTGGCGGTGATGATCTACCAGATGCTGTCCGGCGCGCTGCCGTTCGATGACGGCCGCTCCGCGCAGGTGGCGGTCGCCCAGCCCCCGGGACTGAATGACGCGCAATGGCAGGTGCTGCAGCGCGGTTTCGCGTTCGACCACGAGGAGCGCTGCGACAGCGTGACGGCGCTGCTCGACGCGCTGCGCCGCGCCGCCGGCCCGTCGCCGGAAGAGCTGGCAGCGCAGGCTGCCGCGGCCCAGCTGGCCGCCGAGCGGCGCGAGCACGAACGCCAGCGCGCCCAGCTGAAGGAAGCGCAGGAACGCCTGCACGCCGAGCAGCGCGCGATGGAGCAGGCCCGTGCCGCCGAGGCCCAGGAACAGCGGCGCCTGGCGATGCAGCAGGAGGTGCAGCAGGAGCAGGCGCTGGCGGCACGGCGCCGCGCCGAGGCACAGGCCGCGGCGGTGAGGAAACTGCGCGAGGATGAAGCGCGCCGCGAACTGGAACGGCAGCGCCGGCTGGAAGCGGAAGCGGCGGCGCAGGCGCGCAAGGAACAGTTGCGCCAGCAATTGCTGGCGCGCCGCGAAGCCGATGCCGCCAAGGCCCGCGCCATCGAGGAAGAACGACAGCGCAAGGCCACGCTCCTGAAGGCGCAGGCGGCCTACAAGGCGGAACAGGAACGGGCCCGCCGCGACCAGGCGGCCCGCAACGCGGCCGAACTGGCGGCGCTGATGCCGACGGCGGCCAGCCCGGTGGCGGACCCCAGCGGCGTGCTGCGCGACCGGTTCCGGGACGGCAGCGCCGTGGGCCCGGACCTGGTGCTGATCCCGACGGGCCGCTTCCAGATGGGCGGCACCGAACACGAGCACGTGCTGGCGCGCAAGGCCGGCTCGCAACCGTCATGGCTCGCGCGCGAGTTGCCGACGCACTGGGTAGCGATCGAGCGCTCGTTCGCGCTGGGCCGCTATCCGGTGACGGTGGGCGAGTGGCGCCGCTTCGTGCGCGCCACGGCGTGGGAATCGCCGCTCGGCGCCGACTGGGCATCGCCCGGCTTCGAGCAGGACGACTGGCACCCGGTCGTCAACGTCAGCTGGCACGACGCACAGCAATACGTGCGCTGGCTGTCGATGATGACGGGCGCCCTGTACCGGCTGCCCAGCGAGGCCGAGTGGGAATACGCGTGCCGCGCCGGCACGCGCACCGCGTTTTCGTTCGGCGACACGATCAGCACCGAACAGGCCAACTACGACGGCCACTTCACCTTCGGTGACGGCGTGCGCGGCGAACTGCGCGGGGGTACCAGCAAGGTGGGCAGCTTCCCGCCGAACGGGTGGGGCCTGTACGACATGCACGGCAATGTCTGGGAATGGACGCAGGACGTGGCGCACGACGACTACGAAGGCGCGCCGCTCGACGGCAGCGAATGGCTGGAGTCGGCCGACGTGGCCAGCGACCCGGACCGCCGCATGGTGCGCGGCGGCGCCTGGCTGTATCCGCCGCGCTACGTGCGCTCGGCCGTGCGCAACGGGTTTTCGGCATTGCTGGCCAACGATGTGGTGGGCTTCAGGGTGGCGCGCAAGCTCGGGTAGTGCCTGGCGGGTCCATCTTTTCGGTGATGGGCAGGCGGCCCTGAAAAGGTGTACATTGCACGAAGTTCAACCTCCCGCAAGGAACAGCATGACCATTACCGTCCGCCGCGATGCCACCCAACCGATGCGCCACATCGTCCACGTGCGTAACCACCTGATTCCGGCCGACGTGTCGCAGGAAGAGGGCGGCGCGGATGCCGGCCCATCGCCGCACGACCTGTACGACGCGGCGCTGTCCTCGTGCAAGGCGCTGACGGTGCTGTGGTATGCGAAGCGCAAGAACATCCCCGTCGACGACATCCAGGTCTCGACCGTGCGCGACGACAGCGAAGAACGGAAGGGTACCTACCGCCTGGCCGTCACGCTGCACCTGGCCGGCGACCTGTCCGAGGCGCAGCGGGCCGAGCTGCTTTCCGTGGCCGAGAAGTGCCCCGTGCACAAGCTGATGACGGCCGTGACGACCGAAGTAACCACCACGCTGGGGTAAGACATGAACATCGCGCACCTGATCAAGGGCCACGACAAGGACCTGGGCGGCGGCTTCATCGTGCGCCGCTACCTGCCATCGGTCATCAAGCAGGCCGTCGGCCCGTTCATCTTCTTCGACCATTTCGGCCCGCTCGACGTGCCGCTCGATGCCAACCACGACGTGCGCCCGCACCCGCACATCGGGCTGGCCACGGTCACGTACCTGTTCGAGGGCGCGATGGATCACCGCGACAGCATCGGCACGTACCAGCGCATCGAACCGGGCGCCATCAACTGGATGACGGCCGGCCGCGGCATCGTCCACTCCGAGCGCGCGCCGGTCGACCTGAAGGGCCACCCGCACCGCATGCATGGCCTGCAATTGTGGGCCGCGCTGCCGCGCGCGAACGAGGAAGACGAACCGAATTTCTCGCACACGCCGGCATCCGCTATTCCCGAACTGTCCGTCGACGGCGCCACGGTGCGCGTGCTGATCGGTTCGGCGTTCGGGCAAACGTCGCCGGTGCCGACGTACATGGAAACGCTGTACCTCGACGTGGCGCTGGAGCCCGGCCGGGAACTCACGCTGCATGCGCTGCCCGCCGAAGCGGCGATCTACCCGGTCACCGGCAGCGTGGAAGTCGATGGCATCGCCGTCGCCGCGAATGCGATGGCGCTGCTGGACGCGTCGGGCGCACCGCGTGTCACGTCGGCGGCCGGCGCGCGCTTCGTCGTCATCGGCGGCGCGCCACTGGACGGACACCGCTCCATGTTCTGGAACTTCGTGTCGTCCTCGAAGGAACGCCTGGCGCAGGCGGCGGACGACTGGGAGGCGGACCGTTTCGACAAGGTGCCGGGCGAAACGGAACGGATCCCGCTGCCGAACCGGCCGAAGCCGCAGGGCACCTATCTGTAAGTTCATCGAGCTCCAAAAGCTCACCGGCAAGGAGGCCGACATGATCATCGCCATCACCGCGTTCAGGTTGCCGCAGCCGATCACCCCGGAGGAAGCCCGGCGCATCTTCCTCGGCACGGCGCCCACGTACCAGGGTGTGCCCGGGCTGTTAAAGAAGCATTACGTATTGTCCGAGGATGGGGGAACCGCCGGTGGCGTCTACCTGTGGAATTCGCGGGCCGAAGCCGAAGCGTTGTACACGGAAGCGTGGCGGGCCTTCGTCGCCGACAAATACGGTACCGATCCCACCGTGACGTTCTTCGACAGCCCGGTCACCGTCGACAACCTGGCGCAGCAGGTTTTTGCGCCAGACTAAACCAAAGGCCCTGACGCCGCTTGGTTTGTAGTAGGTGATGCGTCAGCAGCGGCGGCGGTCTGGTGTCGGACACCGCCTTTTCGGTGTCGGACACCGGTTTTCGCATGATGTTGCCGATTTCCTAAGCTAAAACCGGTGTCCGACACATTTTCCGGATAAAGCGCCCGGAAAAAATGTCCGACACCAAGCGTCCGAACATCATCGCAAAAGTTGAGCTTCTACTCCAATTGGCAGCCCTACCGTCAGGCGGTATGCATTTCCCCGGCCACTGTCGCGGCGCCCATGGCGCCGGTGCGGATGATGTAAGTCTCCGGATACGGGTCCGCGGCAAACCGGGTGTGCCCTGGCACGCGGCTCAGCTTGTCCAGTTGCGCCTGCGGCCCCAGCGCGGTTTCCTTGCCGGTCACCGCGTCCAGGTGCCAGAAGCCGCCGTCGTGGTGGAACAGCGGTGGCAGCGTGGCGGCCACCGGCGCCGCCTGCATGCGACGCAGCGGATAGCCGGGATGCGTGTCCGGCGCCAGCACGACGAAGCATTCGGCGTGCGCGCCCTCGTCGATGCGGTGCAGGACCACGCCATGCGGCATCAGCGCCGTCACCTCGAGGATGACGATGCCCTTGATGCTGGCGGAAAGCTCGATCTTCATGCCCAGGCGCAGCGGCACCGGCTTGTGCTTGCCGGGCCAGACGCCGTCCAGCAGCAGGCCATAGCGGGACACGTCCTCGATTTCAAAGCCCTGCGTGCCGCGGCGGATCACCGCGTGCCGGCCGGACAGGCGACGCGTCAGCCCGGCGCTGTCGATGCCATCGGCGCCATAGTGGTTGAGCAGCACGTTCGCTTCCGGGTCGACGATCTCCATGCGGCCGAACACGCATTCCTCCAGCGCGAACAGGCGCACGTGGCGCTGGGCGCCGGCTTCCGGTGCCGCGTTGACGAACGTGGCGGCGTGGCTCGGATGCGGGTGCGACGGGCCGGCATGCGGCATGTCGATCTCGATCAGGTCCTCATCCCACGCGATGGTGGAAAAGCCCAGGTCGACCTTGCCGCCCTTGCCATCCGCTGCGCCCAGGTCCACGTGGGCGATGCCGGCATTGCGCGCCGTGACGTCGATATCCATGCTGTCGGCGCCCATGCCCGAGACACGGGCGATCGACGCGTCATCCGCCATCACGCGCACGTTCTTGTGCGTGGACAGGAAGATGCGGTGGATCTCGGTGAGCGTGGCATCGAGCCGCGGCACCAGGATGACAAATGTGCATTCCCACTTGCGGCCGGCCTGGCCCGGATGCTGGCTGAGCACCTCGGCATGGATCTGGTACTGGCCATGTTCGCGGTCGCGCGACGAGAATTCGGCGAATACGGGGCGCCAGTCGCCATCGACGGCGCGCACGAAGCGCTGGTCCGACACGCCGTTGCGGATCAGTTCCGACGACAGCCGGATCGCCAGCTGCGGCGCGCAGTCGCCCGGCATGCCGCGCAGTTCCATCTTGAGCGTCTGGCGGCCGCCGGCCGCGCGCGGATCGAAGCCGCTGATGTGCAACTGCGGCCGCACGCGGATCGGCGAAGCGTAGTTGCCGGTCGAATGCGAAGGTGCCACGGGCGCGCTCCGGACATCGGCCTGTGGGCCGCGCGCATTGCGCATGGCGGCCAGCAGCTCGTAGCTCGACGCTGCTTCCGATGGCGCGCCTGGCGCAGCGCCAGCCGGTTCCGATGCCTCCGCGGGCTGGTCGTGGCCAGCTTCGCAGGCGTGCTGACCCGGCGCGACCCAGAAGGTGCAGTGCGGGTGATCGGTGTTGCGGCAAGTATTCATGGAGGGCCAGGGGTGGGACAAGTGAGACTTTACGCGCTTTTGCATCCTGTTGGCAACTCGGCGTTACCCCGAACAGCAGTGCTTTTTGCCCCGTATTCCCGCGCATGCCGGCCCGGCCCACGGCCCCCGTAGCGATTGCTCAACCTTGTCGAAAACCTCCCGTCACTGCTCGGCCGCGCTGCGCAGCCACAGGCTGCTGGCCCATCCCGTTCGCGTGGCCTGTGCGCTGCCCGCGCCGTCATAGCGGATCTGCCACCAGTCGCCGTGGCGCGCGCCGGTCGGCGTGACGACCGCGCCGGCTGGCACCACCGCCATCCGCGCCGCGCCGACACCGGCCGCGTCGCGCACGTTCAGGTCGCGGTGGACACGGTAGGGCTGCCCGGCGGCCGGCACGTTCGCCGGCAAAGACGATGCCGCCTGTTGCATCGGCACGTCAGTTTGCACGGCGCCCGCCATCGGCGGCGCGACGAGATGCAGCAGCAGTGCGCCGAACGCCCACGTTCCGGTGCCGAGGATGGCGACGCCGCGCGCGGTCGGCCGCCGCCACCAGCGCGCCGGCGTAAGGAACGCTGCCAGTACCAGCGTGAACGCCAGCGCCAGCCCGTAAGCGGCGATACCGTGATAATCGGTGAACGACATCGGCGGCTCCTCAGGCGTCGAAGCGCAGCACGTAATGGCCCGCCACCACGTGGTGCCCCGGCGGCAGCATGAACGGCGCATTGCCCGCCACGCCTTCGCTGGCGGCGCCATCGATGATGCCCACGAAGCCCAGTGCCGCGTCGAGGTGGTACAGCGCCTGCGTGGCGGACTGCCGCGTGATCGACAGGCCTTGCGGCCCCGCATCGAACGCGAACGCGGCGCGCGACAGGCCAAGGCGGTCCGGCGTGTCGGGCGCGGTGGCACCGTCCCTCGCCAGCAGGCCGGGCACGTCGAGCACGCGCAGCGCCGCCAGGTCCGGCGTGCCGCGACCGAAGCTGCCCTGCGTGACGGGAACGGCCACCGGCACCGGCAGCGCGACGAGTGCGCAATAGCGCTCGGCCAGTTGCCGTGGCACCGCCTGCACGTGCAGCTTGCGTTCCCCGACCGGCGCGAAGGTTGCCGGCAGGGCAATGCGTTCCCGGCCCGCCGCGGTCACTGCGTGCAACGTATCGTCGGCATCCACGACGAGCGTCAGCGCGCCGTCGGCCGCGCCGCATGCGCCGTTGTCGCGGGCACGGTCGGCCTGGGCGGTGACGGCGAGCGCGCGGTCGAACGGCACCGACAACGCCGCGGCGCCCGTGCCGCGATAACGGCTCAGCCGGGGCAGCGCCAGCGCGGCCAGCACCAGCCGCTGGCGCGTGCCGGGCGCGAACGTTGCATCGGTCTGGCCGCCAACCGCCGCTGCGCGCGCCGCCACGGCCTGGGGCAGGGCGGTACCATCGTCCACCGCGGCTTGGACACCGATGCCGGCGCGCCCGCGGACCGGCGCGGCCTGCGGCCGCGATTGCCAGACCGCGGGCCGGCCCACCGGCTGCATCATCGGCTGCGTGTCCGGTCGCATTTCTGGTTGCATGAGCGGTTGCGCGCTTGGCTGCATAAGTGGCTGCATGAGCGGTCGCGCTTCCGGTGCGCCACCGGCCCGTTCGACCTTCAGCAGCAGGCGCCTGCCCTGCGGGTCGCCCTTGCGGGTGACGACGTAGGTCGCCTGGCCGCTCCGGCCTTCCTCGCGCCGGCATTCCAGCGCGTCCTTCGGGCGCACCTGCAAGGTCGGCTGGGCATCCGGGCCATCGTTGATCAGCAACAGCGTGCCCACCGCGCCGAACGGCCAGCCGGGTGCGCTGGCTTCATCGATCACGGCCAGCCGCTGGTCCGGGTAGACGGGGCAGACAGGCTTCCACACCGCCGAATCGGTAGACGCGCTCACGTGGAACAGCACCTTCTCGTCCGGCCCGGGCAGGTAGACGGCATGGCCGAAGCGCACCTCGATCTCGCCGGGTTGCAGGTCGTCGGCGCCGGTCACGTGGTAGCGCACCTGGTCGGCGCCGAGCAGGTCGCCGAAGTCCTTCTGGTGCAGCGTGGCCAGCGTCTGCGCCAGGTCGCGCGCCCGGTTGCCTCGGGTGAGGTGGTAGTCGTCGTCGACATCTTCCTGCGGCAGCCGCAGCGTCACGTGCGTGAAGCAGCGCGTCGCGGCCCTGCCGCGCTGTTCGCGGGGGCAGCGTTCCAGCAGGTCGCGCAGCAGCGGGCGGCGCGCGAACAGGGCCAGCCCCGGCGCCTGCCAGATCGCCTCCGCGTTGAATACGTCGGGAATGCGGCCCAGGACTTCGTGTTGGACATAGATCGGCATGGTTTACTCCTGTGATGAACCGGCAGACATGCCTAGCAGGGGGAGGAGGAAAAACAGCAGGTGGCTGCCACCCGCGGACAGGAAGCTCATCGGCTGTCCCATCACGGGCAGGATCGCCAGGTTCGTGCCCCATGACAGCAGCAGGTGCCCGGCCACGAACGCGCCGCCACCGCACAGCGTGAACGCCCGCAGGCGCAGCAGCCAGGCCTGGTGGAAGCCGCGTGCGGCGGTGCCGGCCCGCCCGCAACGCACGGCGGCGACCAGCAGCCCCGTCACCAGCGCGGCCTGCGCGCACCACAGCAGCAGCGCCGCCAGCAGGCCGTGCCGGTGCAGCAGGAACGATGGCGCGAAATCGTCCTGCACGGCCGGCAGCGCCATCACGGCGCCGCCGGCATGGCCGAGCGAGGCGAGCCCCAGCATGCCGTCCGTGCCCAGCCAGCCGCCGGCGGCGATCGCGGCCGCGCCTTGCTGCACCTGCTGGCCGGTATGCGGATGCCGGCCGGGCTCCAGCCACACCTGGAAGCGGTCGCCGTAGAAGGTGGCCGGCAGCCGGCCCGGGTCACCGGTACGCAGCGCCGTCACGCCGGCGATGGCGGCCAGCGCCGCGCAGCCCACCAGGGCGGCCGCCACCCAGCGGCGCGCCGCCAGCGCATAGGCCAGCATCATGGCGCCGGCCCACAGCAGCAGCAGGATCAGCGGCGAATAATCGTCGACCTGCACCAGCGCGCAACCGAGCAGCGCGATGAACAGCAGCGCCGGCGCGGCCAGGCGCAGCCAGCGCGCGCCATGGCCCGGCTGCTTGCCATGGTCGGCGCGCCAGCCCATCCGCAGTGCAACGCAGTGCGCCGTCAGCAAGGTGAGCACGAACTTGGCCGCCTCCACCGGCTGGACGTCGAACACGCCGGTTTCGTCGCCCCACAGCACTTGCGCGCCAAGCAGCAGCAAGGTACCGCCGGCAGCGCCGGCCAGCAGCCATTCGATGCGGCGCTGCGAGATCGCCAGCCGCGCCCACGGGGAAAGGCGCCAGAGGGCGACCGCGCCGCTGCCGATGGCCAGCAGCGCGGCGGTCTTGCCGTAATAACGCAGCCAGCCGGTATCCATGCCCGCCAGGCCCAGGTTCAGCTGGCATACGAGGCCGGTGCCGGCCAGCAGCAGCGCCGCGCCGACGGCCGCTGGCAGGCGGCCGGGCTGCACCAGCCAGAGACCCACCGCGCAGGCGGCAAGGAGCAGCGAGCAGCCCGCCGGCAGGGTAGTGGTAACGGCAGCGCCGCCCCGTTCCAGCAGGAGGGCGGTGCAACCGGCGGCAAACACCAGCGCGGCGGCAGGAGCGCGCAGGTGCCGCCCGAGGCCGGACAAGGTGGAGCGTGCGCGGCGCGCACCAGCCAGGGGACCGAGGATATTGCCGCGCCGCCGGGCGGGTTCCGGCCTGGCGCGGGCCACGGCCAGCAGCGCCAGCGCCGCGGCGGCGGCGAGTGTCCATGGCACCGGGCCGCCTTGCCACAGGCTGCGTTGCCGCCATTGCCACGCCACTGGCGCCGGCAGCGCCATGTCGGGCGCCGCGTACAGTGCCACCCGCCGTGCAGGGGCCAGGGCTAGCGCGGCGCCATCGAGCGACACGTCATAACGAGTGCGGCCGAGCGTCATCGCCTGCACGCCTTCCAGCCCGCGTTCGTCGTCGCGCAGGTTCGCATCGCCGGCGTTCACCGGTGCGGTGCCGCCGGCGAGCACCATGCCGTCGGAACCGCGCGCCACCCGGGCGCCGCCGCCATCGACGCCGGCCACGCCGACCCGGTTCCCGCAGTGCAGGTTGCCGCCGAAGACCAGCGGCCGTGCAATGCGCAGCACGGAGGGCGCGAGGTCGTTCCACAGCGCCGCCACGTGCGCGGACCACGGTGCCCCCGGACATGGCGGCTGCGGCCTGCCGTCGCGGTGGACCGTGGCGCCGTCGAAGGTCCAGCGCGTTGCGCCATCGGTGAACGCCAGGCTGCCCGCCGGGGCGGAAAACACGGTGAAAACACGGGGACCGACGCGGAACGTCCGCAGCCCTGTCGTGTCGACCGTACCTAGTCGTTCATCGCCAGTGGCGCGGCGCAGCAGCGGCCGGGCCGGGCCCGCCGCGCGCAGCCGCCACGCGCCCCCGGCATCCCGGCTGACGGTAAGCCGCGTGCCGGCTGCGCCCACGGCGCCGAGCTGCGCGGCATTGACCGTTACCGTGCCGGGCCGGTCGAGGCGGATCGTGACAGTGGCGGGCAGCCACGCGGCCGGCGCGCGCAGCAGCGCGATGAGCTGGAGCGCGAACAGTGCCGCCAACAGGGCGAGCAACAGGTGTCGACCCTTCAGGGCGCTCACAGTCGTCCCTCCAGCATGGCGGCGCAGCTGCGCACCAGCGCCGCGCGGCCGCCCAGGCCGGCGCGCACCGCGTCGATCATCCGGCTGATGTGCAAGGCGTTGCGCGGGCGCTCATCCGGTGCGCGCGCCAGCAGCCCTGTCAGCAGGTGCAGCGCCGGCACCCGTGCCGCGGCCGGCACCGCATCGATAAAGGCCGCCACGTCGTCATCGGCCAGCACGGGCGGCAGCGGGCCGGCATCGAGCATGGTGCGGGCGCCATCGGACAGGTGCTGGCGGTAGGCGTCGCCGCACGCGGTGCACCAGCGCAGCGCCGTCCCTGTCACGAGAAAGAAGGTCAGTGCGCCGAGCGCGAAGTAATCGCTATGGCGCCCTGTCGCATAGCCGCCCCCGGGCGCGGGGAAGAACTGTTCCGGCGCCTGCCAGTTCGCCGTGCCGCAGTAGCTGTGCGCCTGCGCCATAGCCAGTGCGCGGTTGGTGCCGAAGTCGGCCAGCTTGACCGTGCCGGTCGCGGCATCCACCAGCACGTTCGCCGGTTTCAGGTCCAGGTAGCGCCAGCCATGCTGGTGCACCTTCGCCAGTGCCCCGTTCAACTGGCCGATCCAGTCCAGCACCTCGGGCAGCGCCGGCGCATCGCCCTGTGCGCGGCGGCGCGCCACGTGCCGCCCCAGGTCGCCACTCATCAGCTCGAGCGCCAGCACGGGCAAGCCATCGTGCCAGCCCGTGTCGACGAGGCGCACGATATGCCGGCCATCCCATGGCTGCAGCGCTTCGAGGAAGGCGATCTCATTGCGCGCGCTGGCGATCCAGCGTTCCTGCTGCGCCGGCAACGCCCGCGCCATCTGCTCCGCGTTCACGAACTTCAGCGCCACGTCCGGCACCCCGGCATGGTTCGATGCCGCTGACTTGATCGATGTCGCGCGCCAGATCGTGCCATACACGGAACCGCCGACCTGCTCCCGCAGGCGGTAGTGGCCCCTGGCGAGGGCAATGGTGGTGTCGCAAGCTGGCATGGTGTCGGTATCGGATGGTCCGATGCCGGCTAGCGGGGGAGGGGGAAAAGGCAAGTGCCGGCGTCGTCATGCGCGCGGCGGATGAGCATATGCGTAAATATTCGACCGTGATCCGGCCGGAATCGGGCCTCGGGGCATTGACCACCTTGCCCGCGATGGTGGATGCTTGCCCCGCACTACCGGGTGAACGGCGACGCCGTTCCATATCAACCCATTGACATTGAAACGGCATATCCATGATTTCGGTCGACTTTCCTGGTCACCGCTTCCGGCTGCGCGCGGCCGGGATCGTCATCGACGACGGTTGCGTGCTGCTGCACCGCCCGGTCGGCGACACTGTCTGGGCGCTGCCCGGCGGCCGCGTCGAGGCGGGGGAGGAGGCCAGTGCATGTGTGGCGAGGGAATTCGAGGAGGAGATCGGTGAAGCGGTCGAATGCGGGGCCCTGCTGCATGTCGTGGAAAATTTCTTTGCGCTGGGCGATCGCCCATATCACGAAGTAGGCCTGTATTTCGACGTGACGTTGCGGCCAGGGTCGGCGCTGCTGGACAAGGCGCGCAGCCATGCGGGCATCGAGGGTGAGCGGCACCTCGAATTCCGGTGGTTCTCAAGGTCGGCGCTGGATGGCCTGGAAATACGGCCCGCGGCGCTGCGCGACGCGCTGGCGGGCGACGGGCCGCATCCGGCGCACATCGTGCAGCGCGATCGAGGCAGTTGATGCAAACATCCCTGTTCGTCATCCGCCATGGCCGCACCATCTTCAATGCCCAGGACCGTTACCTGGGTGCGCTCGACCCGCCGCTCGACGAAGACGGCTTGCGGCAGGCGGCGGCGCTGGCGGGCGTGCTGGCAGGGCGCGCCGATGTCCTCGTCTGCTCGCCGAAACTGCGTGCGAGGCAGACGGCCGGGGTGCTCGCGGCGGCATGGTCGCTGCCCGTGGTGACGATCGGGGAATTCGCCGAACGCGAAGTCGGTGTCTACGAGGGCTTGACGCGGGAAGAGGCGCGGGCCGCCTATCCCGCACTGTGGGAACAGGACATCACGCGCCGGTGGGATGCGGCGCCGACGGGCGGGGAAACCATCCGGGCCGTCTTCGAGCGGGTTGCCCGCGGCCTGGCGATCGTGCAGCGCGACTTTGCCGGCCGCAGTGTCGTGCTGGTGGCGCACGGCTTCGTCGCCAAGGTCATCCGGGCCTTGCTGGCAGACCTGTCGCGGGACGACTTCTTCCGCTATTCGCTGGCGAACGGCCAGGTGGCCCTGTATACACTTGGGGGCGGTGCATTCACGCTGCCAACCTGGCACGAGTAACTGGCCCGGCATCGGCCGGGCAAGAAATGAAAAACCCGGCATCGGCCGGGCTTTTTGCAATCCTGATCCAGGATCAGTCGTGGTGATGATGGTGGTGCTTGCGATGGCCCTTGCCATGGCCGCGGCCACGGTGGCCGTCACGGTATTCGTGCACCACGCGGCGCTCGACATACACCGGCCGCTGCTGCACATACACGCGCTCGCGGGGGTAGTACTCGCGCTCGTGGCGGTCGCGGTCCTTCGAGCTGATGGCATTGCCGACCAGGCCACCAACCACGCCACCGACCACGGTGCCGGTCGTGCCATTGCCGGTCTGGCTGCCGAGGGCGGCACCGACGACGGCGCCGGCGGCGGTATTGAAGGCACGGTCGCCGGCGGCAAGGGCGGCGGACGATGTCGTCACAGCGGCACCCAGCAGGACAACTCCGATGATTTTTTTGATGAACATGATATTTCCCCCATATTATGCCCGGCGTCACCGAAATGATGTCTGCCGTTTGATGTAGGTGTACTTTATCTGGTCCGTACGGAATTGCCAGTCAATACACAGATTCTTACAAAGTCATCCGGGCAGGTAACAGGCGTGTTACAGATTTCCGTCCCGAGGGGGCGCCTGCAGCCGCTCCCACTCGTGCCGTAACAGGCTCAGAACCTGCACATCCTGGTAGCGGCCATTGATGAAGAATGCCTCGCGCAACACGCCTTCCCCGGTAAAGCCGCACTTTTGCGCCACGCGCATGGAAGCGACATTGCCCGGCGCCACCAGCAGCTCGAGCCGGTGCCACGTGTGCACGCGAAACAGGTGATCCGTCACCATGCGCAGCGCGTCGGTCGTGTAGCCCTGGCCGGCGAGGGCCATGTCGAACAGCCGGTAGCCGATCTCGCGCGTGGTTGGCGTGCGGCTCTTGAAATGGCTGATGACGCCGACGATGTGCCGGTACGCGTCTTCGACGACGAACAGTTCGCTGTCGTCGGTCACGAAGCCATGCTGGACAAATTCCTTGCGCATCGTTTCCGGCGACTTGAACTGGCTGGAAAAATAATCCCCGCGCGATGGCAGGTCGTTCACGAGCGCGATGAACGTGTTCAGGTCCGTGTTCAGCAGGTGCCGCACGGTGCAGAGGGGTCCTTTCAGCATTGTCACATGCTATGCGAGGAAAACCGCAAGGTCAAACAAGCGCTTTGGAACGTCTGGCAAACCTCCATGGCTGCGTTGCACCGTCTTGCCGTACAAGCGTACTGTCTTCGACGGCGCGCCTTGCCCTGAAGGCTTTGTCAGGCATTCTGGTTTGGTAGCTCAGTTATAAGTTGCTTTACAACATTGTCAAATGATATCGTCCTGCTTCCTCGAACCTTATTCCGGATCCATCGCATGAATATCCGCAATCCCGTCCTCACCGCCATCGCCGCGAGTCTTTTCGCTTCCGGCCTGCTTGCCACCACCTTTACCCATGCCGCCAGCGCCAACGATGCTGCCACCCTGGGCAAGATCCGCGATACGGCGATGGGCAGCAACTGGGCCTATGAAAAGCTGGAAGACATGACGGACCTGATCGGCCCGCGCCTGTCCGGATCGGCGGGCGCGGCGGCGGCCGTGCAGCAGGTGGCCGACACGATGCGCAAGCTGGGCGCGAAGGTCACGCTGCAGCCGGTGAAGGTGCCGCACTGGGTGCGCGGCGAGGAAAAGGCGCAACTGGTCGATTACGCGGGCCGCCCGCAGGGCGTGGTGCAAAACATCGTGCTGACGGCGCTGGGCGGCTCCGGCGCCACACCGGCGCAAGGCCTGACGGCACCCGTGATCATCGTGCGCGATCTCGATGAACTGAAAGCCCGCGCCGCCGAGATCAAGGGCAAGATCGTGCTGTTCGACGTGGCGTTCGACCAGGGCATGGCCGATGCGGGCCTGGGTGGCCCGGCCTATCGCCGCGGTTCCGCCTTCCGCACCCGCGGCCCGGCGCTGGCGGCCGACCTGGGCGCGGCCGCCGCGCTGGTGCGCGCCGTCGGTGGCGCCGATTATCGCCTCACGCACACCGGCACCACGGGCCTGAAGGACGGCAAGCGCATTCCCGCCGCCTCCGTGACGGCGGAAGACGCCATGCTGATCGCCCGCCTGAGCAAGCGCGGCCCGGTCGCGATGAAACTGGTGCTCACGCCGCAAACCCTGCCCGATGCCGACAGCTACAACGTGATCGCCGACCTGCCGGGCACGGACAAGGCCGACGAAGTCGTCATCGTGTCCGGCCACCTCGATTCGTGGGACCTGGCAACCGGCGCGCATGACGACGCCACCGGCGTTACCGCGTCGATGGGCGTGCTGGAAACGCTGAAGAAGCTGAATCTGAAACCGCGCCGCACGATCCGCATGATCGCCTGGATGAACGAGGAAAATGGCGGCCGTGGCGGCGACACCTACCACATGGCGAACAAGGCCACGCTGGACAAGCAGTTCGCCGCGATCGAAAGCGATGGCGGCGTGGCGGGCCGCACGTTTGGCGTGCAGGCCGGCATCCGCCCGCAATATGAAAAGCTGTTCGCGCCGCTGCAGGCCTCGCTGGTGCCGATCGGCGCGGGCGTGCTGCAGCGCCGCGACGTGATCGGCGCCGGCGACCTGCACGCGATGGAAGCGGACGGCGTGCCGTCGTTCACGCCGCTGGTCGACTCGAGCGTTTATTTCAATTATCACCATACCCCGGCCGACACGTTCGACAAGGTCGACCCGGAGTACCTGAAGCGGCACGTGGCCGTGATGTCGGCGCTGACGTGGTACCTTGCCAACATGGACCAGCCGATCGGCCGCGCGCCGGAACAGGTCGAATGATGGAACCCACTCACTTCCGGAATGGAACGACGATGAACCACTTCAAAACGATTGGCGCCCTGTGCGCCGTGGCCATGCTGCTGGCTGGCTGCAGCAGCAAGGTCGACCCGCAACTGACGGCACAGCAGATGACAATGACGGATGCCACATGCACGTCCGCCGAGATCGGCAAGATCGCCGACGAAGCCGTGCGCAAGGCTTTCCAGGAACGGTGCGACCGCCGCGAACAGTTCAAGCCGGCCACGCCGGCTAGCTGATCGCGTCAACCCGTCACTTCGCGGCGAACCGGCTGCTCGTCGCCGCGCCGACGGATGCGGCGATGATGGCGCCGATGGCGGCCCACTGGTTCCACGCCAGCCGTTCGCCCAGCAGCGCAAGGCCCATCAGCGCGCCGAACGCCGGCTCCGCGCTCAGCAGGATGCTGAACGTGCTGGCCGGCAGCCGGCGCAGCGCCACCATTTCAAGCGAATAGGGAATCGCGCTGGAAACGATGGCCACGCCCAGGCCCAGCGCCAGCACGTGCGGCGACAGGATGGCGGCGCCGGCCTGGTAGAACCCGAACGGCGCGGCCACCAGCACGCCGATCCACATGCCGCAGGCCGACGCGGCGGGCCCATGCCGCATGCCGGCCCGCTTGCCGGCCAGGATGTACACGGCCCAGCACACGCCGGCGCACAGCGCCAGCACGATCCCGCGCCAGTCGAGCGCGACCGCGGCGCGGTCCAGCGGCAGCAGCAGCGCCAGCCCGCCCGCGGCCAGTGCGATCCACACGAAATCCATGCGCCGGCGCGACGTGAACACCGCCACCGCCAGCGGGCCGGTGAACTCGACCGCGATGGCCACGCCCAGCGGAATGTAGGCCAGCGACGAATAGAACGTCAGGTTCATCACGCCGAGCGACACGCCATATAGCGCCAGAGGGCGCCACTCGCCACCGAGCCGGATGCGCCATGGCTTGAACACGGCGGACAGGATGAGCGCTGCAAAGGTGAGCCGCAGCGCCGTCGCGCCGGCGGGGCCGATCAGCGGGAACAGCTGCTTGGCAAGCGAGGCGCCGGCCGTCAGCGACACGAGCGACAGCAGGAGCGCGGCATAGGGAAGGGCGTCGGAACGGGGCGAAGGTGTGGAAACTGGCGGCATGAAGCGTCGGATCGATGCGCGGGCGTGGCAGCCTGCGCGGCAGGGATGGCCCGACAGTATAGCCGCCCGCCGCCATCCGGCGCGTGCCCGTGCTACCATGGCGCCCCATGAAAGCGCTGCTCCGTACATTGCTGCTGTGGTTCCTGCTGGCCGGCGTGCCGCTGCAGGGCTTCGCCTCGGTCACGATGCTGCTGTGTGGCATGCAAACGTCGCCGGCCGCGCATACCGCAATGGCGGCGCCAATGCAGGCGTCGATGCAGCCCGATGGCCATCACGACCACGCGGCCATGCTCGCCGCGCAGCACGCAGCCGCCATGGCGGATCACGCCGGCGGGCATCACTATGCTGATCCCGACGGCGATGCATCGCACGCCGATCATGGCCAATGCGCCAGCGCGGGCGCCTGCTGCACGGGAGCGCCGCTGGCGCCCGCGCTGCCCGCCGCGCCGCCGCTGCAGGATGGCCGATGCGCCACCGTTCCCTTCGTTCCCGCCGCACCGGCCGCCGTCGACCTGGCCGGCCTCGAGCGGCCGCCGAAGTCCGCCTCCGCCTGATTCCAGCGCCGGCCGCCATGGCCGGTCCCGGCCCGCAGCAGCGGGTCGCTCATGCTCGAGGTAACAATGACATCATCCCCGATGGCGACGGCATTTGCCGTGCCGATCCTGGCGCTGGCCCTGTCCGGCTGCGCCACGTTTTCCCCCGATGGCGGCATGAACGCCGTCGACCAGGCCACGCAGGCACGCGCCGGCGTGGCCACGAAACTGCTGCGCGGCGACGCCGATCGCGACGCGCTGGCGCAGCAACTCAAGCCGATGCTGGCGCAACCGCTCGCCGTGGACGACGCGGTGCGCATCGCGCTGCTGAACAACCGCGGCCTGCAAGCCACCTACTGGGAACTCGGCATCGCCGAAGCCGACCTGGTGAAGGCCGGGCGCCTGCAGAATCCCGCATTCGGCTACCAGCACAAGCGCGGCGGCGGCACCACGTCGATCGAGCGCTCGCTGGCCGTCAACCTGGCGAGCCTGATCACGGCGCCGCTGGCCACTCGCATCGAAGGCCGCCTGTTCGAAGGAGCCAGGCTGCGCGTGACCGCCGAGGCGCTGAAAGTGGCGGCCGACACGCGGCGCGCCTGGTATGAAGCGGTGGGCGGCGCACAGGCCGCCGGCTATGCGAAACAGGTGGCTGGCGCGGCCGATGCCAGCGCCGAGCTGGCGCAGCGCATGCGCAAGGCCGGCAACTGGAGCGCCTTCGACCAGGCGCGCGAAGCCGCCTTTCATGCCGAAGCGATGGCCGACGTGACGCGCGCGTCGCAGGCCGCCACGGCGGCGCGCGAGCGGCTCACGCGGCTCCTGGGGCTGGCGGGCACCGACGCCCAATACCGCCTGCCGGACCGCTTGCCGGACCTGCCTGAGGCAGCGCCCGAACTGGCCGACGTCGAAACCGTGGCCATGCGCGACCGCCTCGACGTGCAGGCGGCGGCGAAGGACGTCGAGCACACCGCCGCGTCCCTCGGCCTGGTGCGCGCCACGCGCTTCATCAACGTGCTGGAACTGGGCGCGCTGCGCGAGCGGGAAGGCGGCGAGCCGGTGCAGCGCGGCTACGAGCTGACCCTGGAAATCCCGCTGTTCGACTGGGGCACCGCGCGCACGCGGCGTGCCGAAGCGGTCTACATGCAGTCGGCGAACCGGCTGGCGCAGGCCGCAATCGACGCCCGCAGCGAGGCGCGCGAAGCGTACCACGTGTGGCGCACGTCGTATGAGCTGGCCAGGCATTACCGCGACGTCGTCATCCCCTTGAAAAAGCAGGTGTCGGACGAGACACTGCTGCGCTACAACGGTATGCTGCTCAGTACCTTCGAACTGCTGGCCGACGCACGCGAGCAGCGCGTGGCCGTGGCCGCGGCGATCGAGGCGCAAAAAGCATTCTGGATTGCCGACGCCGACCTGGAAACCGCCATCGGCGGCCGACCGCGCGCCGTTCCCGCCACGCCCGCCGCAACGTCCGCACCACCCGCAACGCCCACGACATCCGATACACCCGCGACACCCGCGACACCCGCGACACCCACCGCCAACGAACACGGAGCACACCATGACCACGTCCAGTAATTCGCGCCGCTCCTTCCTGGCCAGCGCCACCACGCTGGTGGGCGCCGGCATGGTGAGCCGCGCCGGTGCCGCAACGCTGCCGGAAGCCCCGGTGGGTCCATCCGCCGCGACCGCCGCGCCGCTCGTGCCGCCGAACGGCCGGCCGTACAACCCCGTCGTCACGCTCAATGGCTGGAGCCTGCCGTGGCGCATGAAGGATGGCGTCAAGGAGTTCCACCTCGTGGCGGAACCGGTCGTGCGCGAGGTCGCGCCCGGCATGACGGCGAACCTGTGGGGCTATAACGGGCAAAGCCCCGGCCCCACGATCGAAGTGGTCGAGGGCGACCGGGTGCGCATCTTCGTCACCAACAAGCTACCCGAGCACACCAGCGTGCACTGGCACGGGCAGATACTGCCGAACGGCATGGATGGCGTGAGCGGCGTGACGCAGCCTTCGATCCAGCCCGGCAAGACGTTCGTCTACGAGTTCGTGGCAAAGCATGCGGGCACGTTCATGTACCACCCGCACGCCGACGAAATGGTGCAGATGGCGATGGGCATGATGGGCTTCTGGGTCACCCACCCGAAGGACATCCGCCAGCACGCCGTCGACCGCGACTTCGTGTTCCTGCTGGGCGCCTACGATATCGAGCCCGGCAGCTACACGCCGAAGGTAAACACAATGCTGGACTTCAACCTGTGGACCTTCAACAGCCGCGTGTTCCCGGCCATCGACCCGATGGTGGTGCGCCAGGGCGACCGCGTGCGCATCCGCGCCGGCAACCTGACGATGACCAACCACCCGATCCACCTGCACGGCCACACGTTCGAGGTGACCGGCACCGATGGCGGCTGGGTGAAACCGTCGGCGCGCTGGTCCGAGGTGACGACCGACATCGCCGTCGGCCAGATGCGCGCCATCGAATTCGTGGCCGACAACCCGGGCGACTGGGCATTCCACTGCCACAAGTCGCACCACACGATGAACGCGATGGGGCACGACGTGCCCACCCTGATCGGCGTCGACCACCGCGGCGTGGCCGAGAAGATCAACGATCTCGTGCCCGGTTACATGGTCATGGGCGACAAGGGCGGCTCGATGGGCAGCATGCGCATGCCGCTGCCGGAAAACACGCTGCCGATGATGACCGGCACTGGCCAGTACGGCGAGATCGAGATGGGCGGCATGTTCACGCTGGTGAAGGTTCGCGAGGGCCAGGCGCGCGGCGATTACCGCGACCCCGGCCACTACAAGCACCCGAAGGGCACGGTCGCCCACGAGTTCACCGGCGAGCTGCCGCCCGCACCCCGGGCCCCCGGCATGCCCGCGCTGGCGCCGGCGCAGGGCAAGCCGTTGGAGCTGAAGCGCGGGGAGGGCATGAGCATCATTGATGCTTGTCGTTGCGCGCTCGCGTACCGGTAACTTCAAGCCGTAGCTATTGGCTGATGAACACGGTGTCTGACACTATTTTCCTTCGGAAAATAGTGTCAGACACCGTGTTCATCCAAGCCAACCACATCGGATGTTGTGAGCGAATAATAAAGTCGGACTCAAGACGTTGACTTCGGAAGAAAACACTAATGTTTGACACAACAGGCCGAGGCGGATATGTCCCCATGAACTTCCGCTTTCAGACAGAGGCTAGTGGTCAAGCTCTTCTCGGGCGCTCGGCTGCGTCGCCTTGAAGGAAAGAAGGTCACGGACCAAGTTGAGGGCGCATTCATCTCGTACGACAGCCGGAGGGAATTTTTTAGTGTGCGCAACTCGGCCACTGGCCAGGATGAGCCAAGCGGCGGCCGAAACACGATCACGCTCTATCCAAAGCGTGCGGGACCTGTTCAAGAGGCCATTCCATCCAGCGCCGCGCCGACGTGGAAAGCGTAACAACACCGAAGAGAATTTTTAAACTGGATCGGCATATGCCGCATTTTCTTTCATGGCAGTGAATCTCTCCTTTGGGGCCGAGTTACCGTACACTGAGCGACAAGACCTGGCCAGAAGCAGGCATCAATACGATTACTTATCAGAAGGAGCAATGTGGTGGGAACTTCCATCTTATGCCGGTCGTTCATGTTGAGCATTGTCTTCTGCTGTGTTTCGCAGCCGTCTCTGACCAAGGCGTCGGAACAAGAAAGCGATTTGGCGAGGAGAAAGCAGGAGCATTGCGAACAAGGCAACATGAGGGAAACTACTTTCTGCATGAATCGAGAGCTGAAGGAATCCGATACACGCTTGAACGTCGTGTATAAAACCTTGGTGCATGCACTTGTCAAGCCACAAGGACTGCAAAGCGTGCAACGTGCATGGATCGTTTTCCGCGACGCTGAATGCAAGTTCCAGAACGAGGCAGAGCATGGTGGAAGTAGCTACAACTATTCAATGGACTTGTGTTTGATGAGGCTGACCGAACAGCGCATATCGGCGTTGGAAGCCGTCATGCCGTGTAACGGATGCGTAGAATTCAAGGATGAATTTTATAGAATGGAAAAGGGATTCAGATTTCCAGAGCGCAAACGTATTCCTGCTTCGGGCAGACCATGACAGCGATAAAGGTTTTGTGCCTTGGATCGATTCATAGCCCCGCCAGATGGTAGCGTCGAATCCAACGCAGCGGCCGGCGGAAAATCCCAACAGAAGAGGCAGTGTAGATGACGGTGATGGTTGTGACAGTGGACGGGGTGCTGGTCGCGGCAGCCGACCTGGCCGTATTGGACATCTTTGCAGTGCACATGAGTGGCGACCTGGCTTGGGCAGAACCAGGGTCGCTGGCGTGCCACGGCGGGGCTTACCCCGTCGATGCGCCATCGACGTTCCGCATCTGGACGCCCGACATGACGCTTGTCGCCGGCCAGGTCGTCACGGTGCGCCTGGCCGAGCGGCCGCCTGCGGCAGGGCTAACACAGGGCCGGACGATCGCCGAGCTGTACCCGGAGGAGCCGCCGTGCGAGCGCACCGACTTCACGCCGACGGCGGCGGAAGCGCAGGAGGCACGCGACCGACCGCGCCTGCGTCAAGGATTCTCCTGGTCGCTGACGACCCATGATGGCGAAGAGCTCACCGGGTGCAACGGTCCGGAGGACGATTCATTCGGGTTCAGTGTGGTCTGGACCAGCGACAGGCCAGCACAGGCGCGCGCGCGAGGCTATAGCTCGAATCTCGAAAGGGTCTTGTCGCAAGCGCCCGGTACCCGGCTCCACGAAGGCACATTGGCCGTCGGCGAAAGCCTGACATTCAGTTGCGGCGACTGAGCGGGAGAACCAGCGATGACGATCTTCACGCCGCGCCTGCTGAACCTGGGCTCTCTGCGAACCGCCAGATAGCGGCACGCCCGCGCCACGCAGTTCCCGCTGGCCTACCTCTTCGGTGTGAGCTTCAGCAGCCGGCCGCGCGAACCGTCTTCCAGCAGCCATAGCGCGCCATCCGGCCCCGTGCGCACGGCGCGGATGCGTTCGTCCATGTCCCAATGGTCTGCCTTGGTCGCGTTCTCGCCGTCGAGGGCGATGCGGTCCAGAGACTCGCCCGAGAGACCGGTGATGAAGAGGGAATTTTTCCACTTCGGGAACAGGTCCGCATCGTAGTAGGCGAGGCCGCCCGGTGAAATGGCCGGGTTCCAGGACACTTTCGGGGCCTCGAAGCCGTCGCCGGGCGCGTGGTCGGGGATGTCCCGGCCGTCATAGTGGCTGCCATTCGATGCCTTCGGCCAGCCATAGTTGAGGCCTGGCTTGATCAGGTTGATCTCGTCGCCATGGCGCGGCCCCATCTCCATTTCCCACAGGCGCCCCTGCTTGTCGAAGGCGATGCCCAGCAGGTTGCGGTGGCCATACGACCAGACGGCTGCATGGAAGCCCTTGGCCGCGAGCGGGTTGCCGGCGGCCGGCGTGCCGTCGAGGTTCAGGCGCAAGACCTTGCCGAGCGTCGACTTGGGGTCCTGCGCCGGATCGAACAGCTGGCGGTCGCCGCTGGTGAAGAAGAGATACTTGCCATCCGGCGAGAAGCTGATACGGCCCGAATAGTGCCCGCCGGTCGACGCATCCTGGCTGCGGAAAATGGCCTTGGTATCCTTGAGCGTGCCGCCTGCCAGATCCAGGGTCGCGGTGGCGAGCACGACCCGGCTGCCGGCACCGGAACCCGCCTCGGAGTAGCTGAAGTAGAGCAGCTTGCTGGCGGCAAAATCGGGAGCGGGCACGATGTCCATGAGTGCGCCCTGGCCCTTGCTGCTGACGGTGGGGGTGCCGGACACCGTCCGCCTGGTACCGGTTGCGGGATCGAACAGGATCAACGTCCCTTCCTTTTGCGTCACCAGCACGTTGCCGTTGGGCAGGAATGCCATGGCCCATGGGTTCTTGAAGGTGCCGACCGGCTTGACCTCGAAAGGCAGGCCGCCGGTCGCGGATGCGGCCGTCGGGGCGGCGGCGAACGCGAGCAGGGTGAGCGAGAAAGTGGTGGCAAGGCCGAGCGTGCTCAAATTCATGTTTTTCAGATCTCCATTGATGCCAGGTTGTTGGGGCGATAGGTATGGCGATGCACGCCGGTTCCGCATGCGGATGCCGCCGGCACGGTGGCTTCGACGTCACCGAACGTCCGGATTGGCCTTGCGCCGGGCATGTACTTCGTCCACGCGCCGCGAAGCATACGTCGGCGCTATTGGTCCATAGGGCGGTGGGAAGTGTAGAGCAAAATTCCCATTGCAGACGCTGCGCTGATCGCGGCAGGCCCGCGCTGCGCCTCAGGCGGACCGACCGGTTCCCCCATGCCAGTCAAGCCGCATGCTATATTGGCCGGCCGATGAAAGCCCACCTCGACTCCTTCGTCCTCGCCGTCCGCTATCTTGCCCGATGGTCCCTGATCTCTCTGCTGGTCGCCATCCTGGCCGGCACCGCCTCCGCGCTGTTCCTGTTCTCCCTCGACGCCGCGACGGCATACCGTGAACAGCATCCGTGGATCATCTGGCTGCTGCCTCTGGCCGGTTTCGCGGTCGGCTGGATCTACCTGCGCTGGGGAAGCAGCGTGGAAGCGGGGAACAACCTGCTGATCGACGAGATCCACGACCCGAAGAACGTGGTGCCCCTGCGCATGGCGCCGCTCGTGCTGGGCGGCACCGTCATCTCGCATTTGTTCGGCGCATCGGTGGGCCGCGAAGGCACGGCGGTGCAGATGGGCGGCACGCTGGCCGACCAGCTGACGAAGGTGGCGAAGCTGGCGCCGGGCGAGCGCCGCATCCTGCTGATGGCCGGTATCAGCGCGGGCTTTGCCTCCGTGTTCGGCACGCCGCTGGCGGGCGCCATCTTTGGCCTCGAAGTGCTCGTGATCGGCCGCATGCGCTACGAAGCGATCTTTCCCTGCATCGCCGCGGCGATCCTGGCCGACCAGGTCGGGCTGGCCTGGGGCGTGCACCATGCGCATTATGCGGTCGCCGCCGTGCCGCCGCTGACGGCGTGGACGATCGCCGCGATCCTGGCCGCGGGCGTTGCCTTCGGTCTGGCCGGCATGCTGTTTGCCCGCGCCACGCACGCGCTGTCGGCGTTCATGAAACGTCGCGTGGCCTATGCGCCGTTGCGGCCCCTGATCGGCGGCACCGTCGTCGCCTGCGCGGTATGGGCGCTGGGCACGCAGCGTTACGTGGGGCTGGGTATTCCCGTCATCGTCGAAGCATTCACGCAGCCGCTGCCCGTGTGGGATGCTCTGGGCAAGCTGGCGTTCACGGTGGCGTCGCTGGGTACGGGCTTCAAGGGCGGCGAAGTTACGCCGCTGTTCTACATCGGCGCGACGCTGGGCAATGCGCTGGCGCCGTTGCTGGACCTGCCGTTCCCGCTGCTGGCCGGTGTCGGTTTCGTTGCCGTGTTCGCGGGTGCCGCCAACACGCCGCTGGCCTCCACGGTGATGGCGCTGGAACTGTTCGGGCCCGCGATCGGGCCCTATGCCGCGCTGGCATGCGTGGTGGCCTACCTGTGCTCGGGCCATGCCGGCATCTACCGGGCGCAGCGCGGGTCGAAGCTGCCGTTCAACGCGCGCCGGGATGAATATCCGAAAGTGGATCAGAGCGTAGGTCAGGACGTGAATCAACGCGTGGATCGGTGAGCGGTGGCAGCGCCTCGTCCGCGCCCAGCCGGGCCAGCAGGCGGCGCGCGTCGAAGGGCGCATGCACCTTGATGTCGTTGTCGAAGTAGCAGAAGATGTCGCGGCTGGCGCGTCGCGGCGGGGCCACCGGCGATATCAGCCGCGCGTCGTCCGGCTGGCCCCCGGTGCTCCACGCGCGGATCCTGCGCGCCCAGCTGTCCAGCGCTTCGTCCGTATAGCCGCCCGCGTACAGCTCTTTTTCGCCGTGCAGCCGCAGGTACATGAAGTCCGCCGTCACGTCTTCGTAATCCGGCCACTTGCCGGCCGTGTCCGCGACCACGAGCGCCACCTTGTATTTGCGCAGCAGCGCGATGAAGGCAGGGTCGTTGAAGCTCTCGTGCCGGATCTCGAGCGCGTGGCGCAGCCTGCGCTTGCGGTCGATTTCCAGGAAAGCGCGGCCCTCCATGCGCGGCTCGTGGCGCCGCGCCATGTCCAGCGCCGCCGCCGTATCGTGCGGCAGCGCGGCGAAAAACGTTTCCAGCACGTCGGGATCGAACTGGAAGTTCGGCGGCAGCTGCCACAGGAAGGGGCCGAGCTTGTCGCGCAGGGCCAGCACGCCGGATGCGAACACATTGCACAGCGAAGGTACGGGGTCGCGCAGCCGGCGCATGTGCGTGATGAAGCGGTTGCCCTTGTTGGCGAACATGAAGCCGTCGGGCGTGGCGTCATACCACTGCTGGTAGCTTTTCGGGCGCTGCAGCGAATAGAACGAACCGTTGATCTCGATGGTCGGCAGCATGCGCGAAGCGAAATCGAGTTCGCGCGCCTGGGCCAGGTCATGGGGATAAAACACCTTGCGCCACGGTTCGTAGCGCCAGCCGGAAATGCCGATACGGAGGTTTGCCCGCGGTTGTGTCATCCGCCGAGTATAGGAAAGCCCGGCAGCCGATGGCGCCCGCTTCGGTGGTGTCTGCCCGCTCAGGTCGTGCGCTTTACGTCGTCGTGAACAACTCGCGCACGTCGCCGTCCTGCACCACCTGGCGCGAGCGCTGGCCCCAGGCCCGCAGCAGATGTTCCACGCCCTCCGGCGGCAGCGCGGAACTGAAGTACCAGCCCTGCACGCAGTAGGCATGCTGGTGGCGCAGCCAGTCCAGGTCGACCTGCCGCTCCAGGCCCTCGCACAGCAATTCCGCATCCGACACCTCGGCCACGCCCTGGATCAGGCGGAACAGGCTGGCCGTCACGGCGCTGTCGGCCACGCCGTGCACGAACCGTCGGTCCACCTTCAGGCGGTCGAACGGCAGCGTGCCGATCGCATCGAGGTTCGAGTAGCCGATGCCGAAATCGTCGATCGCGATACGCAGGCCGAGTTCCCGCAGGGCGGCCACCCGCTCGCCCAGCGCTTCCGGCGCCTCGAGCAACTGGCTTTCCGTCACTTCCACCTCGAGCAGCGCGCCGGGCAGGCGGTGTTCCTCGAGCAGGGCGGCGATGGCCTTGGGCAGGCCCGGATGCAGCAGCGACGAACGGGAAAAGTTCAGCGACACGGGCACCTGGGGCAGGCCCGCGTCGGCCCAGTGGCGCATGTCGCGGCAGACCTGGCCCATCACCAGCAGGTCCAGCGCATAGCTGTTGCCCGAGCTTTCGGCCAGCGGCACGAAGGTCGACGGCGGCACGGTACCGCGCCGCGGATGCTCCCAGCGCAGCAGCGCTTCCAGTCCGATCAGCTTCTGCTTGGCGAAATTCACCTGCGGCTGGTAGTGCATCGACAGCCGTCCCGCCCCCTCCTGGCCGTCCAGCGCACCGAGCAGGTCATGCAGGAAGCACGAACGTTCGCGCATCTCGCTGCCGTATTCGCGCACCACCGAAAAATTGTCGATGTCGCCGATACTGGCCGCGGCCGTTTCGGCCATGTCCAGCAGCGCCGGCGCGGCCAGCGGCGTCGGCAGGCTTTCACGCACGATGCCGATGCGGGCGCGCAGCACCTGCGTGCGGTCCGACGGCAGCGAGACCGGCACGTCGATCGCGTGGCACAGCGCCTGCAACCGGTCCGGCTCCGAGCTGTCCAGCAAAGCGAAGGCAAAGCGGTCGCCGCCCAGGTGGCCCACGAGTCCGTCCGGCCCAGCCCAGCCGGTGACGCGCGCCGCGATCTCCGCCAGCGTGGCATCGCCGGCGGCGCGGCCGTACACTTCATTGATCTGGTGGAAGCCGGTCAGGTCGATGTAGCCGACGATGAGTTGCTGGACGTCCGTCGTGCCTTTGGCATGCTGCAGGTGCTGGATGAACGCGCCGCGGTTGTACATGCCGGTCACCGCGTCGCAGTAGCGCAGTTCGAGCGTGTCGCTGACGAGACGGGCGAGTCCTTGCAGCATCGTGCGCTGCGCCGCATCGAGCCGGCCGGGCTCCAGCCACATGACCCACAGGGTGCCCAGCTGGTAACCGCGGTTGCCGTACAGCGCCACGCCGGCGTAGCGCCGGTAATGGGGCGACTGGCGCACGATCGGCAGGGCGGCAGCCAGGTCGTCATTCCGCGCATCCTCGACCTCGAGGAAGTCCTGCTCGGAGGCCACGAGGGCGCTGCAGAACGAATCGCAGCGGTCCACTTCGCCCAGCGCGATCCCCACGGTGACGGGCAGCCAGATATGCGAACGGTAGACGAGGCTGATGCCGCCGATCTGCGCGCCCATCGTGCTCACGGCCAGCTCCACGATGAAACGAAGCTGTGGGTCGGGATTGTCCAGCGCGAGCTCATAGCGCGACAGCTCCTGCACGCGCCGCTGCTCCGACTCATCCCGTTCGATCCGCGTGTCCATGACAGAGCGCCTCCTTTCCCGTGAGCCCCAAGCTTACGGACGTTTTGCCCATGGTGCAACCGTTGTCCGGTAGAGGCGTGGACGGCTCTGCCTTCAGGGCGATGTGATGCACCAGCCCGGGGCACTAAGATGGTTGTCCAACACACGCTGGAGGAAGCATGCAGGAAGGAAGCAAACAGAACCATACGGAAACCGCCGCAGGCGGGCACGCCCCGGCCATGGCCAGGGAAATGGGAAAATCGCGGCTCGAAGCGTTCAGCGATGGCGTAATCGCCATCATCATCACGATCATGGTGCTGGAACTGAAGGTGCCGCACGAAGCCACGCTGGACGCGCTGCTGCCGCTATGGCCCCTGTTCTTCAGCTATGTACTCAGTTTCGTCTACGTGGGCATCTACTGGAACAACCACCACCATTTGCTGCAGCTGGCGAGCAAGGTCGACGGCCGCGCGCTGTGGGCCAACCTGCACCTGCTGTTCTGGCTGTCGCTGGTGCCGTTCATGACGAACTGGCTCGGCGAGCAGCACATGGCCGCGTTGCCGATGGCGCTGTACGGCTTCGTGTTGCTGATGAGCGCCATCGCCTATGACCTGCTGGTGCGCAGTCTCGTGCGGCTGCACGGGCCGCAATCGGCGCTGGCCCGGGCGATCGGCCGCGACACGAAGGGGTGGATCTCGATCGTGCTGTATGCCATCGGCGTGCCGCTGTCGCTTTGGCAGCCGCTGGTGGGCGCCGCGTTCTACGTGGGTCTGGCGCTGGTGTGGATCCGGCCGGATCCGCGGGTGGAAAGAGTGTAGGGCAGGCGTAGAAACGGCCGCCGATGCGGCTGGTGTCGGACATTTTTTCCGGATGGATTTACCGGAAAATGTGTCGGACACCGGTTGTCCCGCGCGTCCTCGTATGGCCCTGAATCCGGAAGGGAAAACCGGTGTCGCACACTTTTTCCGGAAGAATCACCCGGAAAAAATGTGCGACACCAGTGCTACGACTGCCGCGGTGAACTATACGTGCGCCGGCTTGGCCACCGGCCACGGCATCGTCATCAGGAACGCCACGGCGGCGATCGGCGCCAGCAGGCACCAGAAGCCGAAATGCACGTAGCCCGCGCCGCCGGCAATGCAGCCGACGGCGAATGCCGCCACGGGCCACACGAAGCGGATGAACTTTTCCTTGGCGGCCGGCGTCGCATGGCCGGTCGCCAGGTCCGTCATGTCGATCAGCAGTTCCGTCACGTTGCCCGTCATGACCGTGGTGGGGGCGATGCGGGAAAACTGCAGCTTGCCGGCGGCGTTGTGCACGCCCATCGCGGCGGCGCCGAGCGCGCCGGTGAGCAGCACCATCGGCGCATCGGGGCTCGTGATCGGCACGGCCAGCAGCGCGGTCGCCATGAAGGCGACCAGCAGCACCAGCTGCATCGACAGCATGGGCCGGATCGGCACCACGCCCTGCCTTTCGCACCGGTTGCCGAGCAGCCGGGTGGCCACCACCCCCAGCCCGAAGGCGGGGAAGGCAAGGCACTTCAGCAGCAGCGTGCTGTGCGAAGGATGCGTCAGCGTGGCGCCGATCAGCACGAAGTTCCCCGTCACGTGCGCCGTGAACAGGCCGTACAGGGCGACGAAGCCGGCCGTGTCGACATAGCCGGCCAGTGCGCCGAGGCAGATGCCGAGGAACAGGTCGCTGGGTGGAACCCGCATCAGGACTTCAGGAAAGCCAGCAGGTCCGCGTTCAGGCGGTCCTTGTGGGTGGTCGGCAGGCCGTGCGGCGCGCCTTCGTAGACGACCAGGCGGCCCTGCGGCAGGATCTCGGCGGCGCGGCGCGCGGTGGCGGCGATCGGCACGATCTGGTCGTCGTCGCCATGGACCACCAGCGTGGGGATCGTCATCTTCTTCAGGTCTTCCGTGAAGTCCGTTTCGGAGAACTGCTTGATGCACGCGTAGGCGGCGCGGATGCTGCACTGCATGCCCTGCAGCCAGAACGTTTCGCGCACGCCGGCCGAATCCTTGGCGCCGTCGCGGTTGTAGCCGTAGAACGGCGTGGTCAGGTCCTTGAAGAACTGCGCACGGTCGGCCTTCACGCCGGCGCGGATGCCGTCGAACACGTCCATCGGCACGCCGGCCGGATTGTCCGGGCCCACCAGCATGCGCGGCGTGACGGCGCCCACCAGCACGGCGCCCTTGACGCGGCCGGTGCCGTGGCGGCCGATGTAGCGGGCGACTTCGCCGCCGCCGGTCGAGTGGCCGACCAGCGTCACGCTTTGCAGGTCCAGCGCCTCGATCACGGCCGCCAGGTCGTCGGCATAGTGATCCATGTCGTTGCCGTGCCATGGCTTGCTGGACAGGCCGTGGCCGCGGCGGTCATGGGCGATCACGCGGTAGCCATGCTCGGCCAGGAACAGCATCTGGTCTTCCCATGCGTCGCCCTGCAGCGGCCAGCCGTGGCTGAACACGACGGCCGGACCGTCGCCCCAGTCGGTGTAGCGGATGATCGTGCCGTCGCGGGTGGTCACGGTATTGATGGTGTGCTGCGTTGTCATGGTGTTCCTCTCTGAACGTTGTTGCGGTACAGGCATTGTCGGTGCTGGGCGGCGCGCGGGCCACTGCACTATGGGAGAGGGGAGGCCGCCACGGCAGGGGGTTATCGAACGGAGTCCTGCTCGCGCACACTGCGGCTCCACCTTCGCAGAGGAGCCGCCATGCCCATTTCGCCCGCCACGAACCCTTACCGTTGCGCCATCGCCCGCTCTCTGGGACTGGCGCTGGCCGCCGCCGGCCTTGCCGCGGCGACCGTCGTCCAGGTGCACGCCGCCGCCCCGTTCGCGGCCGCACAGGCGCCCGGCTGGTACCGCGTGGCGCTGGGCCGCTACGAAGTCACGGCGCTGCTCGACGGCACCCATCCCTTCCCGGCCCACGAAGTGCTCACGCGTGGCATGGCAAGCCTGGACAGCACAAACCCGGGCCTCGCCGACCAGCTGCTCGCCGCGGCGTACCTGAAGGCGCCCGTCGAAGGATCGATCAACGCCTTCCTCGTCAATACGGGCACGAAGCTGATCCTCGTCGACAGCGGTGCCGGTGCGCTGTACGGCGCCGACGGTGGCCACCTGCTGGGCAACCTGCGCGCGGCCGGCTATGCGCCCGAACAGGTCGATGAAGTGCTGCTGACGCACCTGCACGCGGACCACGTGGGCGGCGTGGCGCTGGGCGGCGCCGCCGCTTTCCCGAACGCCGTGGTGCGGGTCAACCGGCGCGATGCAACCTACTGGCTCAGCACCACCGAGCAGGGCAAGGCGCCATCCTTCCTGCGCGGCATGTTCGATGGTGCGATGGCCTCTCTGAAGCCCTACATCGCGGCCGGGCGCTTCAAGCCGTTCGATGGCGCGGGCCAGCTGGAAGAGGGCGTCACGGCCCTGGCGTCGCCCGGCCATACCCCGGGGCACACGGCTTACCTGATCGAAAGCGATGGCGAGCGGCTGCTGGCCTGGGGCGACACGGTGCACGTGGCGCCCGTGCAGTTCCCCGACCCGGGCGTGACCGTGAAATACGACAGCGATGCGGCGCAAGCCGCGGCGCACCGGCGCCAGTGGTTTGCCGAAGCGGCGCAGCGCGGCGATTGCGTGGCGGCCGCCCATATCTCGTTCCCGGGCCTCGGCCACGTGGTGAACGGCGCGGACGGCTACCGCTGGCTGCCGCTGAATTACGTGGCCCGCGATCCCGTGCAGGGCGGCGCACCGCTGCCGCGGCCTTGCGCGCGGCCCGGTTGAGCATGTAGCGCCTGCGTTCGTGCGGTCCGGGCCGACCCGCACACAAGACCTTCTCCTACAGGCTATTGCTGAGCAAGATGGCAGAATCGCCCTGTCATCCCGGCACATGGCCGGAGCGTTACAGGGTCATCGGCCCGGAGGAGAATTCCATGCACATCCACCTGCTCGCGGCGGTCGCCGCACTTGCTTTCACCAGCGTCGCGTCGGCACAGAGCCATTCTGTGTCCAATATGGCCAACCCGCCACAGACACAGTCGGACAACAAGGCCGCCACCGAGGCCACGCCCGGCAGGACCGCCACGGCGCACCGTAACTCCAACAAGCAGCAGGACAAGAATGCCGGCCAGACGCGCAATGCTCCGCAGGCCGGCAAGGCTGAATCAAGCAAAACGTCTTCGAGCGGCGCGTCGTCAAGCGGAACGTCGTCGGGCAGCGCGATGACGGGCGAGCGCGTGGGGGCCGGTTCCAGCGCGACCGCCACCACGGGCATCGGTGCCGGTAATGGCGACCGTGGCGCGGAAGGCGCGATGGAAATCAAGCCGTCCGACGCCTATGTGAACCCGGTCGAGCGCCGTGCGCTCGACGAGGCGCCGAAGAGCGGCAAGAAGTAATCTCACCGCGGTGGGTGATTCCGGTCAGCGCGGGATCGGGCCGGCCGGCAGCAGCGTGCCGGCCTGCGGCCCGAGCTTGTCCAGCGACTCGGCCATGCGTACCAGCCGGACGAACTCGGCCCGGTAGTCATCCGGATCCGCGCCCCGTGCGCCGTTGGCCAGCGCGGCGATGTCCGGATATGCCATGTCGGCCAGTTGCGGCTCACCGCGCAGCTTTTGCCCGAACGCGGCGACGGCAATGGCGAAGCGCTGGTCATCCGGCGCGGCATCGATGCGGGCCCGCGCCCTGGCGCGCACCGGGTGTTCGAGCTGGCGGCTGGCCGACTCGCCGGGCAGCTTGTAGCGCAGCTTCACGAAACACAGCTCGTCGCTGCCGGCCTTACGGTCCGTGGCGGCAGGCTTTGCGGTCTGGTTGCCCGCGTAGCGCGGCGGATCGACAAGCTTCGCGGCACCGCCGGCCGGGGTGATCTCGTAGATCGCCGTCACCGTGTGGCCGGCGCCGATGTCGCCGGCGTCCACCTTGTCATCCTTGAAGTCCTGGCGCTCCAGCATGCGCGTTTCGTAGCCGATCAGCCGGTAGGCGGCGACCTTCGCCGGATTGAACTCGACCTGCAGCTTGACGTCGTTGGCGATCGGGAACATGGTCGAACCCAGCTCCTGGCCCAGCGCCTTGCGCGCCTCCAGCAGCGAATCGATGTAGGCGGCATTACCGTTGCCCGACTGGGCCAGGCGCTGCATCAGCGCGTCGTTCAGGTTGCCTTCACCCACGCCCAGGATCGACAGGTACACGCCGCTCTTGCGCTTGTCGGTGATGAATTTTTCCAGTTCGCGCGGATCGGTCATGCCGAGGTTGAAGTCGCCGTCGGTGGCCAAAATCACGCGGTTCACGGCTTTCGGATCGAAATGACGGGCGGCCAGTTCGTAGGCCTGCTGCAGGCCCGCGGCACCGGCCGTGCCACCGCCGCTTTGCAGCGCGCCGATCGCGTCGGCGATCCTGCCCCGTTCCTTGCCGGCCGTGGGCTCCAGTGCGACCCGGGTGCCGGCGGCGTAAGTGACGATGGCGACCCGGTCGTCGTCGCGCAATCCCGCGGCAAACAGCCGGAACGCCTGCTGCAGCAGCGGCAGGCGGTCCGCCGGCATCATGGAACCGGAAACGTCGACCAGCAGCACCACGTTCGCCCGCGGCCGCGCCGCCGCGGCGACGTCATAGCCGCGCACGGCAATGTGCACCAGCTGGTTGCCGGCCTTCCACGGACTCGGCACGACATCGGTGCCGATCGCGAACGGCCGGGCCGGGTCGCGCGGCGCGGCGTACGCGTAGGGGAAATAATTGACCAGCTCTTCGACACGCACCGCGTCGAGCGGCGGCAGCCTGCCGCTGGCCAGCATTCGCCGCACGAACGCGTAGGACGCCGTGTCGACGTCGGCGCTGAACGTCGACACCGGCTGTTCGGCCACCAGCACGGCCTTGTTGGCCGCCTTGTCGGGGAACCGGTTCGCGCTTTCCGGCATCGCGACGGGAGGCATGTACGGTGCGCCGGGAATGGTCTTAGCGAGCTGGTGGAAGTGCATGGGGCTGACGCGGCTGAGGACGGAAGGCGCCGGCGAGGCGGGTGGTGCTGGCGGGGCTGGCGGAGCAGGGAGCGGCGATGCGGGCTGTGCCGGTGTGGATGACTCCGGCGTCGGGCCGCTGCACGCAGCCAGCAGTGTAATGACGGCTAACGGTAGAACGATGCGGAAGGACGGTTTCATGGCGAGACCTCGCAGGATGTGGGTGCGCCCAACATGCCGAAATTGCATTGGGCCGTCAATCGCCGTTACAGGTGGAAACAGCGATACTAACGGCCGTCAAAGCAGCAGGATCAAAGGTTAAACGCGTGATTAATCAGCTGGAGATGGATTCAAGCCAGCGACTGCAATAAGGTGGATGCAGTCGTGCGATGAAGTACAGCCACTGCTCCTGCTCCGGCAATGCGAAATCTTGGTCCCAGCCGAAATGCCGGCATATCCGTAGAGTGACATGGTCGGGTTCATCTCATTACGCTCGGGTGTTTTGAAACTACCATGTAGAAAACAAAATAACAACCTTATCGAAATAATAATTTTCTCGACCAGTTGGCGCGTTCAAGTGTACCTGTAAGGGTACAATCATCTGCAGCACTTCCGCTTTCGGTCACAAACAGTCATTGCGCACAGGAGAAGCCATGCATATTGGATTGATTGGCGGTATCGGGCCAGCAGCGACCGAATTCTATTACCGCGCCTTGGTAAAGCTGTATGCCAAAGCAAATCGGCGGCTGGAACTGACCATTGCCAATGCAGATGCGAAGGAACTGGTAAGCAACCTGGAAGCGGGGAACAAAGAGGCTCAGGCAGCTATCTTTGCCAAGTATATCGATCAGCTCAAGGGGGCTGGCTGTGAAGCTGTCGCGGTGACTTCGATGGGTGGGCATTACTGCATGGACGAATTGGCGCCTGTGTCGAGTCTTCCGATCATCAACGCGCTGCCCGTACTCCAGGATTATTTCTTGGCAAGGAACATCACAAGAGTCGGCGTCCTGGGTACACGTGCGGTCATGGAATCCAGGCTATACGGTCTTGCAGGCGTGGAGGTGGTTACGGTTCCGAATGAGGAATTAGGCACGGCACATGCAAACTACATCGCCATGGCAATCGCCGGCAAAGCAACCGACGAGCATCGGGCATACTTTGAGGGCGCAGCGGCGCGCCTCATCAGTGAACATGGTGCCCAGGCCATCGTATTAGGGGGAACCGACCTGTTTCTGGCGTTCGACAAACCTGATTATCCGTATCCGCTCATCGACTGTGCCCTGGTTCACGCAGAGGAAATTGCAAGACTGGGGATGAGCTGAAATCTACGGCTTTTATGCTGCACCATCAACCGACTGACGACATGATTACCTGCCACGTGAAGTACATTATCGACCCCTATCAGCTGGACGCCTTCGAACGCTATTCCCGCGATTGGATCCAGATTGTCAGGCGAATGGGAGGAGAGCACCATGGCTATTTCCTGCCCGCCGAAGGGGCTAATAATATTGCCTGCTGCCTGTTCAGTTTCGCGAGCCTGTCCGATTATGAGCGGTATCGCCGCGAGGCCGCAGAGGATCAACAATGCATTGAGCTGGTGCGCAAGGCCACTCAGCAGAAGTTTATCCTGAGCTATGAACGCAGTTTTATGCGCCCGCTGCTTCAGTAAATCCTTTGGTTCCACGCTATGGGAAACGTGGTTATCGTCCACAGGAATGGCGGAAGGCAGAAAGAGTCGAACTTACAGAGGAACGGCTGACGCCCCTCACCGGGTTTGAAGCCCGGCCCCATCACCGGATGAGAATGCCTTCCTTGGAACAAAGCCGCGGATCGGGTGCGAATGTCATCGTGCGGATGTCACCCTGATTCCGGCCAGCTTGCATTGGGCCGCACCAGGTGGCTGTTGCGGACGCGGCGAGTATAGCCGACGCGGTCGAAATACTCCAACACCTGGATCGCGCGCTTGCGTCCCAGGCCTGTCGCATCGCGGAAGCTGGCCGCCTGCGTGTCGGGCAGCGTGGCGACGATCCTCGCCAGCGCCGCCAGCGCGCGCGGGTGATAGAACAGGTCGGGCACCACCTGCGACAGCTGGCCGGCACGCGCCAGCTTGCGCAACAGGCGCCGCACCTCGTCTTCGGGCACGCGATATTCCTTTGACAGGTCGCGCACCCAGGGTGGGTCGAAGCGGCCCTGTTCCAGCGCGGCGAGGAGCGGCGCGGCCAGGGCTTCTTCCTCCGGCGTCAGCGCCACGCTGTGGCCCGGCAGGTGCAGGCTGTTGCCGCGCTGCGCGATCGTGCCGGTGGCCAGCATGCGTGCCGCCAGCGCCGACCACAGCGCATCCTCGGCGTCCGGCTGCGCCATCCGCTTCAGGCGCCACAGTTCGGGGCCGGCATCGTCCGGATGTTTTTCGTGGAAGACGGCCAGCGCATCGAGCACCGAGCTTTCCAGCCGCGCCAGCGCGGTGGGGGCGATCCACAGTTCGTCGCCGCCCGGCAGTGGCAGGCGCAGGCAGCCTTCCGGCAGGGCGATCGCATCGGCGGGCAGCTGCGTCAGCCGCACGAGCGCGGCGGCGCGCACGCCCAGCGGGCTTTGCGCCAGCAAAGCCGACACGTCGCCGCTGTCCACGTAGGCCTGCAACGCGTCGAGCCATGCCAGGCGCGCCGGGCTGCGGCGCTTGCGCGCGGCGCCGAACGGATCGAGCACGGTGCCGCCGCCGATCGTCTGCGTGGCCTGGGCATTGCGCACGACGAATCGGTCGCCCGGCACCGCGTGCACGGGCACGTCGAACACCAGCTGCACGCGCGCGGGCTCGCCCGGTTGGACGGTATCCGCATCGAGCGGCACCACGTGCGCCGTGTGGTGCGATGCGCCGAGATGCACGTGGATGGGCGACCAGGCCTTGAGCACACCGGTTTTCGTGCCATCGGCCAGCGCCAGCAGCACATCGACCCGTTCCGAACAGTCCTGCATGGCGGGCGCGACGACCCACGTGCCCCGTTCGATGTCGTCCTTCGCCACGCCGGCCAGGTTCAGCGCAAGGCGCTGGCCGCCATGGCCCTCGCTGGCGCCGCGGCTTTGCGCATGGATGCCGCGCACGCGCACGTGCTGGGCGCCGGGCGCGAGGACCAGCGTATCGCCGATGGCGACGCGGCCCGACAGCGCCGTGCCGGTGACGACGGTGCCCTGGCCGGACAGCGTGAACACGCGGTCGACGCCGAGCCGGAACAGCCGCCGGTCATCGCGCGACGGCAGCGTGGCGGCCGCCTCGGCCAAGTGGGCAAGCAGTGCCGCCACGCCAGGGTCGCCGGCTTGCGTGGCGGCGGTGCGGAACACGGGCGCGCCGGCGAATGGCGTGTCGGCCAGCAGCGCCGCGATGTCCCGCTCGACGGCGGCGGTGCGCTGCGCGTCGGCGCGGTCGGTCTTGGTGAGCGCGACGGCGCCACGGCGCACGCCCAGCAGCCGCAGGATCGACAGGTGCTCGACGGTCTGCGGCATGATGCCGTCGTCGGCCGCGACCACGAGCAGCGCGTAATCGATGCCGGTGACGCCGGAGGCCATCGTGCGGATGAATTTTTCGTGGCCCGGCACGTCGATGACGCCCAGGATGTCGCCACCCGGCAGCGGCAGGTAGGCGTAACCCAGCTCGATCGAGATGCCGCGCGCCTTTTCTTCCTTCAGGCGATCGGTGTCCACGCCCGTCAGTGCGCGGGTCAGCGTGGTCTTGCCATGGTCGATATGGCCGGCGGTACCGACGATCATGCCGCCGGGCCCTCCGGCGCCAGGTGCGCCAGCTGCCGTTCGAATTCTTCCACGTGGCCATCTTCCAGGCAGCGCAGGTCGAGCCACAGCGTGTCGTCGGCGATGCGGCCGATGACGGGCACCGGCAACGCGCGCAGGCGGCGTTCCAGTACACCGAGCGGATTGCCGCGCATGCCCGGCATGGCGCGCAATGCCAGGCCGAAGCTGGGCAGCACGTCGACGGGCAGGGCGCCGCTGCCGATCTGGCTTGTCACCGGCTCGGCGTTCACTGTGTAGGCAACGCCCAGCGCGCACTGGACGGGCGCCTGCAGGCGTGCGGCGAGGGCGCGCATTGCGGCGGCGGGGCGCGTCAGCAGGCGCAGGGTCGTCAGCCGCTCGGGCAGCAGGTCGGGGGCGTGGTACAGCGCCAGCACCGGTTCCAGCGCGGCGAGGGTCAGCTTGCCCACGCGCAGGGCGCGCTTGAGCGGGTTGTTCTTGATGGCGGCGACGAGGTCCTTGCGGCCGGCGATGATGCCGCATTGCGGGCCGCCCAGCAGCTTGTCGCCGCTGAAGGTCACGAGGTCGGCGCCGCCCTCGATGGTTTCGCGCACCGTCGTTTCATGGGGCAGGCCGTATTGTTCGAGGTCGACAAGGGTGCCGCTGCCGAGGTCCACGGCAATGGGAATGCCGCGCTCGCGGGCCAGCGGCACCAGTTCCGGCAAGGTCACTTCCTTCGTGAACCCGGTGATGATGTAATTGCTTGTGTGGACCTTCATCAGCAGCGCCGTGTGCGCACCGATGCCTTCGGCGTAGTCCTTCAGGTGCGTGCGGTTGGTGGCGCCCACTTCGCGCAGCACCGCGCCGGCGCGGGTCATCACATCGGGGATGCGGAACGCGCCGCCGATTTCCACGAGTTCGCCGCGCGACACGATCACTTCGCGGCCGGCGGCCAGCGTGTTCAGCATCAGCAGCACGGCGGCCGCGTTGTTGTTGACGATCGTGACAGCCTCGGCGCCCGTCAGCTTCAGCAGGTGTTCCTCGACGAGCGAATCGCGGTCGCCGCGCTTGCCCGTCTCAAGATCCCATTCGAGGTTCATCGGCCAGCGCAGCGCATCGGCCACGGCCTGCACGGCCACGTCCGGCAGCAGCGCGCGGCCCAGGTTCGTGTGCAGCACCGTGCCCGTGAGGTTGAACAGCCGGCGCATCGTGGAGCGGTTCGCGGCGGCCAGCCGGGCGGCAAGGGCGGCCAGCACCGCGGGTTCGGACGTGTCGGCCGTGCCGCCAGCCAGCAGCGCGCCGCGCAGGTCGGCCAGCAGGGCGCGCAACGCTTCGACCGTCTGCTCGCGGCCGTATTCGGCCACGAGCGGCTGGCAGGCGGGCGCCGCCAGCAGCAGGTGGACGGCCGGCAGGCGCAGGTGCTGGACCGCCACCGTCATTCCGGGGCGCCCAGCCGCAGCAGCGGATTGCCGCTGGCCCGTGCGTAACCCAGTTCCGAGACAAGCATGTCGAGCACCAGGCTGGCGAGATCGTCGGCCAGCGGATCCACGTTGTAGTCGTGTTCCTGGTTGAAGATCTTGCGGTACGAATGGCATTCGTCGCACGTTTCGGCGCGCGCCACGCGGGTGGGATCGTTGGCCTTGTTCAGTATCTTGCCTTCCTTGGCCGCCGCCACGTTCTCGGCGACAGGGTCGGCATCGGCGTCGGTCAGGCCCTGGTAAGCCACCTTCGAATTGGCTTCGCAGCACGAGCATTTCACCCGCACCATGTGCCACTCGCTGGCGCACACGGCGCAGTGCAGGTAACGGTAACCCTGCGACTGGCCACCGATGCGGATCACGCTGGCTACCGGGTGCGAGCCGCACACGGGGCAAAGGGTGCCGGTGACGAGCGGCTGGGCCCAGCGCTCGTCGAGCTGCGCGGCCATCACGCTCCACGTGACCTGCAGCGCGGCCGCCACGAACGGCGCCTGCGCGGCATCGATGCCTTCGGCGAATTCGCCCAGCACCGCGTCGGCCGCGCCTTCGAGCTGCGCATCGTCCAGCGCGCGCAGGGCGGCGAGGGCGGCCGCCAGTTGCGGCTGGTCCGCCGTTTTTGCTTCCAGCTTGTCCAGGATGGCACCGAAGACCGCGCGCCACCCGGCGGGGCGCTTGCCGGTCACCGGCAGTGGCGGCATGTTGTGCTCATGCGCGATGCGCATGTCGTCCTGCGGCGGCAGCGCAATCCCCGCCGGCAGCAGCGTCTTCACGACATCGGCCTGCGCCTGCACGAGCTCGGCCATCACGTTGACGTAGCTGGCCAGGGCTGCGTCGACGGGAATGCCCTGGATGTTGTTCTGCGCCAGCTGGCGCAGGCGTTCCGCGCGCGCCGCGTACAGTTCGCCCGGCCGTGGCAGCAGCAGGCGGGGAATGGCGGTGTGGTCGAGCGATTCGATCTCGCCCGGTTCTAGCAGTCGCTGTACCAAGATAACTCCAAATTCAGTGTTGGCGCCGAAACACTGGTGTCGGACACCATTCGCTTGCGAATGGCTGTCGGACACCGGTTTTCTCATGAGGCGCCATTGCATCCGGCGAAAACCGGTGTCTGACACCTTTTCCAGGAAAGTCGTCTGGAAAAGGTGTCAGACACCAGGCACATCGGTAGCAGATGCCAATAAAAAAGCCGGGCCACGCGGGCCCGGCCAATTTTAGACGAATACGAACAAGCGTGCAGTTCGAGTCCGCACTCAGCGGTTGTTCTTGCGGATTTCGTCCTCGAACCAGCGCGGGTGGTGCTTGCGTGCCCAGCCGTAGGTGACGGTGCCGCGGATCATGGCGCCCATCGAGCCCTTGATCCAGATGCCGGCGTACACGTGCACGATGATCGAGAGGATGATCACGAATGCAAAGAACGCATGCAGCAGCGAGGCCACGCGGATCACGTCGACGGCAAACAGGTGCGAGAACCAGGCGCGCCACATGACGATGCCGGTCAGCAGCAGGCCCACCATCGACACGATCAGCACCCAGAACAGCAGCTTCTGGCCGGCGTTGTACTTGCCGATGCGGGGCAGCTTCTCCTCGCGGTTGGCCAGCACATCGTTCATCTGCTTCAGCCATTGGCGGTCCGAGGCGTCCAGGAAGTTGTGGTGCCAGAAGCGCAGCACCAGTACCAGGAACGACACGAACATCACGATGCCGATGAACGGATGCAGGATCCGCGTCCATTGGCCGCCGCCGAGGAAGACCGCCATCCACGACATGGCCGGGTGGAACAGGGCCAGGCCGGAGACCGCCAGCAGCACGAACGAAATCGCCGTGATCCAGTGGTTGGTGCGCTCGTTCGGCTTGTACCGTTCGATGACCGGGTTGCCGTCCTTGTCCTTCACGATCTTATCGTTTGTCATGGCGCTCCTCCGCGATCCGCTTGGCGTCGTGCAATGCTTCCTCTTCTTCCTTGCGACTGACCTCGTTCGGCCCCACGCGGGTGTAGTGGAAGAAGCCCGCGAGCGCCGCCGCCGCCATGCCGGCCAGCGCCAGCGGCTTCGTCAAGCCTTTCCACGCGCCCACGACGGGGCTGATGCGCGGATTGTTGCGCAAGCCGCTGTACAGCGCCGGGCGGTCAGCATGGTGCAGCACGTACATCACGTGCGTGCCGCCCACGCCGGCCGGGTCGTACAGGCCGGCGTTCTCGTAGCCGCGCGACTTCAGGTCCTCGATCCGGTCGGCCGCATGCGTCTTCATGTCTTCCTTCGTGCCGAAGACGATCGCGCCGGTCGGGCATGTTTTCACGCAGGCCGGTTCCTGGCCTACGGCCACGCGGTCGGAGCACAGCGTGCACTTGTACGCGCGGTTGTCCTTCTTCGAGATGCGCGGCACGTCGAACGGGCAGCCGGTCACGCAGTAGCCGCAGCCGATGCAGTTCTCCTCGTGGAAGTCGACGATGCCGTTCGTGTACTGCACGATCGCGCCAGGCGCCGGGCAGGCTTTCAGGCAGCCCGGTTCCTCGCAGTGCATGCAGCCATCCTTGCGGATCAGCCATTCGAGGTTGCCCTGCTCGTTCTCGTGTTCCGCGAAACGCATCACGGTCCACGATTGCGGCGTCAGGTCGATCGGGTTGTCGTACACGCCGATCGTTTCACCCACGTCGTCGCGCAGGTCGTTCCATTCCGAGCACGCCGTCTGGCATGCCTTGCAGCCGATGCATTTCGACACATCGATCAGCTTGGCGACGGTGCCGGTGATGGGTTCGCGGGCCGCGGGCGGTTGCACCGTGGTGGCCGAGATCCGTTTGATGTCCAAAGATTGTAATGCCATGATTGATCCTTATCCCCGCTTAAGCTTTCTCGACCTTCACCAGGAACGACTTGAATTCCGGTGTCTGCGAGTTGCCGTCGCCTACCACAGGCGTCAGCGTGTTGGTGAGATAGCCCGGCTTCGTCAAGCCCTTGAAGCCGAAGTGCAGCGGGATGCCGACCGTGTGCGTGAGCTTGCCGTCGATGGTCAATGCCTTGATCCGCTTGGTGACGACGGCTTTCGCCACGATCACGCCGCGCTTGCTCGACACTTTCACCTTCTGGCCCGCCACCACGCCGATTTCCTTCGCCAGCGCCTCGCCGATTTCCACGAACTGTTCCGGTTGCGCGATCGCGTTCAGGCGGGCGTGCTTGGTCCAGAAGTGGAAGTGCTCGGTCAGGCGGTAGGTCGTCGCCACGTGCGGGAATTCCTTGTGCGTGCCCATCTGCGCCCGGTCGCCAGGGAACACGCGCGCGCCGGGATTGCTGGTCGCCTTCGGGTTCTTCGGGTGCATCGGGTTGTAGCCCAGCGGGTTCTCGAACGGCTCGTAGTGCTCGGGGAACGGGCCTTCGTTCATCTGGCCGCGGGCGAAGAAACGCGCCACGCCTTCGGCATTCATGATGAACGGGTTCATGCCGTTCGCCGGGTCTTCGTCCAGCTTGAAGTCCGGCACGTCCGCGCCGCTCCACGTGGTGCCGTTCCAGCCGACCAGTTTCCGGGTCGGGTCGAACGGCTTGCCCTGCGTGTCGCACGAGGCACGGTTGTACAGCACGCGGCGGTTTGCCGGCCAAGCCCACGCCCAGCCCAGCGTATTGCCGATGCCGGTCGGGTCGGAATTGTCGCGGCGGCCCATCTGGTTGCCCGCGGCCGTCCAGCTGCCGGCAAAGATCCAGCAGCCGGAAGCCGTGGAACCGTCATCCTTCAACTGCGAGAAGGAGGCCAGCTGCTCGCCTTTCTTCAGCAGCACCTTGGTCGGATCCTTCGGATCGGTGATCTCCTTGAGCGCCTTGCCGTTGAATTCCATCGCCAGCTCTTCCGGCGTCGGATGGGCGGGCTGCGCATAAGGCCACGTCAGGTTCAGGATCGGGTCGGGGAACTTGCCACCCTCGGTCTGGTACATCTTGCGCAGGCGCAGGAACAGACCGGACATGATCTCGATGTCGCCCTTGGCCTGGCCCGGCGGTTCGGCGCCTTGCCAGTGCCACTGCAGCACGCGCGATGAACTCACCAGCGAACCGCGTTCCTCGGCAAAGATCGCCGTCGGCAGGCGGAACACTTCCGTCTGGATCTTGGTCGGGTCGACGTCATGGAATTCGCCATGCGATTTCCAGAACTCGCCCGTCTCGATGGCCAGCGGGTCCATGATGACGAGGTACTTCAGCTTGGCCAGCGCCTCGGTGACCTTCTGCTTGTTCGGCGCGGACGCCAGCACGTTGAAGCCCTGGCAGAAGTAGCCGGTCATCTTGCCCTGGTGCATCAGCTCAATCGTCTGCAGCAGGTCGTAAGGCTTGTCCAGCTTCGGCAGGTAGTCGAAGGCCCAGTTGTTTTCCTCGGTGGCGGCATCGCCCCACCAGGTCTTCATGAAGCTGACGTGGAACTTCTTGTAGTTGCTCCAGTAGCTCAGCTGGTTCGGCCGCAGCGGCTTCGGTGCCCGCGCATCGATATAGGCATCGAAGTCCTGTTCCTTGTCGAACGGCAGCGTCATATAGCCCGGCAGCAGGTTCGACATCAGGCCAAGGTCGGTCAGGCCCTGGATGTTCGAGTGGCCGCGCAGCGCGTTCATGCCGCCGCCGGCGATACCGATATTGCCCAGCAACAGCTGGACCATTGCGCCCATGCGGATCGTTTGCGCGCCGGTGGAGTGGTGCGTCCAGCCCAGCGCGTACAGGATCGTGCCGGCGCGGCCGGGCACCGCCGTGGACGCGAGCGTCTCGGCAACCTTGTGGAACTGTTCGGGCGACACGCCGCACACCTTCTGCACCATCTCGGGCGTATAGCGGGCGTAGTGCTTCTTCATCAGCTGGTACACGCAGCGCGGGTGCTGCATGGTCGGGTCGACCTTGGCGTAGCCATCCTCGCCGATCTCGTAGTTCCAGCTCGCCTTGTCCGTGTACTTGCCGGCGGTGGCGTCGTAACCGGAATAGATGCCGTCCTCGAACGCGAAGTCTTCGCGGACGATGAAGGACATGTCCGTATAGTTGCGGACGTATTCGTGCTGGATCTTGTCGTTCGTGATCAGGTAATTGGCGATCGCGCCAAGGAACACGATGTCCGTGCCGGTACGCGTGGCAACATAGTAGTCCGCCACGGACGCAGTACGGGTAAACCTCGGGTCCACCACCACCAGCTTGGCCTTGTTATGTGCCTTGGCTTCGGTAACCCATTTAAAACCACAAGGATGCGCTTCGGCGGCATTACCGCCCATAACCAGAATCACGTCGGCATTTTTAATGTCGACCCAGTGATTCGTCATCGCACCACGGCCAAACGTCGGGGCAAGACCTGCCACCGTCGGACCGTGTCAAACACGCGCCTGGTTATCGAATGCGAGCATCCCGAGACTGCGCACAGTCTTGTGGGTGAGGTAGCCGACTTCGTTGCTGGCGGCCGAGGCGGCCAGGAAACCGGTGGTCAGCCAGCGATTGACGGTCACGCCATCCGCGTTCTTCTCGATGAAGTTCGCGTCGCGGTCTTCCTTCATCAGCTTGGCGATGCGGTCGAGCGCGTCGCTCCACGAGATCTTCTGCCATTCCGTGCCGCCCGGTGCGCGGTATTCCGGCTCCTTCAGGCGGTTCGGCGAGTGGATGAAGTCGATCAGGCTGGCGCCCTTCGGACACAGCGTGCCGCGGTTGACCGGGTGGTCGGCGTCGCCCTCGATGTGGATGATGCTGGCGGCGGCGTTCTTCGAGCCATCGCCCAGGCCGTACATCAGCAGGCCGCAACCGACGGAGCAGTAGGGGCAGGTATTGCGGGTTTCGGTCGTGCGCGCCAGCTTGTACTGCCGGACTTCGGCCATGGCCGTAGCCGGCATGAAGCCCAGCGCTGCGATGCTCGAACCCGCGATGGTTGCGCCAGTAACCTTCAGGAACTGGCGCCTTGACATCTGGTTCATGGGAATCCTCTGTAAGGAGATATTTCTACCACGCATCTAGGGTTTCCCTATAGAGCGATGCGCGGGTATCCGTACCTGTGAGCAGGCTACCCCAAACTCTACCACACCGATTACCACACAGAAAATGTAGTGGCGTGTGGAAACTACGTATTGTTGTTGTCTCGGAACTAAGTGCTATCGAGAATCTTTTGCCCATAGCTATCTTTCACTTCCACATTCGGAAGAGTTCCTGATAAGATTCGATTTACTGAAAGGAACAATTCCTCCAGAGGGCTGACCGGGGCCTTGTACCAAAGCCGGGGTCACGTGCGGACGCCCTCAGGGGACAAGCGTGGCACCTAGAAACCCTCGAAAGAGGGCCTAGGAGTGAGCTTCGGATTGGCCGTGGCTCATCACTAGGAGAAACAAAATGTGTGGTCAATCCCAAGTTAAGAAATTGAAGTACCAAGTGGGCGACAAGGTGCGCCTGTTGTCCAAGGGCTTCGACATCCCGGCCGGTCTAGTGGGCACCGTTGAGGTGGCAGAAGGAAACCTGAAGTACCCCTACCGTGTCGTCTTCGGGGGCATCTTCAGCCGTGCCACGCTGCGCCTCATGGAGTCCGAGCTGGCATCCGTAGAGACCCCGGTGTCGTTCCAGGTCGGTGACCGCGTGAAGTATGTCGGCCGCGATGAATCGATCCGCAGTGCGCACCTCGAAGGCAAGACTGGCACTATCAAGGCAATCCCGCATTGCATCGCGCCAGAATACGCAGGGGCGGTGGTCGTGTGGGATGTGCCTAGCAAGTGCCCAGGTGCCCTGCTGGCGAGCCTGGAGATTTACCTGGATGAGCCCGAGGGTGCCCCCGAGGCTGAAGCGCTACCTGAGCTGGTAGCGCAGCCAGCCGTAGGCACCAAGGTCACCATCATGGCATCCACGGGTGCCTTTGATCCACTCATGAAGGCGGAAGGGCTCATCGTAAACGTCCGCGAGTTCCTGAACCCGGCCCTGACGGAGTATGCAGTAGCGCTCTCGAAGCCTGATCGTTTGGTCATCGCCCACCGCGAGCAATTTGAAATGCAAGCCGCATAATTAAGCAAGTGCTTAACCGCAACATAAGCACTTGATATAGTGTGGCAGTAATGATACTGTACGTACATACAGTACTTCACTGCAAACACCTATGAAAACCAGCAACATTCCGCAGTACCCCGGCAAATTCCCTGCACCCTCGCAGGGAGGTAAACCAAGGAGCCTTCTATGAGGGCTCCTGAGTGTACCGAGCATGTACCCAGCGTGCTTCAGCCAAACAACTCCTCATGTACTATCGTAATGGGCTGCAACATGTAGGCCCCCCCCTAACACACGGTAAAGCAGCGAACAAGCCTGGACTCGTTGCCATCCCGTAAACACCTATGAAAAGTCGCAGGTAAACAACAATAAAAACAGAGAAATTCCAGAAATCGGGGTGTTTCTTCCCGGAATGAACTGTTCCGAGAAGTATACTTACGCATCTGGTCTGGATTCTGACCACAAACTAAGGAAAAACCACATGTTCATCAAGTTCGCCGGCTGGGAATGCTACGTCGAGATCGTTCCCCTTTCCAAACAATTCCTTGACTGGTACAATTCGCCGGACGAGAACCATCTCTGGTTCGGAACAGTCCACATCACGTGGAATCGACAAGGAGGCAGTAAATGCAACAAGGAGTTCGAAGCCTAGACAGCCTGATGGCGGTCCTGGAAACGTTCAGGAAGCTTGACCCAGATATGAACATGCCGATGGCGATGAGTTTCCTCGTCATTGCACAAAACGATGGCATTTCGGTGAAAGAGGTTGCCGAGAAGGTAGACATGGGGATGGCTTCAGTTTCCCGCTATGTCGCCCTCTTTGGCAAACCTGGTACGGGTGAGAAGAAGGGCCTGGGCCTCGTGGTCTCCGTTGAGGACCCGATGGAACGCCGCAGGAAGACGATCTCACTGACCGCGAAAGGCCGCGAAGTAATCGCCAAACTACAAGGACTATGAAATGCCGATCAAACCGCGAGGTGGAAGTTTCCAGGTGACCGTGGGTTCCGGAGAAAACCGCTACCGGAAGATGTTCCAGGACGAGCTGGAAGCGCAGCAGGCAGAGCTGGACGAGATCAAACGCAGGAAGACCGAAGGTGCCACCAAAGTGCCCCTCCAGGTCAGCAAGAAGCCCCACGAGGGGAAAACTTTGGGCGAGGCTTACGACCTCACGATGCGCCTGCATTGGCGCGGTACGGCAGCCGAGGTGACTCATAAGATCAACTCAAACGCTGTCTTGGAATTCCTCGGGAGGGACACCCCGCTGACCAGCATCACGATGGAGATGGTCAACGAGATGGTCTTCGAGTTTGAGGACCAGGGCAATGCCGGCTCCACTGTAAACAAGAAGGGCTCCTGCCTGCGGATGATGTTCAAGACCGCGCAGGAGCAGGGCTGGATCGAGGACTTCCCTAATCCGCCATTCCGCAAGGAGGCCAAGCATCGCCTCCGGTGGCTGGACGAGGCGGAAGAGGTTCGAGTCCTGGCAGCCTGCGAGCACCTGGGCCTGGCCGACCTCCGCGACTTCATCATGGTGGCGATCGATACCGGCTTCCGCCGTGGTGAGATGCTGGGCTTCCGGCCGGCAGACTTCTCGAATGGTCTCCTGCACCTGCACGCAGGGCAGACCAAGACGGACGAGGCGAGGGCAGTACCGGCTACCAGGCGAGTCACCGAAGTGCTCACCCGCAGGGCACACCTCCCGTTCACCTTCAGCCCGCTTTCCGTTTACGCGCTGAGGGCGCAATGGGAAGCCCTCAGGGAACACCTGAAGCTCACCGATGATCCCCAGTTCGTTGTCCACATGCTCCGCCACACCTGCGCGAGCCGGCTGGTACAGCGTGGGGTGCCGCTGGCGATGGTCCAGAAGTGGATGGGACACAAGAAAATCGAGACCACGCTTCGGTATGCCCACCTGGCGCCGAACAGCCTGTTGATGGGCAAGGAGGCCCTGGAGCAGGCATACATTCCACCTACATTAACAAATAACTGGAGGACACATGAAGATACCCATGCGTGAAAAATATGTGGATGAGGCCACGGGTGGTCACTGGATCATCTTTGGAACGAGAGGGGACGGCACGGTTGACGTTTCCGATGCCAACCGGGACATTTTTGAAGGTCTTCCCAAGGAAGCTGCAGAGAAGGTCATCGAAGCTCGGAGCAAGTTCATGGCGGAGCTGTATGGTATTCTTTCGGCATTCCCATAGTACTTAAAGTTTGCGATGGCACCTGACGAACAGCTCATCAACGAAATGGCAGCGGAGATATCGAATCTCACGGCGCAGGCCATCGAAAACGAACGGACGTTGACCACCATTCAGCTTCGGCTCGACACCGTGCTCCAGAAGTTGGAGGCCATCGAGCAGAGGGTGGATGGTCCTGCCAAGAAGGGTTTGTTCGGTAGGTAGCACATAGCACACGCAGTACCCGCAAGAGGGCCGAGAGGTTCCTCTTTTGTTTTGCCCTTACGTTTCCTAATGTTCAACTGTTCCTTGATAGGTTGCACATAAGGATAACTGAAGGTGACCCTGAAGGTTACATCTTCAATAAACATCTCTAATAAATAAACATCTTAGAGATTACATCTAACGATTCTCTATAAGCGAACGAACATGACCACCCAAGACATCAAAGAGCCTGAAGACCTGATCCAAGTGCAACTGCGCCTGGAGGAAGAGATGACTCAACGCGGTGCTGACAGGTTCCTGAGGAACACCTCCAGGGCAACTGAAGGTAACCGTGAAGACCAGACCGCTTATGGTCGGACCATCCTGGCAGGTCGCATCACCAAGCTGGCCGATGCCATCACGGCTTGGCAGGTCGCAGCGAAGGAGGGCGCGAGTGGTCTGCGCAATTCGTCGGCCTACAAGCTGATCGGTAATACGGACGCGAAGGTCTTGGCATTCCTCGCACTGAAGCATGTGCTCAGTGGGCTGTCTACGCCACGCACGGTCCAGTTCGTGGCCGTGGCCATCGGCACTGCAATCGAGGATGAGGTCCGGTTCGCCAACATCCGCGAAGAGGAGCGCAAGCTCTACGACAAGATCGTCAAGGGCGCGAAGCAACGCACCTCGGCACGCTACAAGCACATCTACGCCACCCGCCTGGCCGACAACCACGATGAGTGGGAAGGCTGGTCCCGCACGGATCGCCTCCATGTGGGCGTCAAGCTGCTGGACATCCTGCAGGCATCCATCGGCCTGATCGAGATCGGCACGAACGGCGAGGGCACTGACAAGGCCCTGAAGTACGTGAAGCCACTGCCCAGCACCTTGGAGTGGATCACGAAGAAGAACGATGCGACCTCCCTCCTGCGTCCGGTGTACGAGCCGATGGTAGTGCAGCCCCGCGACTGGACCACGCCCTACGATGGCGGCTACCTGTCCTCCGACATCAAGCCCCTCGTGATGGTGAAGACGAAGAACCGGGCCTACCTGGAGGAGCTGGTCTCCACCGATATGCCCATCGTCTACGATGCCCTGAACGCCATCCAGCGGACGGCCTGGCAGATCAACAGCAAAATCTTGGAGGTCATGAAGACCTTCTGGGACAACGGCACGATCATCGCGGGGATGCCCCCACGGGAAGGCATGGAGCTGCCCGTGAAGCCTCACGACATCGACACGAACCCGGATGCCCTCGCGGAGTACCGGAAGGCGGCCTTCAAGGTCCACCAGGAGAACCTCTCCCTGATGGGCAGCAGGATCAGCCTGGGAATGACCGTGGACATCGCCGGCCGCTATGAGCAGTACCGGAAGATTTTCTTCCCGTACCAGCTCGACTTCCGTGGCCGCATCTACGCTGTCCCGCACATCAACCCGCAGGGTCCCGACTACCAGAAGGGGCTCCTCCGGTTCGCTAACGGGAAACCGCTGGGCGAGGAGGGCTGGAAGTGGTTGGCCGTACATGGAGCAAACGTGGCGGGCTTTGATAAAGCCAGCCTTGAAGATCGTGTTCACTGGATACTGAAAAATGAAGAAGAAATCTTACGAATTGCCCACGATCCTTTCGAGAACCGTGGATGGGCGTCCTCAATTGACGGCGTGGAGATCGACAAACCTTGGCAGTTCCTCGCGTTTGCGCTTGAGTGGTCCGGGTACGTCGCTGTGGGAGAGTCATTCGTCTCCAAGATACCCGTGGCTATGGACGGTAGTTGCTCTGGCATCCAACACTTCAGTGCCATGCTCCGAGATGAAAAAGGGGGAGCAGCTGTAAACCTGGTCCCGCAGGACTTGCCGGCCGATGTCTACCGCCAAGTAGCTGACCTGGTATCCGTGTGGGTCAAGGAAGACTCCACCAAGGGCACCGAGGACACCCTCAAGCACAGCGACGAGGGTCGCGCTTACGTCGTGGCCGGCACCAAGGCCCTGGCGTCCCAGTGGTTGGCCTTCGGGATCACCCGCAAGACTACCAAGCGGTCCGTCATGACCCTGGCCTACGGCTCGAAGGAGTACGGGTTCAAGGAACAGCTCATGGAAGACATCCTGTGGCCGGCGAAGCGCTCCGCTACGCTGCCCGATGGTTCCGTGGATGCCTCCCGGTTCCCCTTCAGTGGCGATGGGTTCTCCGCTGCGGTCTACATGGCCCACCTCATCTGGGGCGCGGTGAACCAGGTCCTCGTGAAAGCTGGCGAGGCGATGGCGTGGCTGCAAGATGCCGCGAGCCTAGCCGCGAAGGAGGGACTCCCGGTGCGCTGGACGACCCCTGTTGGTTTCCCTGTCATGCAAGCCTACCCGGCCCTGGAGCCGAGGAGGGTGAAGACCGCTATCAACGGCTCCATCCTCTTCCTGCTGATGAACCAGGAGAAGGAAGGCTTGGACAGCCGGAAGCAATCCCAAGGGATCAGCCCCAACTTCGTCCACTCGTGTGACGCATCCCACCTGATGCTCACCGTCCACCGCGCGAAGCAGGCCGGCATTCACTCCTTTGCGATGATCCACGATTCGTTCGGGACCACTGCAGGGGAAACCGAAACGCTGTACCGCGTGGTCCGCGAGAGCTTCATCGAGATGTACACCGAGGTGGACGTCTTGGGGAGCTTCAGGGACGAGCTGCTGGTCCAGCTCAGTGAGAAACAGAAGAAGAAACTGAAGGCGCTCCCTGAGTCCGGCACCTTGGAACTCGCAGCGGTGGCCGACAGCCGCTTTTGCTTTGCCTAACCCTTCCACAATAGGAACAATTGATATGTACGCATACTTCATCGGCGGCCCTGAGGATTTAACCAAACGAGTCTTGAGGGACGCACCGCCTTACCTGCAGGTCCCGGAGTTCCCGCAGGTGCAGCCGCGATTCGAGGAGCGCATTCCCTACATGGAGATCGCAGTGCGCCACCATACTTACGTGCTCCCCCACCGGAGAGGAGACACGGCAATCTACATGTGGGATCAGCAGCTTTAACGCTTCCGAATCTGCAATCATCACGTTCGGGGAAGCGTCGGTTGCACATACGGATAACCGAGCCGACCTTCCCCGGCTGAACCCTGAAGGACACCCCAATGAGTACCCGAGACAACCAGCAGCAACACGAAGAACGTTCCCCCGAACTGAAGCGGGCCATCAACCAGTTCAAGCGTGGTCACACGATCCCGCTGGACCTGGCGGTAGAGCTGATGAACCAGGGCCACGACGTTCAAGCCCTCGAATCGAAGTACCGCCCCTAAACACACACCAGACAATATGGCAAACAAGAAACCCCAGAACTTCAAAGCAACGACCCCGAAGGGCACCTTCAAGTATCCGGCGCTGACCAAGCCCGATTACGGCAACGAGCAGTTCCCGAAGCCGAACGGTGAGTACAAGGTCCAGCTCATTCTGAGCCAAGCCGATGCCGAGCCGATGATCGCAAAGCTGCAGCCGCACTTCGATGCCGCTGTGGCTGAAGGTGAAAGCAAGTTCAAGGAACTGAAGGTAGAGCAGCGCAAGAAGCTGAAGGAACTGAAGGTCAACGACCTGTACACCCCGGAATACGACAAGGACACCGAAGAAGAAACCGGCAACGTGATCTTCAAGTTCACGATGGCCGCTTCCGGCGAGAACCAGAAGAAGGAAAAGTGGACCCGCAAGCCGGCCCTGTTCGATGCCAAGGGTAAGCCGATGCTGAAAGCTCCGGACATCTGGGGCGGCACCGAGGGCAAGGTCTCGTTCGAGGCGGCCCCGTACTTCATCCCAGGTACCGGCGCTGCCGGCCTGAAGCTGCGCCTGAACGCAGTCCAGATCATCGACCTGGTGTCGGGCGGTCAGCGTGATGCCGGTGCCTACGGCTTCGGTGAAGAAGAGGGCTTCGAGGCGGACGACTCGGCAGCCGAAGACGATACCCCGTTCAAGGACGAGAGTGCCGGCCCTGAAGAATTCTAAGGCTCCTCTCTCCAGCCGGCAGGTGGCCCTGAAGTATGGCTTCCGGTCCGGCCTGGAGGAGAAGATTGCCGGCAACCTCACGCTGAAAGGCGTGGGGTACACGTACGAGGAACAGAAAATCCAGTACATCACCCCCGCAAAGCCCCACACGTACACCCCAGACTTCGTACTGGAGAACGGCATCATCGTGGAGTCCAAGGGTCGCTTCGAGACCGCAGATCGGCAGAAGCACTTGCTCGTGAAATCACAGCACCCCCACCTGGACATCCGCTTCGTCTTCTCCAACTCGAAGGCCAAGATCAACAAGCGCAGCACCACCACGTACGCCGACTGGTGCGCAAAGAATGGCTTCATCTTCGCAGACAAGGACATCCCCGATGCCTGGCTGCACGAGCCCAAGAAATCCCAATGACATTCAACGCAGGCACGAAAAACCGTGCCCGGACGGACTACTTGGCGGTGCATTGTGCCGCTACCCGACCGTCCCAAGACATCGGCGCTGCCGAGATCGACCGTATGCACCGCCAGCGTGGCTTCAAGTGCATCGGCTACCACTTCGTCATCCGCCGTGATGGCCGCGTGGAGGAGGGCCGCCCTGTAGACCAGATCGGTGCCCATGTGGAGAACTGGAACTCAGTCTCCGTGGGCATCTGCATGGTCGGCGGTGTCTCCGAGAAGGACGTGACGAAGGCCGAGGCCAACTTCACGGAAGACCAGTATGGTGCCCTGAAGGCCCTGCTGGCAGAACTGAAACTGAAGTACCCGAAGGCCCGCATCCAGGGTCACCGAGATTTTCCGAAGGTGGCGAAAGCCTGCCCAAGTTTCTCCGTGGCTGACTGGCTGAAGGCTGAAAACATCTCCAACTGAAAGGACCACCCGCATGAAAGATCAGAACCGCTACCTCCGCCCGACCGCCGAACAGTGGGAGGCCATGAAGCAACTCCGCCGTGACTCCAAGCGGGCCGGCATGTTCCGCCTGGACCTGCGGGCACGCCTGGTGGAACAGAAGTGAAAGACTTCCTGGGCCAAGAGTTGGCCGTAGGGGACACCGTGGTGGTGCCGCGAGTCGGCTACGTGGACCTGGTTAAGGTGACCATCCGCAAGATCACAGCGAAACGCCTGGCTGTAGATGCAACTGCCCAGTACCGCGACCCAGGTGAACTCCGCTACGTTGATCCGCTCAACGTCGTAAAGGTTCCTAATTAGGAAGCATCGGTTGCACATACGGATAAGGGAGCCGCGCTTCCTTTCCGGTTCAGTTTTATCTCCTGAGAGTAGTTCTTCGGGCTGGCCTTCGGGCTGGCCCTTTTTCTTTGGGCGACATGCAAGACAACGATAGCACCCTCGTCCGTAAGGAGCCGTGTCCTTCATGTGGCTCCCGCGACAACCTCGCAAGATATTCCGATGGCCACGCCTACTGCTTTTCCCAGGGGTGCGGCCACTATGAACGCGGTGATGGCGAAGCCCACACCGGAACCCAGACCAAGAAAGCTCGAATGGAAGGACTCGTATCCGGGGACTACAAGCCCCTGTTGAAACGCAAGATCACCGAGGAGACCGCACGAAAGTTCGGGTACCAGGTCGGGGAGTATGCAGGGAAGGTAGTCCAGCTCGCACCATACTACGATGCCTCAGGCACCATGGTTGCGCAGAAGGTCCGCTTCGCTGACAAAACCTTCAAGATCGTCGGGGACTCGAAAGCTGCCCCTGGTCTCCTCTTCGGACAGAACCTCTGGAATGGCGGGAAGAAGATCGTCATCACCGAAGGTGAGATCGATGCGATGTCCGTAAGCCAAGCCCAAGGCAATAAGTGGCCCGTGGTGTCCATCCCGAATGGCGCCCCATCGGCCAAGAAGTCCCTCGGCAAAGCCCTCGAATACCTCAACGGGTTCGAGGAAGTCATCCTGATGTTCGATGCCGATGAACCGGGCAGGGACGCTGCAGCAGAATGCGCGGAACTGTTCGCCCCCGGCAAATGCAAGATCGCCTCGATGCCTTCCGGCTTCAAGGACCCCAACGATTTACTCGTGGCGGGCCGGGAGCAGGAGATCATCTCCGCAATCTGGAACGCCAAGTCCTACCGCCCGGATGGCCTGGTCAACGTGATCGACCTCCGCGAGGAAATGAAGAAGCCCACCGAAATGGGCCTCCCGTGGTTCCTCGAAGAACTCACTCAGCTCACCTACGGACGCCGCTACGGCGAAGTCTATGGCTTCGGTGCCGGCACTGGTACGGGCAAGACGGACCTCTTCACCCAGCAGATCGCCTACGACCGACAAGTCCTGGGGATGAAGGTGGGCACCGTCTTCCTGGAACAGAAGCCCGTTGAAACTGGCAAGCGCATCGCCGGCAAGATCGCAGGCAAGCGCTTCCACGTACCGAATGCCGGCTGGACTATCGAGGAGCTGGACTCCGCGGTTGAAAAGCTGGGCGACCAGATTGTCCTCTACGACTCCTTCGGGGAAACCGAATGGGACGTAGTGAAGAACAAAGTTCGATTCATGGCTGTCTCCGAAGGCATCCGCCTGATCTACCTCGACCACCTCACGGCGATGGCAGACACGGCGGATGAGAAGGGCAGTCTCGAACAGATCATGAAGGAGATGGCGGGCCTGGCCCAAGAGCTGGACATCATCATCCACTTCGTGAGCCACCTAGCGACACCTGAAGGGAAACCTCACGAGGAGGGCGGAAGGGTATCCATCCGCCACTTCAAGGGTTCCCGAGCGATTGGCTTCTGGTCCTTCTTCATGTTCGGTCTCGAACGGGACCAGCAAGCAGAAGATCCCGTTGTACGCAAGACGACCACACTCCGCATCCTGAAGGACCGCTATACCGGCCAAGCAACAGGGGAGGTGATCTACCTCGCCTATGACAGCGAAACCGGCCTGCTGTCCGTCACCACAGCCCCCACCGAAGCATCCCCCTTCAAAGACGAAACAGGCTCCAAGCCTGAATTTTAAGGAACCCCCATGAAAGAATTCTTCCTGAACCTGTTGGCCTCGTTCTCTCGTGAGATCGACCTGACGAAAGCCCTGTCCTCCCTGGAGGGCAACATGGCGAAGCTGGAAGCGGCCATCGTTCACCACACGGACGCTGCCGAGGACCACGACTACGCTGCCCAAGAACACAAGCTGGCCGCTGATCGCCACGAGCAGGCAGCCGACCGCGCTGCACGCATCCACGGCAAGCTGTCCGACCTGCTGGGCTGATCGTGAACTTCCAAGATCAACTGTACTTCTTCCGGAAAATCCTGGAGGTCATTAAGGAAATGTTCCCGGGCTCGAATCCGGTGATAGGTGGTGGCTGCCTGCGGGATGCCTACCATGGCCGTCCAATCAAGGACGTGGATGTCTTTATGCGCGCGCAAGATCATCCGAACGGCCTGGCCCACCCCCTCGTGAAGATGGTCATCCCCGAACACATCGGCCTGTACGCACTGCGTTCCGATATGCACGGTGTCTGGGATGTGCTGTTCCCAGTACAAGGCTTTGACGTGCAACTCATCGCGGCCGAGTTCGACACCCTTGAGGACCTCGCCAGCACCTTCGACCTGGGCCTGAGCCGCATCACGTATGACGGCATCAACATCTACATCCACCCCGACTTCGAGCAGGACTCGAAAGACCGGGTGTTCCGCATCTGCCGTGCTGACGATGACGGCCAAACCCTCCGCAGCGAACGGCGCATCGAGCGCCTCCTGTCCAAATACCCCGACTTCAAGAAGGCCGCATGAAAACCACCCTCCGCATCTTGGCCACTATTTTTGCCGTCCCCGCGGTGATCCTCTTCATCCCTGCCTGCGCGTTCTCCCAGCGCTCAGAAGGTGCCCCCTTCAAGCGCATCCTTGATGACGCACTGACCAACGCCCCGAGTCTCATCAAAGACATCTGGGCGAAGTAACCCAGGGCGGTATGAAGCTATTCGACCTTGAATCGAACGGCCTCCTCGATACCGTCACCAAAGTTCACTGCCTGGTCATTAAGGACCTGGAAACCCAGCAGATCATCCGCTGTGTCCCCGCAGGGTTCCCTATGGTGGCGGAAGCGACAATCGAGCAGGGCCTTGAGATGCTCTCGAAGGGTCCCATCGGGGGCCACAACGTCATCAAGTACGACATCCCTGTCCTCAAGAAGCTGTATCCCACGTGGCGCTACGACAAGGCCACGGTGTTCGACACCCTCACTGCAACCCGTGTCATCTGGTCCAACATCAAGGACCACGACAACGGCCTGCTGAAGAAGAAGCAGATTCCCCCGAACCTGTGGGGCTCGCATTCCCTGGAAGCCTGGGGCTACCGCCTCAAACTGATGAAGGGCGAGTACAAGGCGGACTACATTGCCGCTGCCGGCGAAGACTACCAGCCCGGTGACGAGTGGAAGAGCCTCTCCCAGGAGATGCTCGACTACTGCGTCCAGGACGTGGTGGTGACCGAAGCCCTGTACCTCAAGATTCTGGCGAAGAACTACAGCCTGCAATGTCTGGAGCTGGAGCACAAGATCGCCTGGCTGATGGCCAAGCAGGAACGCAACGGGTTTCCCTTCGATGCCCCTGCAGGTGCCGCGCTGTATGCCAAGCTGGCTCAACGCAGGGCCGAGCTGGAACGTGAGCTGCGGGACTACTTCAAATTCTGGTACGCCGCTGATGGTCGCCCGGTTACCCCTCCGAAGGATCGGAAGGTGTGGCACGAGGACCCTGAAGGTGGCGACACCAGGCGCATCAAGCTGAAGGGCCAGGACGCCTACTACGAACGCGGCTGGTACGAGCACTTCATCGAAGGCGCCACGTACACCAAGATCAAGATCGTGGAGTTCAACCCCAGTTCCCGCGATCACATCGCCAACCGCCTCATCTCGTTGTACGGATGGGAGCCCGAGGTGTTCACCGATGGCGGCAAGCCGCAGGTGGACGAAGACACCGTAGGGCACCTGACGTACCCACCAGTGCCACTCATCACGGAATACCTGATGGTGGCTAAACGCATCTCTCAGTTAGCTGAAGGGAAACAAGCGTGGCTCCTGGTGGAACGCAACGGGAAGATTCACGGTTCCGTCAATCCAAACGGAGCGGTCACCGGCCGCGCCACCCATGCCTACCCGAACATCTCCCAAGTCCCATCCTCCACGTCACCCTACGGTCCCGAATGCCGAGCACTCTTCTGTGTCCCGCCAACCTGGACGCTTGTTGGTGCGGATGCTTCGGGCCTGGAGCTACGCTGTCTTGCTCACTTTATGGGTCGTTACGACGGAGGTAAGTACGGGGATGTGATCCTCAACGGGGACATCCACTGGGTGAACACGCTGGCTCTCGGATTGTTCCCTCAGGGGACCAAGCGGGACAAGCATAACCCCGACCACGAGGCCGCCCGTGCGATTGCCAAGACCTTCATCTACGCCTTCCTCTATGGGGCAGGTGACGCGAAGATCGGCAAGATCGTAGGCGGTGGACCGGAGGCCGGCAAGCGGCTGAAGGCCAGCTTCCTGAAGCAGACCCCAGCTCTGAAGTACCTGATCGAGGCGGTGAAGGCTGCCGCGAAGAGGGGCTTCTTGATGGGCCTGGATGGGCGTGAGGTTCACGTCCGGTCCTCGCACGCTGCCCTGAACACGCTCCTCCAATCTGCTGGCGCAATCCTGTGCAAGCAGTGGCTGGTCATGCTGGAAGAAGAGTTGCAGGCAAGGGGGCTGAAGAACGGATGGGATGGTGATTACGCCAACGTGGCCTGGAGTCACGACGAAACCCAGATCGCCTGCCGCACCCCGGAGATCGCTCAGATCGTCCGAGAGACCGCTGAAGCCTGCGTGGTCAAAGCCGGCGATCACTTCAACTTCCGCTGCCCCACGGCCGGCGAATCCAAGATCGGTACCAACTGGTCCGAAACCCACTGAGAAACCATGTTCAACAACACGAAACTGAAGGAGGTCCTTCACCGGACCTACCTGGCCCCGTACAAGCTCCAATCGGACTACGCACGGGACAACGCCCAGGAGGTCGCAGCACTGGCCTCGATGGGGTACATCACGACCTACGAGCTGCCCCGCCAGTTCGGCAATAAGTGGCGCATCACGGGCATCGGCCTGGAGAAGCTGCGGAAACTGGGTGCCCTGTGAAGCGGCCCCAGCTCATCCACATCCTTGGCCGGGACTACTCGATCACATATGAGTTGGACGATGGGGACTACGGTTCCTGCGACACCATGCAATGCGAGATCGAAGTCCGCGAGGGAATGCCCCGAGTGGAGGAACAGGACACCGTTCTACATGAGGTGATGCACGCGGTGTGGGCTCTCATGGACATCGGCAACCGCAAGGTTGAGGAACACGTGGTCCGTAAAATGGCCACCGGCCTCCTGCTGGTCCTGCAGCAGAACCCCGACCTGACCAAATATCTGGTGAAACCTGAATGAGGATCGCCCTCATTGATGCGGACGTGAATGCGTTCCAAGCCGCAGCGGTGAACGAGAAGTCCATCGACTGGGGTGATGGGGTCCACACCCTCCATGCCCACGAGGAGGACGTTATCAAGTCCTTCCAGGCATCCATCAATTCCATCCAAGCCGCTACGGGTGCCGATAAGGTCATCCTCGCGTTCTCCGATGATGATCGTTCGGCCAACTGGCGGTTGAAGGTACTGCCTTCCTACAAGGCCACACGAGCTGGCCAGCGGTCCCCAATGCTGCGCAAATTCATCACCGCCTGGGCACGTGAGAACTATGAAACGTTCACACGTCCAACCCTGGAAGGTGACGATGTGCTGGGCATTCTGGCCACCCGCTCGAACCCTGCCGGTGATGAATACATCATCTGCACGATCGACAAGGACATGAAGACCGTCCCCGGCCACCACTACAACTTCGGCAAGAAGGAGTTGTTCGAGGTTACCGAGGAAGAGGCCGACCGCTGGCACCTCGTTCAGACCCTCGTAGGCGACTCTACGGACAACTACGCGGGCTGCCCAGGGATGGGCTACGACACCGCCGAGGAGTTCCTGAACGACCCGTACATCTGGACTCAATACGAGCACACGTTCAAGTCCGGCCCACGGAAGGGTACTACGGAACTACGCTGGACGAAGGAGCCCCTGGGCAACTTGCCTATATGGGAAGGCGTGGTCTCGTGCTTCAACAAAGTAGGGCTGGGCGAAGAAGAAGCGCTGGTCCAAGCCCGAGTGGCGCGCATCTGCCGCGCATCGGATTACGACTTCAAGACAAAGAAAGTGAAATTATGGAACCCAAGTTCAAAGTAGGCGGGCGCGTCAAGTACATCGGTACGCTCCTTAGCGTTCCGAAAGGAGCCTCGGGGACCGTGCTGAGGCACTCGAACGAGGACGATGTTCGCGTAGTGTTTGATGGTATTTCCTCATCCCGCACCGACAACTCGTACGGGGTTTTGCCCGAAAACCTGGAACAGGTGGAGTGCAACGGGTGCGACCCAGCCGAAGGGTTTTGCCGCTATTGCCGTGAAGTAGCTAGCAAAGCGGTCAGTGCGGGTTCGACTCCCACTGACTCCGCCACAAAACCCACGAACCCCAAGGACGCCATCGGTTCCACCAAGCTGGGCCTCGATGTCGTTCCGGACACCCTGAAGGTCTACGCTGCCCTGGCGTTCACCGAAGGTGCCTTGAAGTACGGCTCGATGAACTGGCGTGTTGCCGGTGTCCGTGCGTCCATCTATAAGGCCGCGCTGGAGCGCCACCTGATGAAGTACTGGAATGGCGAGTGGGCCGACCCGATCACGGGCGTGCCACACCTGGCCTCCGTCATCGCCTGTGCGGGCATCATCCTGGACGCTAACGCGGCCGGCATGTTGACCGATGATCGCCCACCGAGCATCCCTCTGGCCCGCATCGTGGACAACCTGGAAGCAGAAGTGAAGCACCTCCACGAGCTGTTCAAAGACAAGCACCCTCACCACCACATCGAAGCAGACAAGCTGGGCCCGATCATTCCTAAATGACTTTCGGGTCAGTAGCACAATAGGATTATCGAGCCATGAAACAACCATTCCCTTTGGTCCCCAAGGTTCTCTTGGAGTCCCTCGAAAACCATTTCCGGGACACCGTTCCCAATAACCCTGAGACAACCCTGGAGGACTTCAAGCTCCTTCAGGGGCAATTGTCCGTGGTCCGGTTCCTGCGCAAGCAATACGACGACCAGACCAAGAACATTTTGGAGAATTAATCCATGTGTATGTCGTCACCCAAGGCCGCACCCCCGGCCCCAGCACCGGCCCCTCCGCCTCCTCCGATCCAGCCGACCATCCTGCAAACCGCAAAGTCCGAAGGATCGAAGAACGCGAACGCATCCGGCGCAACGAAGGGCCGCCGATCCCTGCGCATCGACCGTGCCCAAGCAAGTACGGGCGGTGCCTCGGGCTTGAACCTCCCGACCACCTAAGGACTCATGGCTACGAAATCAGCCGCTTCCCTGTATGCGAAGTGGAAGACGGACCGCGAGCCTTTCCTGAGGCGAGCCCGCGATTGTTCGGCCCTGACTATCCCGACCCTGCTGCCACCCGATGGCCACTCCAGTGCATCCGACCTGCCCACTCCGTGGCAGTCCATCGGTGCCCGTGGGGTGAACAACCTGGCAGCCAAGATGCTGATGTCCCTGTTCCCGGTGAACAGTCCCTTCTTTAAATACTCCATTGACGACTTCACCCTTGAGGAGCTGACGCAAGCCGAGGGTATGCGGGCGAAGGTGGAAGAGGGCCTCAATAAGATCGAACGTGCGGTACAAGCTGAGGTGGAAGCCTCTGCCCTCCGTGTCGCTGCGTTCGAGGCGTTGAAGCACCTCATCGCAGGTGGCAACTCCCTCCTGTTCCTCACGGACACTGGCTTGCGGGTATTCCACCTGCACCGTTACGTGGTCCGAAGGGACCCGATGGGCAACGTGCTGGACATTATCGTGGAAGAGGAAATCGACCGCGATCTCCTGCCGGCCACGATGGTCCTCCCTGAGGACAGCGGTAGGGACAAGGACGAACCAGTCAAGATTTACACCTGGGTGAAACGTAACGGAAAAATATGGAACGTCCACCAGGAAGTGAAGGACCTCAAGGTTCCAGGCTCCGAGGGTACTTACCCACTGGACAAGTCCCCGTGGCTCCCCGTTCGGTTCACCAAGATCGACGGCGAGAACTACGGCCGTGGCTACGTGGAGGAATACCTGGGGGACCTGAAATCCCTCGAAGGTCTCCAGCAGGCCATCGTGGAGGGTGCCGCAGCAGCAGCCAAGATTCTGTTCCTCGTGAACCCTAACGGGGTGACCGATATGGACGACCTGGCGGATGCTGAGAACGGTGCGTTCCGCGAAGGTATGGAATCCGACGTGTCAGTCCTGCAGCTCCAGAAGTACAACGATTTCCGTGTCGCTGCTGAATCGGTAAGCGAAATCTCTGCCCGCCTCTCGTATGCGTTCCTGCTGAATTCAGCAGTCCAACGTAACGGTGAGCGGGTGACGGCTGAGGAAATCCGGTACGTGGCAAACGAGCTGGACGCAGCCCTGGGGGGCATCTATGCATTGATGTCCCAAGAGTTACAGCTTCCCCTCGTGAAGCGCCTCATCTATCAGATGGAGCGACAGAAACGCCTCCCGGTCCTCCCGACCAAAGCAGTCAAGCCAGTGATCGTCACAGGCTTGGAAGCAATTGGCCGGGGCAACGACCTCACGAAGCTGGAGCAATTCATCGCGGGATTGGAACAGATTCCCCAAGCGGCCCAGCGGATCAACTGGGGCGACTACATCACGCGCCGTGGCACCGCCCTCGGGATGGACCTCAAGGGCCTCATCAAGAGTGATGAGCAGGTGGCACAGGAAGAACAGGCGGCCCAGCAAGCAGCAATGCTGCAACAGGGTCTTTCCCCGGCTATCAACCAAGCCGGTCAACTTATGAAACAAGGAATGAGTAATGGCCAAAACCCAGCCCAAAGCTGATGGCGAGAACACCGAGAAACCTGTGGTGATCGTGGAAGACTCTACGGTGCAACTGCAAGAACCCCCGAAGCCCACCAAGGCCGAAACCCTCGTGGTGAACGGCCATGAAATGACATTCGAGGACTACTGATGACGGAACAAGTAACCATCAAGCAGCCGGCCCCGGCCGAAGATCAAGCTCACGTTGCCGCCATGGTGGCCAAGGTGGACGGTACGCCGACCCCTGAAGACCCTGCGGCTGCCCCCTCGGGTGATCGTCCGGCTTGGCTTCCGGAGAAGTTCAAGACCCCGGAAGAAATGGCCGCAGCCTTTGCCGAGCTGGAAGGCAAGCAAGCCTCCCCAGCCGAGAAGGCCCCCGAGGTCCCTCCGGTTCCTGAAGGTGGCACCGAACAGGTCTCCCAAGAGCTGGCCGACAAGGGCCTGAACCTGGAAGACTTCTCCACCGAGTTCGCTCAGAAGGGCGAGCTGTCCGCCGAGAGCTACGAGAAGCTGACGAAAGCCGGCTATCCGAAGGCCCTGGTGGACCAGTACATCGAAGGCCAGAAGGTCCTGGGCGAACGCTACCAGGCGGATGTGATGTCCGCTGCAGGTGGTGCCGAACAGTTCGCTGAAGTGGCCGACTGGGCTGCCAATAACCTGACCCCTGCGGAGATCGCTGCCTATAACGAGGCGGTGGATTCCCGTGATCCGGTCAAGGCAAAGCTGGCAGTAACGGGCATCACTGCGAAGTACCGCGAAGCCAACCCTACCGAAGGCAACCTGATCGGTGGCTCCACGAAAGTTGGTGCCGGCGATTCCTACGAGTCCCTGGCGCAGATGACGGCCGATATGGCTACCCCGCAGTACAAAACCGATCCGGCCTTCCGCAAGAAGGTGCAAGAGAAGATCGGCCGCTCCAGCATCATCTAACCATGTGGACCCGAATTAAGGCCCACCTGGTGGAAGACTGGGCGAAGGCCCATAAGTTCCTCTCGGTCCAGCTCGCGTTCCTGCTGCTGGCCCTGGAGACTGCCTTCGATTACCTGCCGGCCGTCCAGCAGTACCTTCCCGCGAACGTCACCACTGTTCTGGCAGCGGCCATCATCGTGGCCCGCGTGCTGAAGCAGACAGCCACCAAGGCGGCGTAATGCCCGCAGTTCCCCTGTGGGCCATATCGGCTCTCAAGTGGCTCCTGATCGGGCTGCTTCTGGTGGGCCTGGGATTCTCCTGGGGTCACCAATGGGGCACTGAAGGGTTCGAGAAGTACAAGGCCGAACAGGCTGAGGCGATCTCGAACCTCAAGGCAAAGTCCGAGAAGATCAACACCGTCACGGTTACCAAATACGTGGACCGCATTCAAGTGGTCCGCGAGAAAGGCGAGACCATCGAGAAGAAAGTGATCGAGCATGTACCGAGGAATACTTGTGTGCTGCCTGCTGACGTTAGGAGCTTGCTCAACGAAGCCGCAGGCAGTCCCTTATCCGTTACCTCCGGAACCGCTGATGCGGCCTCCGAGGCCACTGGAGAAACTCCCAGGAAAGGACGGTGATCCTATCGACGTGGCGGATTTGCTGCCATCCGCTGCGGTGAACTACACGAAGTCCAGCATGAACTCCATCCAACTGGAGGGCCTGCAGGACTGGGTGAGACAGCAGCACAAGGCATCGCTGGGAAGCGAAACCAAGTAACAGGCCATGGGGAGCCTGCCCAAGAATCCCCACCCGTATCTGCCGACCGAATGAAGAAAAGCACAAGTCACACCTGCGCCCCTGCGCGGTGACCACGCTGCAATCCGAAGACACCCACAAGAGTATCTCAGGCCCTCCGAGGAGGACAACCGGACGAGAAAGCGTGTGAGTCCAGGAAAGCCGCTCCAACGACTTTTCAACTCATTCACTGGATTTACATGGCAAATATGACCCCCGCACGTATCCTGCAAAACAACCTGGCAGGTGATGCAAAAGCACTGGCACTGAAGGTCTTCGCTGGTGAAGTACTGACCGCTTACGAAACCAAGCGTGTCGCATCGCGTTACGTGCGTAACCGCCAGATTACCGCTGGCAAGTCCGCATCCTTCCCGGTCCTGGGCAAGGCTTCGGGCGGTTACCACACTCCGGGTACCGAGATCAACGGCCGCCCGGTGGCTTCGAGCGAAGTGGTCATCACCATCGATGACCTGCTGGAATCGGATGTCTCGATTGCCAACTACGACGAAGCGATGTCCCACTTCGACGTGCGCTCCGAGTACTCGTCCCAGATGGGCATCTTCCTGGCCAACACGGAAGACAAGCAACTCCTGCAACTGGCGATCCTGGCCGCACGTTCGGCAGCCCGTATCACGGGTGAGCCGGGCGGTTCGGTAATCACCGCTGGTTCGGCCGGTACCGATGCCGAAGCACTGATCGCCTCGGCTTTCGCTGCGGCCCAGAAGTTCGATGAGAAAGACGTACCGGAAGACGACCGTGCGTTCTTCGTCCGTCCTGCCCAGTACTACCTGCTGGCGCAGTCCACCAAGCTGATGAACAAGGACTGGGGCGGTCAAGGCGTCTACGTCGATGGCAAGGTACTGCGTGTCGCTGGTATGGAGATCGTGAAGACGAACAACCTGCCGTCCGCGAACGTTGCCACCGGCACGACCGATGCCGGCTCGAACAACACCTACGCTGGCAACTTCAGCACCACGGTGGCCCTGGCCCTGCAAAAGGCCGCACTGGGCTCCGTCACGCTGATGGACCTGGCGATGGACGCTGAATACGAGGCACGCTATCAGGCAACCCTGATGGTTGCTAAGTTCGCCAAGGGCTACGGCATCCTGGCTCCGCAAGCAGCTATCGAAATCAAGACCGCCTAATCAGCGATTCAACCTCAAGCCTCATTGGGGGTCCCGGAAGGGGCTCCTGATGGGGCTTTTTTTTATTGGAGACTAGATGCAGATTGTTCAAAGTGACCGTCCCTTCCAGGGACAAGTGTTCTTCCCGCTCCCTCCACATGACTTGACCGCATCGGTACGGGTCAATGGGGTGAATGCCGCCATTTCCAAGCAGTCCATCACCGGCATCACATTGGCGAATCCTGTAAACTCCACCGACGTGGTGGAGGTGACCTACAACACAATCGGTTCGGGCATCTCCGGTGAAATCCGTATGTTGTTCCAGAAGGCCCGAGTGGTCGCCATCGGTGACTCAATTACCTGGTACGGCACGGACGAACTGACGGTGGGCGGCAAGCCCTTCCGGGGGATCACTGAACGGAGTTGGCTGGACCACGCTAACGCGTTGATGGGCCAACGCATGAACATCCTCAACCGGGCAGGTGTATCGGGCGAGCGGATTGACCAGATTCGTGCCCGCTTTACCCGTGATGTTGTCCCATTCCGGCCGACCCTCGTTGTCCTTCAAGGTGGCTCGAACGACCTGGATCAAGGGTACTCCGCCGAGCAAGTGTGGCAGTCGGTGATGTCCACTTATCGGGCGAGCCGTGCCATCGGTGCCGACCTGCTGTATGTGGGCACGGCAGGCATGAACCGCACCAATGCAGGTACGGGCGTGTCTCCTATCGATGGTGTGCAATATCTGGAAAGTCAGGAGTTTGCCAAGCTGCTGACGTATGCACGAAAGGCCGCACGAACCTTGCCGGGCTTCATGTACTTCGATATGGCTGCCATCATGCGTGACTACACCGCATCGACGGGTAGCACGTCGACCGGTGCTGTGATCCCGAACGTGTTGGTTGATTCGACCCACCCATCACCGTATGGTGCTTACCTCATGGGTAGTGCACTTGCCACTTTCCTCACGCCATACATGGCAGGGGTAGTGCCAGATCGCGGAACGCTCAACGGCTACGGCTCCAACGGCGACCAGTCCTCGTTGTTTGGTAATAAGCTGATGATCGGCACTGCAGGGGCAGTTACTGCACCCAACACCGGAAGCACCCCCGACCCGATTAACATCACGCGGTCCGGAAGCATCGTTGTCACCGGGGCATCAACGGTCGCACGTACGGATGGCGGCCCAGGTAAGCAGCTCCTCTTGCCCATCTCGGGCGCAGCAGCCACCACCGATTACGTCCAGTTGGCGGCCAGTGGTGGCTATTCGAAGGGTGCGGGCATCGCCGCGTTCTTCGAGGCAGGCCTGCAGGTCACCGCTGCTACCTCCGGGAACATCCTCAAGACCGTTGCTGAGTTGAAGTTCCTGGACTCCGGTGGCGCTACTCTGGGCACTGTTGCCTTTGGTAAGTCGCACTGGAACGCCACCACGGATGACCTCACCGGCCTGACAGGTACGCCTGACTTCGGTCTCAAACGTACCCCGGAGATGCTGGTACCAGTGGGCACGACAACCGTTGCATTCACGCTCCGGATTCATACCACTGTTGGCGCCCAGTTGACGCTGGGTGTGACTGATCTCGGTGGTTTGGTGGACACGGTGACGCCGAGCCTGAACGCTTTCATGTAACCGCATGCCAACAGCCACCACTCCGACCTCGGAGCTGGACGCTGTCAACTTGATGCTGCAGGTGATCGGAGAGAGCCCCATAAGCTCTCTCTCAGGTCCCCCTGTAGTTGACGCTGTGATCGCCCAACAGGTTCTCGCTGAGACCCTGAGGGAGGTTCAGTCTCAAGGCTGGCACTTCAACACCGAGAAAGAATATCCGCTGGTCCCTTCGTTTGAAACGAACGAGATCAGCGTTCCCCTCAACACTCTGCGAGTGGACACCATAGGCCCCGACCAGGGCATCGATGTGGTCCATCGTGGGACCCGCCTGTATGACCGCAAGAAGCACACCTACGAGTTCTCACGGACCCTGAAGGTGGACCTGGTGGTCCTGCTGCCGTTCGAGGAGCTACCCCAGGCGGCCCGCCATTACATCACCGTCAAGGCTGCCCGGAAGTTCCAGGCGCGAGCGGTTGGTTCGGACACCCTCTACCAGTTCACCCAAGCGGACGAAGTGGAAGCACGGCGCATCTTCAAGAAGGCTGAGGGGGCCACTGCGGACCACAACTTCCTTACGGGCACCACAGTGACCCGCATTCTCCAACGAAGGTAACTTATGCCTCTGGTCTCTTCCTCCATCGCCAATATGGTGAATGGGGTTTCTCAACAACCATACACACTGCGCCTGTCCTCCCAGGCTGAAGTCCAGGAGAACGGTCTCAGCACGGTGGCCCGAGGGCTGAAGAAGAGGCCCCCACGAGGCACATTGCGCGCATCTCCGGGCCTGTCAATCAGGCTTACATCCACACGATCAACCGGGACGACTCGGAGCAGTATGTCGTAATCATCACCGAGGGGACCCTTCGGGTGTATGGGCTCGATGGTACGGAGCACCCTGTTTCCTTCCCCGATGGGGCGGAGTATCTCCAATCGCTGGACCCTGAAAAGGACTTCCGCGCTGTCACCGTGGCCGACTACACGTTCATCGTGAACCGCTCCGTGGTGGTGGAGGAGAACCTCACGCTGTCCCCTGAGCGGCCCCCTGAGGCCATCGTGGTGGTCAAGAATGGCCTCTACGGGAAGACGTACTCGGTGACACTGAATGGCAACACGTACAGCTTCACGACCCCGAACGGGACCACCGCTGCCGATATGCCGCAGACTGCCACGGATTACATCGCCTCGCAGCTCGCCACCAGGATCAATGCCGCTGTGGACACCCATGGCGTCACCTGCAGCCTGGCCGGCTCCGTCCTGTACCTGACGAAGGCGGAGGACTTTAATGTCACCACCTCGGACGGCTACGGCAACACAGCCATGTACCCCATCAAGGGGAAGATTCAGCGGTTCGCTGACCTGCCGAACAATGCGGCCTTCGCGGACTTCACCGTGGAGATCGTTGGCGACAAGACATCGGAGTTCGATAACTACTGGGTCAAGTTCGACAAGACCGAGAACAGCTCCGGTGTATGGCGGGAGACCGTCCAGCCGGGTATCTCGGTGGGCTTCATGCCGGGCACCATGCCCTTCGCACTGGTTCGTGAGGCGGACGGAACGTTCTCCTTCAAGGCCCTCTCCTGGGGCACCCGCAAGGTTGGCGATGAGGGCTCCGCCCCACACCCATCGTTCGTGGGAGGCTCAATCCAGGACGTGTTCTTTTACCGGAACCGCCTGGGCTTCATCGTGGACGAGGCGGTGTGCTTCTCCGAGGCAGGTGAGTTCTTCAACTTCTACCCGAGTACGGTAACGGACCTGCTGGACTCGGACCGGATCGATGTACAGGTGTCGCACACCAAGGTGTCAAAGCTCACGGCCGCGATCCCATTTAGTAAGCAGCTCCTCCTGTTCTCCACGCAGACCCAGTTTGCCGTGGAGTCCGGGGACCTACTGACCCCGAAGACGATCTCGATCAAACCCACCACGGAGTTCGAGTGTAACCCCGCAGCGAAGCCGCAAGGAATGGGCCGCATGGTGCTCTTTGCGACACCTGCAGGGGCCTATTCGGGCGTCCGTGAGTACTTCGTGGATCAGGACTCCCAGACTAACGATGCGGCGGAAGTGACCAGCCACGTGCCCCGGTACATCCCGAAGGGCATCTTTAAACTGGCTGCCGGCCTCAACGAGGACATGCTGTGTGTCCTGACGAAGGGGGACCGGGCAGCAATCTACGTCTACAAGTTCTATTGGTCCAACAACGAGAAGCTACAAAGCTCCTGGTCCCGCTGGTCCCTGGACATCTTCGACCAGGTTCTCAACGTGGACTTCGTGGAGTCCGTGATGTACCTCGCGGTCAACCGGGTGGATGGCCTCTACCTGGAGTCCCTGGACGTTTCCGCCGAGTTCCCGGAGGAGGGGGAGCCATTCCTCGTCCACCTGGACCGCAAGAGGAATCTCCCCGGACAGGTCCTCTTCTACGACGAGGCGCGGAACTACACCTACGTCTTGCCGCAGGAAGTTGGCTACTTCGCTTCTGGCACGCCCGCCTATACGGCAGTGGCTACCACAGGCATTCCTGGCGCGGTCTTCCCTGTTGCCAATGACACTGAGGCTGGAGAGCTGCGGCTGATTATCGGCCCTGGCGACTTAACGGAGTATGACTTCGTGTTCGGCCGCAGGTACGCATTCCGCTACCAGTTCTCCACAATCGTCCCCAAGACGGCAACCAGCAATGGCGGGGAGAAGGCCGACAACACGGCGAGGCTCCAGCTTCGCAACATGCAGGTGAACTACTCGGACACTGGTTACTTCAAGGTTGAGGTGACGCCACAGGGCCGCGACACTTTCACCTATCCGTTTACAGGGAAGACCCTCGGCATGACCTCATCCATCATCGGCTCCATGGCACTGGCGACAGGGACATTCCGCTTCCCCGTGCGTGCCAGAAACACCGACGTGAAGATCGAGATGGTTTCCGACTCGCCATTGCCGTGCGCCTTCCTGAGCGCGGACTGGGAAGGTATGTATGCAAAACGAAGCCAAGGCATCTAAGCCCTACGTCCGCCTGGCGACCCGTAAGGACACCTTCGAGCTGGCCCCAAGGCTTCGGCAGGAGGACGTGGAGGAAGTCTTCCACTCCTCCGGAATGCCCCCCGAGCTGGCCCTCAGGTTCTCCCTCGCGGTCTCGAACATCGCCTATGCGGTGGTTTGGCGTGGCCAAGTGATCGCCCTGTTCGGCATCGCCGGGCAGCTCACGTGGGGCGAGGAGGGCGCTACAGGGTTCCCCTGGATGCTGGCCTCGGAAGAACTTCCGTTGATCCGCAAGAGCTTCCTAAGGGAGTGCCGGGGATACGTGGAAGGCTGGCTGGAGGCCCATGACGAGCTTGAGGGTTATGCCTGGGCAGAGAACCAGGTTCATATCCAGTGGCTCCGCTGGCTGGGTTTCACCATCGACCCCCCGGTCCCGTTCGGGATCAACGATCAACCATTTCAACGATTCTATTTGAGGAAGGAGGACCACCATGTGTGAGCCGACAACCATCATGCTGGCCATCACTGCGGTTACCACAGCGGCATCCATTGCACAGCAAAAGAAAGTGGTGAAGGCCGCGAACAAGGCCACCGACCAGCAGTATGAGAGCAACATGCAGACCTATCGCCAGAACGTGGCAAACCTAGAAGTGAAGCGAAACGAGCAAGCTTCCGACGCTTCGGATCAGATCAACCTAAACAACCGGGCAGCCCAGAAGGTCCAAGCTACCGGGACCGTTTCGGCCGGTGAGGCTGGCGTGGCAGGAACGTCTGTCGACGCCCTGTTGCGCGAGCTGGCTGGACAGGCCGGACTGGACAATACACGGGTGGAGGAAAACCTCCTCCGCGAGAACCGTGCAATAGATTTGCAGCAGGCCAATGCCTTCGGCGGAGTGGTCGACCAGATCAACTCACTACCGGGCGCCCAGATGCCGGATTACGCGGGTGCAGTGCTGAGAATTGGTCAAGCAAGTACAAGCGCCTACGCCGATTATCAGAGAACAGGTAAGTTCTAATGGCGCGAGTTCAGGTTGAATACCAGGGGGGACGCACTGCGCTCCGGGAGTCAAACTACCAAACCCTACAAGCGCCACGAGCCCGCTTAGACCCGCCCGCCTCTACTGCATTCCAGCTTGCACGGGCGCTAGGGGCAATCGATGAGAGGGCACTAGGCGCCTCTCTCCAGACCATCCAGGATGCGCGGGACAAGGAGGCCCAGCAACAGGCCCAGGCTTACGCAAACTCCATGACAGTCGAGGGACTGGGCAAGGCCATCCGGACTGGTGACCTTCTTCCGTCCAGCTCCCCCGCCTTCGCAGCAGCCCTGCAGCACATCTACGGGGAGAACGCTCAGGGCGCCTTCGAGCGGGATACGCTGTCCAAAATCCAAAGCGGGGAACTTCGGTTCGGCTCGCAGCAAGAGATGGACGAGTACCTCACGGGGCACCGTAACGAGACCCTTACTGGCCAATCGAAGTACACCACGGCCGGCTTTGACAAGGGTTGGAACACCTTCCGTGAGCGGGCCATCGGGGCGAACACCCAGGTGGTCAACGCCCAAGCAGTGGAGCGTGGCATTCAGGAGTCTTCGGACAACCTGGGCAACGTGCTCCTGCAGGTCACCGCTCCGGACTTCAAAGGGGACCCCGCGCAAACCCTAGTGGATCGCTATCAACTCCTGCGGAAAACCGCACTGTTGCGTGACGATGCCGCGAAGGAGGCACTGGGTAACATGCTGACTTCCGTAGCTGCAGGTGGCCGTACTGAGCTGGTCCAGGGGCTTCTCGATAAGCAGCTCGATAGTGGTGTGACAGTGGCTGCCGTGGTGGGGGACCTTCGGGCCAAAACCATCCTGCAACAGTCCGAGGTCGTTTTCGACAAAGGCCAGCGGCAGCAGGTCGACGTGGAGATGCGCCCCTTCCTGGCCCGGGCGGATCGCGGCGAGCTGGACGAGAAGAAGTTCAATGAGTGGGCCACGGGCCGCGAGAAGTACCTCACGTCCCAAACCATGCACGCCATCACCAGTTCCAACGCTGCGGCACGTGCACGGCTCCAGAAGGAATACGAGCGTGCCCAGATGGTGGCCGCCTCGGAACGTTCCGTCCTGGAAGCTAACCAGGTGGTTTCTGCTGCGGTACGGACTGGCTCTCCAATTCCCCTGAGCGTGAAAGTCATGTCCCCCACCGGGGAAGTGAAGGACTTCAACGTCAAGGAGGCGGCCCAACAGCACCTCCTCAGTGCAACCCAAGGGATGCCTTTGGGGAAAGCCACGGAGATGTGGGCCACCAACAACGTGGAAAACCCTGAGTGGCAGCGGGATATCCAATCGGGCGCCTCGAACATCGCCTCCGTGGGCTGGAGCTATGACGGTAAGAACATCGGCCAGCTCAACCCTCAGGGGCAGAAGTCCATCGAGACCTTCATGCGCGTCAACGCGACCCATCCAGGGTATGCGGAGAAGCTCGTAGGGGGCGGGAAGGACTACAAGATGCTGTCCGATATCCAGTTCCTCGTAGAGAAGGGTGGGTTCCCGAACGTGTCCGATGCGGCTGCCATCGTGAACCAGGTCACCCGTGCGGACATCAAGTCGTCGGACTACGGCTCCATGGCTAAGGCTGTGGGCGCTGCCGTGGACGATGTGGTGAACCCGCATTGGTATTCGGGGACCGCTTCGTGGTTCTCGGGGATGTTCGGTAACAACCAGGTGAACCTCACCTCGGTCCAATCCGACATCCGCCGCAGGGCCGAGTTGCTCGTGATGTCCGGCCAAGTGCCGAATGCCGAGGTGGCTGTCCGGTCCTCCGTGGAGTACCTCTCGAACCCCGCAGTAACCACGAAGATCAACAACACGCTGTACTTCAATAAGGACCTGCCGGCCGTGCCTAAGGGCGAACAGCCTGGCAAGTGGCTGGAGCGGTTCATCACGGACGTGCCGAGCAAGCTAGCCAAGGACCAGAAGATGTCCGGCGATGTGCGCCTGGAGCCGAACCAGTACGGAGGCTTCACCGCGTGGATCGGTGGGACACCCCTCATCAACGAACGGGGCCAAGTGGTCACCTACCGCAAGGACGAGGTGAGCCAGTGGATTGATGGTGCCTACAAGGGCGATGTCCATGCGGCAGCGGCAGATGCCAACTATGAAGCGTGGAAGGCCCGCGAACGTGCCCGCTCTCTGAAGCTCAGTGAGAAGTTGGGCTCCAAGCCCTTCATCCCAGGTGTCGATGGACTCGACAAATTCTTCACCCGTGAAATTTACGAGCGAAAGCTCAAGGCAGGTGAAATCAAATAACAGGAAGATATGCCAACGATTGATTTAAACGAGGCACGGAAGATCACCTCCGAGAAGGAGGCGCAGTACGGCATCCCCTCGGGAACGCTGTTCAAGATTGGTGGCATTGAATCCAGCTTCAACAAGAACGCGGTGTCCCCGAAAGGTGCCCGCAGTTATTTCCAGTTCATGCCAAGTACCGCACAGGCGTACAACGTCACATACGGGGACTTCCCCTCGGAGGCTGACGGTGCCGCGCGGTACATAAAGGACAACCTGGCGAAGTACGGGGGCAGCCTGGAGCTGGCCCTCGCGGACTACAACGGTGGCCCTAAGGCTGCCTCCGCGCTCGCCCGAGGGAAACCTTGGGCGGAGACTTCGGATTACCTGGCGAAGTTCTACAAGGGCGCCAAGCCGGCCACCGAAGTTCCCATCTCAACCCAGTTCTCAACAGGGACCGAGACCCCTCTTACTGCTTCCCCCGGCGCATCTGAACTCTATCGAGACTCAGAACAGCAGCAGTCTGAGTACGGGGGCTTTGTCAATGGTGTTGGCAATCTGCCTGGTGCTATCTCGCGTGGCTTCCAGGTGGACAACTCGGTGTACAACTGGTGGCAAGACAGAGGCGTGAAGGAGACCGATCCGGACTTCCGGTGGAACGACGAGCGCACCTCGAACTACCTTGATGGTGTCCCTGAGCAGCACTGGGGGTACATCCTCCAGGCAACCTCCGACCGCGAAGCGGCACACCGAAAGGCCCGCATGGCTGACTCCTTGCAGAAGGAGGCGGAGCTGGGCCGCATGGGCGTTGCCGGCTTTGGCGGGCGCCTCATCGGTGGCCTTGCCGACCTCCCTACGCTCATCGCATTCGTGCCTGGTATGGGTGGGGAGGGGCTCCTCACGGTGGGCTCCAGGGTCGCTAACGCTGCCCGGCTGGGTCTCTTCAATGCTGGCGCAAACGTGGCATTCGATGCCGCTGCGGGGCGGTACCGGCCGACTTACACCCACGACCAGCTCTACATGAGCGCGGCCATGGGCCTGGGCCTCGGTGCTGTCATCGGTGGTGCTATCAATCCTGCGAGGATCGGTGCCACGCGGCTGGCCCGTGAGAACCAGGAGTTGGCCCAGCTAGGCCGGCGAGAGGCTTCCGTGTCCCAGAAACAGGAATTGGTGGACCTCGTGGGCGAGAAGAACATCGACCACGTGAAAGCGGATGCCCACCTCGGTACCCGTTCGGATGCCGTGAATGTGGACGAGAGGGTAGCTGCGGGCAACGCTGTGGATGAGGTGGACGAGATCACTGCCCGCGTGCGGGAGGAGGTCAAGTCGGACATCCCAGTCTACGAGCGAACGAACCTGATGCGGAGGCGCATCGAGGGCCTCGGTGATGACACCGTGAAGTCCCGGCTGTCTTCCCTGAAGGGCTCTGATGACACACTGATCGCCGGCCTGGCAGCACGCCTGGAGGGCCAGATCGGGGACGACATCCGAATCGTCACAAGGCGTGAAGACTTTCGCTCCTACTACGATGCGGGCCGGCACGAGATTCACCTTAGCAAAGGGGCTGAGGATTGGGTCGCCCTCCATGAAATCGCTCACGCGGCCACGGTGAACAAGATCAGGTTTGGTCTCGATAACCCGACATCGGCCCACGGCCATCTCACCAAGGAACTCCACGGTGTCTATGAGGAGGTCCGAAAGGCCGCTGCAGGTAGGACGTTCAGTGACTACAAGACCGACTACTACCTCAAGAACATTGATGAATTCGTTGCCGGGATGTACTCCGGGAAGTCCGAGTTCGTAGAGTTCTTGGCGAAGACCCAGGTGTCCGGACAGACCCTCCTGAGCAAGGCTGTGGACATCGTACGGCGCATCCTTGGGATGGCACCGGGCGAACACAACGCCCTGACGAAGGCAATGGGCCTGACGGACGAACTGATCTCCACTCCGTTGCAAATGAAGCAGACCCTTGTTCACAAGCGCACCGGGGCACAGGAGAAGGTGGACTACCTGATGACGCCAGCCAACTCGGGCGTGGATGCGGCCACCGCTGCCGCTGCTACCCGAGCTGAAATCCCCACCGTGTTTGGCTGGGGCCTCGGCCTGGAGAACCGCCTGGGTGGCGAGAAGGCACCTGAAGCGGTCCGTGAGCTGGCTTCCAAACTCTTCGGCACCACAATTGGCTACAAGGGCCATTCAGTGGTCAAGGCGAATGCCTGGGACGATACGACCAAGTGGGCCGATAGCTGGGCGGTGGAGATGCGGAAGGGGACCTATCCGGTATTCGAGGAGTGGTTCAAGAAGCAGGACCTTCCGTACCACCAGAAGGGCCAAGCCTTCGAGGACTTCGGTACTCAGGTCTCCAATTACATCCGGGGATTCGAGGATGACTTCTCACCCGAGGTCATCAAGGCCGGCGATCACATGCGCAAGACCCTGGACAAGGTACGGGAATACATCAATAACCCGCTCCGCGATGAGGGGATGCAGAAGCGCGGCCTTACCGAGACTGAGCTGAGGGACCCTGAGACCAACGAGGTGGCCCTGGTAGGGAAGCTGGAGAAGAATCCGAACTACCTCCCTCGTAAGCATGATGTCAACAAATGGAACGATATGGCCACCTCCTTCGGCCGTGAGGCTGTGGAAGGGTGGTGGGCTCGTGCCTACCAAAGTGGCCGGGAGGGCATCTCCGACGAAGCCGCTGCGAAGTGGTCCAAGTGGTACGTCCGGACCGTAGAGGAGGCCCATGCAAATCGTTCCCAGGACCTCCTGGAGGACATGATGCGGGGCACCGATAAGGATGGCCTGAAGGAGTCCCTGATGAGGAACGGCATGTTCTCCGACTGGGAGGCCCAGAAGATCATGGACGATATGTTCCCTCCACCAGGTAGTGACGCCGGCCGGATCGCCAGCCTGAAACACCGGAACACGATCAACGAGACCTATACGGAATCGTGGACCCGTGCCGATGGTGAGAAGGTGCAGGTGTCTCTGAACGACTTCACGCACTCCAATGCGTTCGATCTCGTGGAGCCATACCTCCGCAGGACGGCAGGCAGCGTGGCTTTGGCCAAGCATCTGGACATCTACAAGTCGACCCACATCCAGGACCGCATCCTTGACGCCACGACCAACAAGCTGGGCTCAGGATTTAAGCAGCCGGCCGACCTGGAGAAGTTCCGCACTGATCTTCAGTTCGCCTTTGACCGCCTTCAGGGGCTCCCTCAGGAGCAGTTCTCGACCCTGAACAAGTCCATGGAGATGTGGAGGAACTTCAACGTGATCCGCCTTATGGGTGGTGCGGTGTGGAACCAGGCTACCGAGATGTCCCAGATCGTGGGCTCTATGGGCTGGAGGACGACGATGGGAGCCATTCCGGAGCTGCGGAGTCTCACCCGTGACATCGCCAGCGGGAAGGCACCGAACGACATCCTCGATCACCTGGAGAACACCATCGGTGGCGTGGGGTCCGAGTACGTGGCCCGCATGGAGTTCACCGCCAAGGATGACTGGGTACGCCACAAGGGCGATACCGCGTTCAATCGCCGGCTGGACCAGCTCGATACGGCACAGCGGAAGCTGGCACGGGGCGTCCTAGATTACACCGGGATGACACCCATCATGATCCAGCAGAAGCGGGTCCATGCGGTAGCCCTGGTGAACCATTGGGTGTCCGCAGCAAAGGGCACGGAGTCTAAGTTCCTTACCCCTGAACGCCTGGCGTGGATGGGGCTGGACCAGCAGGACTACCGAAGTGTGCTGAAGGCCATCGACACGTACACCAAGCCGGCCCAAGGGGAATTCTCCAAGAGCCACAAGATGGACTTCGAGGGGTGGCAGAAGGCAGACCCGAAGACGTACTCGCAGTTCATGACAGCCATCCATCGGGAATCCCGCAGGGTGGTTCAGGAGAACGACCTGGGCTCGATGATTCCCCTTATGGGCACCACCCTGGGGAAGACGGTGTTCCAGTTCATGAACTTCTCGCTGCACGGCTGGAACAAGTCCCTGCAGTTCGCAATGAATCACCGCGACTGGTCCACGCTCAGCACGGTGCTTCACGGCTCCCTGTTTGCCTCCCTGGCTTACATGGGGCGAACGATGCTGACCTCCCAAGGGATGGACCCGCAGAAGCAGCAGGAGTTCCTGGCACAGCGTATGGCTCCCGGCCAGATCGTTGCCAACTCCTTCGGGCGGATCGCCCAGGCGTCCCTCCTGCCCGTGGCGTTCGATACCGTTTCTCCGTACCCACTGTTTAGTGGGATGCGGACGACCAGTGACCTTTCGAGCTTCGCTTCCAACCCGACCTATCAGGCCATCAACGGCCTTATCTCGATGAAGAAGCTGGTACGGAATGGGGTCTCTGACGAGTACCAAACGACCGAGAAAGACATCCGCACCTGGGGCAGGCTCCTGCCTCTAAACAACGTTGTCCCGGTCAGCACCATGCTGAACAGCCTGGCCAACGACTACCCATCAAGCGAAGCAGAACGCTAATACACCCCCGGCTCCGGCTGGGGTTTTCTTTTTTCGGAGATAACTTTGCCCTATAGCTATGTCCTCCTCCGGGGGGACGGAACCACTGCGAACTTTTCGCTGCCGTTCCAATACCTTGACAAGAGCCACATCACCGTAAAGGTCAAGGACGCCGAGGTCCCGTTTACCTGGCTCCACTCCGGTGCCATCCGTATCGATCCGGCCCCCTCGGGGAAAGTAGAGATTCGCCGTACGACCCCTAAAGATGTCGCTCCGGTGAACTTCTCGGACGGCTCTGTACTGAAAGAGTCGGACCTGGACCTCATGACCACGTTCGTTCTTTTCTGTGCTCAAGAAGCGCAGGACTCGGCTGACCTGGCGCTGCTGCAAAGCTCACTCGGCTCGACCCTGTACAAGATTTACCAAGGGACTAAGGCCGAACCCCCATTCGTCCGTATCGACGGTACCGAGCTGCAGGTGGGGGACCTTTACTTCAACACAACCCTGAGCGCCTTGCAGGTGTACGGTGTGCTGGGCTGGCAGGATGCCGGCACGACCCTCAATGGCATCATCACGAAGCCAGCAGGAGGCACCCCGATCATCGCCTACGAAGGGCAGACGAAGATTCCGGTTCCCGAGGGTTACACCCCAGGCCAAGGCTTGGTGTTCCTGAACGGTGCCGCGCTGACGGAGCCCGACGTTTCCATTACCGATGGTGCCAACATCATCTTCAAGGACCCCCTGAAGGCTCTCGATGAGGTCTTCTACGAGTTCTTCTCGACGGTCCAGATCGTGGAAGGAGATGTAGTGGTGGGCGGCCCTGGTGGCGCCACGACTGCGCAGAACGTTGCGTTTGTCCCCTCGGGGTCCTTGCAGTCCACCAACGTGCAACTCGCGCTGATGGAACTGATGAACGAGGCGCCTAAGCCCTCCAACGCCATTCCAGCACCGAACGGCCTGTTCGGTTCCGCTGGCACCTCTCCGGAGTATGCACGGGCCGATCACGTACACGTGGGCGGTACGGGTGGAAGTGGTGAGGGTGGTGCCCCCGGTTATTCCAACGGCACCGTTTATGCGTACCAGCGGAAAGCGGTGGCCCCTGTAGGTTCTCCTGGAGATGTCACAGTAGACCTCACGAGCAACACCATCACGTCCCCAGCAACGCTGGCCAGTGGATGGCTCCGGGATATTCCGTCCGGTAGTGATCCGCTGTGGGTGACTGTGGCTTCGGCAAGCAGTAACACTGGCACGGACAATATCTCCGGTCTGGAGTGGTCTGAGCCCGTGATGTTGGTGAAGAACGGCACGGATGGCCTGAAGGTGGCCACGGTGTACATCTACCAGCGGAAGCCTACGCCAGCAGCCCCCGCACTTCCGACTGGCACCTCCACCTACGACTTCGCCACGAAGACCCTCACGGGGGTGAACAACGGTTGGTCCACAACTATTCCCTCAAGTGCCGGCGGTAAGTACCTGTACGTTTCGACCGCAACAGCCTCTTCGCTCACGGACACGGATGCTATTCCCACTACCGAGTGGGCAGCGGCGCAGCTCATGGCCCAAGACGGTGCGGCTGGATCGGACGGTGACGATGGGGCCGATGGCAAACGGGGAACCGTAAACATCGCCACCAGCACGACTGGTAGCGTATGGTCGAACTCAGTTGCCAACTCGGCCCTGTCCTCCGCTGGCTACGGTGCTCCTCAGAACCGTGACGTGGTTACCCTGTATAACACCTCCGCGAACTACAGTGAGACACGCTTTTACAGCAATGGTTCGTGGCTGGCCCTGAACGCCTATATCAACGGGAACATGCTGGTAACCGGCACGCTATCGGCTGACAAGATCGACGGCGGCACCATCACCGGCTCTGGGATCAATATTGCCAATGGCAATTTCTCGGTGCGCCGTACGGATGGCTGGGCGTTCATTCGGGAGTTGAGCGGGATCAACGCAACCTTCGATAACACCTCCAATGGCGCCGTACGTCCGCTTACGGTATCGACAGGTAACTTCGGTAACCATTGCGGCATTTATGTGACCGCTAAGAACAAATCCGCCACGGGGCATGGTATCCAGTCGCGGGCCACATCATCCAACGGTGTAGTGAGTTCCGGGATCGTGGGGGCCGCCAACGGTTATGACTTCTATGCCGATGGCGATGGCGTGAACTACGGCCCATTCACGGGTGCCCACGATGTTCTCATGGCAAAGGACAAAATCGCGGAGCCTGGAGACATCCTCATCGATCTTCAGTGCGTCGCACGGTCCAACATCTCCAACACCATCTTCGAGGTGGAACGCTCCTCCGAGCCCTACCAGCGGGCCGCGATGGGTGCCCTGGTGATGTTCCGAGGGGAACTCTCGGAAGCCGTACCGGCTGCATTCCTAGGCGAAAGGGGCCTCAACGAAAAAGGGGAGATCACCGTCGCGAGGCTGGCCAGCTATGACTCCGTGAAGCACGACTACTGGCTTGGGTCCGCGAACGCGCTGGGCGAAGGTCAGATCAACGTTTGCGGTGAGAACGGCAACATCGAAGCTGGCGACTTCATCGTCACCTCCAGCATCCCCGGCAAAGGAATGCGCCAAGGGGACGACCTCCTGCGCAGCTACACAGTAGCTCGTGCCCGTGAAACCGTGACCTTCGATTCGCCTACCGAGGTGAAGCAGGTCGCCTGCATTTATGTCTGTGGCTAACCATGAGTAATTCCTCCAAACTGGCGCGGCTGTTCGAGCTGTTTCCAAATCTGCATATCCTGAAAGGGATTACTGCACCGCCAATCACCCATGTCCCTGTCACCTCGGTGAACGGGAAGACCGGAGATGTTGTCATTGAAGGCACGAGTGGCGCGGCCGCTGTCACTTCGGTCAATGGCCAAACGGGGGCCGTCACGATCCCGCCACCACCCGTTACTTCGGTGAACGGGCAGACAGGCGCCGTGGTTATTGCCACTGGGTCTTCGTCTAGCGGTGGCGGCCTGATCGCCACTACCGTGCTCAACACTGCAGGCTCAGGAACCCTTCCGATCCCCGCAGGAGCCACCAAGGCCCGCATCATGGCCATCGGCGGTGGTGGTGGGGCAGATGGCCCAACCTCCACTCGTAACTTCGTGGGCCAAGGCGGCACAGGAGGAACGTCGATCGCCTGGGTGTTCGGCCTCACAAGCGACACCCCGGCTGGCTACACAGTGGGCGCTGGGGGAACTGCAGGACCCAGCGGTGGTGCGGGAGGTGCTGGTGGTGCATCTACGGTGACTATCGGTGGCTCTACGATCACCGCTAACGGGGGCGGGAAAGCCGTTAATTCGGCCAGCCAAGTTATTGGTGGGCTTGGCGGAACTGCCTCTGGCGGGGATATCAATATCACTGGTACGCACGGACAGCCTGGGCCATCCTCCAGCAGTCTTTCGGTGATGTACGCAAATATCCACATTTACGGTGGCAACTCTTACGGCACAGGTGCACCCAGCCAGAACTCGCCTACGGCCACTACCGGCATTGCTGGCACCCGTGGCCTCATCACAATCGAGTGGTTCAGCTAACAGGGTTTGCGGGCGTTGCTCGCATTCCTGCTGAACCACCACATCTAAACAGAAAGAACGATGACTGATCCCATTGAGCATCGAGTAACACGCCTCGAATTCCGCGTGGATGCTCACGACACGGACCTCACGACTATCAAGGAGGACTCCAAGAGCATGAGCGAAACACTCAAGTCCATGAAGGACAACCTACTGCAAATCAAATGGATCGCTGCAGGTGCGGCCGGGGCCTTCGTGGTCCAACAAGTGGGCGTGGTTGAAGTCGCCCGAAAGCTGCTGGGCCTATGACCGACAAGGCAACAGAGAAGGAACTAGGCGAAGTCCATGGTGGCATGGCCGACTGGTGCAAGTTAATTCTGCGGGGCGTCCCTCTTATGGACAAGGAGGGCAATGCAGTCCTCCAGCCTGATGGCCAGCCATGGCTCGTTCCGCCATCCCCAGCACACCTGAACGTCATCCGCCAGTTCCTCAAGGACAACCGGATCGAAGCTGCAAGTATCCCCGGCCTGGAAGCAACCACCGGGCTCGATGATCTTCCCGTATTCGATGACGACAACGTAGTCCCACTCCGCAAGTAGACAACACATGAAACAACTCAATGGCGACCGCAACCAATGCCCTGGCTGCGGCGAATACTTCAATTCGTCCTTTGCATTCGACAAGCACCGCACAGGTGACTTCGGCACCAATCGCCGGTGCCTAACGGTGCCCGAGATGGAATCGAAAAAGATGGCTAAGAACACGGCCGGCTTCTGGGTGTCCGAGAAGATGCCCCAGGATCGAATCCAACCTTAGTGGTATCCACGAATTAGACGACTTTGCGGGAGGGACGGGAGTTTCTCCCTCCTGCCTTTACAAAGGCTCCAATGGCACAACGCGCAGTTCACCCCGCACGGGAGGACTTCCGAAAGTTTATGTTCATGGTGTGGAAGCACCTTAACCTTCCTGATCCAACCCCCCTCCAATACGACATCGCCAAGTACCTCCAGCACGGCCCACGCCGGTCTGTGATCGAGGCATTCCGAGGTGTCGGTAAATCCTGGGTGACCGCAGCATTCGTTTGCTGGGTCCTCCTCAACAACCCACAGCTCAAGGTGGAAGTGATCTCCGCCTCCAAGGATCGAGCGGATGCCTTCGCCACGTTCGTGAAGCGCCTGATCCACGAGCTTCCAATCCTGCACCACCTTCGCCCAGGCCCAGACCAGCGTGACTCCATGCTGATCTTCGATGTGGGGCCGGCGTTACCTGACCAGTCCCCCTCGGTGAAAGCTGCGGGCATCACCGGGCAGATCACCGGCTCCCGTGCGGACATCCTCATCGCGGACGACATCGAGGTTCCGAACAACTCGGCCACCCAGATGATGCGTGACAAGCTGGCCGAAGCGGTCAAGGAGTTTGACGCAATCCTGAAGCCGGGTGGTCGCATCATCTACCTCGGCACCCCACAGACCGAGATGTCTCTGTATAACCAGCTCCCCGAGCGTGGCTATGAGATCAGGGTGTGGCCAGCACTGTACCCGACCATCCAGAAGGTACTGAGCTATCAGGGCCGCCTGGCGCCAATGATTACCCGTGCGCTGGAAGCTGATCCGTCCCTCCAGGGGAAACCTACAGACCCCGAAGGTTCGATGAGAAGGACCTGGCGGAACGTGCGGCATCGTATGGTCGTGCCGGCTTTGCCCTCCAGTTCATGCTGGATACCAGCCTCTCGGACGGTGACCGATTCCCACTGAAGATTCAGGACCTCATTGTGATGAGCCTGAACCCGATGATGGGGCACGTGAAGCTGGCCTGGGCCGCTGATCCCGCATTGGTCCATAACGACCTCCCTGCGGTGGCCCTGGTAGGTGACCGCTACTACCGCCCGATGTGGCATTCCCCTGAGATGGCGGACTACACCGGCTGTGTCATGGCGATTGACCCCAGCGGCCGAGGCAGTGACGAGACCGGCTATGCCATCGTGAAGATTCTCAACGCCCAGCTCTACCTGGTAGCTGCAGGTGGCCTGAAGGGTGGCTATGAGGACGACACCCTCAAGGCCCTGGCGAACCTCGCAAAGACCCACCAGGTGAACCACGTCATCATCGAGGCCAACTTCGGTGACGGCATGTACACCAAGCTCATCACCCCGTTCTTCTCGCAGGTGGGACATAAGGTGCTCGTGGAGGAGGTCAAGCACTCCACGCAGAAGGAGCAGCGGATCATCGACACGCTGGAACCGATCCTGTCTACCCACAAGCTGGTGGTGGACCAAAGGGTCATCGAGCAGGACTTCAGGACCGCTGAAGCGGACATCAAGTACAGCCTGTTCTACCAGCTCACCCGGATCACTCGTGACCGTGGTGCCCTGACCCATGATGACCGACTCGATGCACTGGCTATGGCTGTTGCCTACTGGGTGGAGCACATGAGCAAGGATGTCTCGAAGGCCCATGAGGTTCATCGTGAGAAGGCCCTTCAGGAGGAACTGAAGCGGTGGAGGCAGGGCATCACTGGCAAGAAGGATCGTTCACGGAACTGGATGGGGACCAACAAGGCGAGGAGGGCATAGGTAGCACAATAGGATAGAGAGCCGTTGCTTTCTAACCGGGGGATCACGAGCCTATGGGCTGTGCCGCATCACTGCGGACTGGGGAACCTCAGTGTGTGCGGTCAGACCTGTGCTGTTGTCTGATCCACCTACTGGGAACTCTACGTTTCACTCCTGCACTCTATAAGACAACTTATGGGGGTAGGGGGGAAACGTAAGTGTTCCTAGTGGTGGATCAGCCCTATGCTGAGGATAACCCCTCAGTTACTCTTTAAGATTCCCTAGAGGTGTCCTGAAGGTAACAATACCATCATAGTCCATCCAATCAGATATACTGTATGGATGTACAGTCTTGTCAAGCAAGTAAGAGTCAACGGTATCCAGCGTTCGGATAAGGACCTGGCCAATGACCCAGGCATCCGTGGGACCCTCACGCTCATCCGTGCGGGACACCACCGCACCTTGTCGATCCAGGAATATGGCAACTCAAGGTCCGACTCAAGGGTCCTCCCTGATCTCTGGGAGCCCCAACTGTTGGCCTGGGTTGGCAGTCAGATGGTCTTCAGGGGCTTCCAACGCCCCGGCAATGACGAGAAGGCCCCTGCGTTCATGCAGGAGTGGCGTGTCACCCTCCTCGGGGAGCACCCGTAGGAACTGCTGTGATAACATAATCCGATGTCACTTCGTCGGTCCTTACTCTCCTCGCTGGGCATCGGTGCGGTTGCCGCTGTGGCCCGTGCTGCCTACCTCCAGGTCCACACCAATGGCTGGACTGAGGCGGCCTTCACGCTCGCGTACGGTGCCGATTGGCGCACCTACTTGCCACTTAGCGTGGCCGGCTGTTTCCTTGTCGGGTTCCTTCTAGGGGTCGCTTGGAAAGGCATGAGAGGGTGAAATGTTTTACCGCAAAAATTTGAAAGCCCACCTCGAACGCAATGGGTTGGCGATTCCCCCCGTACCCCCCACCTCCGCCCATGCACCACCAGGGCACACCCGCATCCATTCGGACACATCAAGCGGGCACATCAAGCGTAACTCATTGATTCATAAGGGATCGCACTAGCTGATCCAACTAGTGTTGAGCCTATCCAGCCTCGTATGGTGCCCTCTTGGGGTGCTCACGGGGCTTTTAAGCCGATGGTTGACTTTATCAACTATCTCTAGATTCTCGTATCTGTAACGTTTGCCCACGTACACCACCAGGACACCCTACGAGCCCCACCAGGTACACCACCAGGAACCTACCAGGAATCCACCAGGAGCCCTACAGGGACACTCCAGGCACATCACCAGGCACGCACACCAGGCAGCCTCCAGGGCTCCTATAGGGGCTTGACTGACGCCCTATGGTGATGAGGGAACAGTTCCACATTTAGAATGATCCCTCTAAATCAAAGCTTCCACAATCGGAACAGTTCCCGATATAGTTCGATCCATCGCAGCAAACAACACAACGAACGGAGGACAGCATGACCACTCGTAAGAAGCCCAGCACCCTCGAAGGTGACGTAGAAGCAGCCCTGGAACACCTGCAGCGCCTCATCGAAGACGGCTGGGAATACCCGGATGCTCACCCGAAGGTTGCACTGGCCTACAACGTGGGTGCCGATGCACTCCAGGCAGCTTACGACAATCTCTAAGGGGCTGCCATGACACACACGGAAGCATTCCAAGAGTCCCTGCGGGAGTTCAACAGGCAGAGCATCACGATGGACAAAGAGGGCTGGTGGTTCTGGAAGACGATGGTGCGTAAGTACGCCGCACTGGTGATCGCTGAGACCCTCTAAGCACCACACAAGACCTCTTCGGAGGACCCAGTAGTAAGCCTCCTACCATCTGTGGGGGCTTACCAGTGGGGACAGCAAGACGGCCTCATTGCGTCCTAAGGTTCCTGAAGTGCAACTGTTGCGCAACAGGATGGATGCAACGAGGGCCTGGGAGTGAGCCCATTGGATCGGCCAGTGCAGGCTCATCACCAGGAGAAAAACAACATGAACATCAATCACCTCAGCCTGTCGTGGTCTACCTCTCGTGGCCGTGAGACCTACGGCTACAACATCTGCCGCCTGGACGACCGCAACACCGGCCGGCGCTTCCGTTGCATGGGTGGCGGTTACGACATGATCGGCACGGTCTTCGGCATGTGGCTCGAAGAGACCTATCAGGACCGCCTCCAGGCCCTCAGAGGCACCGAAGGGACCTTCTACGGTCTCCGCTTCCTGAACGATGGCAAGGCCAGCCTGGACGGCGGGACAGGCATCAACAGTATGACCACGATTGCCGAGGCCATCGGCCTGGAGGTCGAACGTGAATACGCCAAGAAGGGCCGCAACCGTGGCAACACCCTGGGCTGGTACGTGACCGAGAAAGAGGGGGCCTAAGCATGTCCTACCTCCTTTCGTATGCAAGTGGCGTCATCGGCTACGGCCTCTCGGATGACCTGGACGTGGCCATGGATCAGGCGGTCCAGCGCTGCGAGGTAATGCAACAGGCGGCCACCATCGTGAACCGTGAGACCTACCAAGTGGTTGCCAGCGTTGAGCCGGTCGGCCCTGGCCTCTACAAGGCACAGAAGGCCCAGTAAGTCCCCTCAAGCCTCCTCACGGGGGCCTGGGAGTGAGCCCGTGGGATGGTCCCGCGCTGGCTCATCACCAGGAGAAACCGAATGATGTTGTTGAAAACCGATCACCTCAAAGCTGCAGCCCTGTGCGCTGCCACCAAAGACATCCGCTTTTACCTTAACGGGGTTTTCGTGGAATTCTTGCTGGAGGAAACGCGCCTCGTTGCAACGGACGGTAACATTGCTGCAGTGCTGCGCGATGAGCAAAAGCACACGCTTGACCAGTGCGTATCTCTCATCATTCCCAACGACGTAATCAAGCGGGCTCTTACGGGCTGGAAAAGTGGTGGAAGCTCGCTGGAGTCCTTGAATGGCGGCCTTTGGAGCCTTAACAGTGTGGTCTTCACCCCGATGGACGGCCGATTCCCAGATTACCGGCGCATCGTCCCAACGAAAGCCAGCGGCGCGGTAGGTCAGTTTGACCCTGAGTTGTTAGCGGTCTTTGGCAAGGTGGCGAAAGCCCTGGGCCAGAAGACAAGTGCCGTGCATATCTGGCATTCGGGAACCGATGCGGCTGCTGTACAGGTCTTGGGCCGCCCTGAGTTCACGGGCGTGATGATGCCCCTCAAGAAACCCAAAGAGGCGCCTGTAATGTCCACCTGGGGCGCCCAATGGCCCGCACCGATTGACCAGGCAGCATGAACCCCTCACGTACCCGTAGCGGACCCCGGCCGTGCTCCCATCACTGGGGCTGTAGTCGCCTCGCAATGGCCTACTGGCTCGCCCGCGTGGGCATGAACCTGACAGCCGCATTGGCCCGGTCCTATCCCCTCCTGGGGGCCGCCCTGGGGCTCCTCGTGGTCTACCTGGGAGCCAAGCAAGCCGGCCTAAGTTGGCTCCTTGCGCACCTCTAACATAAAGCCTTGGCCGACCCGCCAGGGCTTTACTCATTAGAGCCCCTGAACGAAGTGCCATACCTCCTTGGCGTACACCCAAGCCCACCAGCCGGCCCCTGCGAGGGACGCGAAGATTTTTGCTTTAACGCTGATACGCTTCAACTGCTGCATTCTGATTCTCCCTTTGCTGAAATGGCATAGGGAGAATTCTAAGTAGAATTGCTTTGAAACTGATTGCCACAAGGAAAGCTTAAATTTTGTGTGGTATTTACGTCACTTGGGCAGGACGATTTTCTCCAACCATCCCGCCTTGACACCCAGCCCGTACCCGGTCCCGTATTTGTTGCCCACGCCGGTCGAGGACCATCCCCCAATGGCCAGCCGGACATCCTCAGGGCACTGCACGTCCCTCAGGCGGTCCGCCAAGGTATGCCGCAGCTCATGTGCGGTATGGTCCAGGCCCTTGGCCCTGAGCCATTTAGCGATGACGGCACTAGGTACGGCCGCGTTTGCATGGGTCTCCGTGGTCAGCTTCGGAAAGGCGAAACGCTGGCCCGGTACGGCACTCTTACAGATGCGATTGGCCGCCCACAAGGCCATGCCCACCAGTGGCACATTACGCTTACTCTCGGCAGTCTTCAGGGAGCGCCAAGGGTGCGACTGGATCACCACGTGAGGTACCAGCGCGTCCAGCTTGATGTCGGCCATCTCCAGGCCAACAGCCTCCGCCAAGCGCAGCCCGGTATCCATGAGCAGGCCGAGGAGCCATCGGTCCGGATCGTCCGCATCCTGGATCAGGTCCGCCAGTTTGACCAACTCGTCATGTGTGAATGGCTCACGCTCATTCTTGTCGTCACCTTCGCCCGGTATCGGCAGGTCCGCCAAGGGGTTCTTGCGGTCAATCTCCCGCTCCGTGAAGTAGTTGTTCAGGATCGCCCGGTTCGTGTTCAGCACACGCCGGATAGAGCCAGTACTTAGCTTTTGCTCCTGAAGCTTAGACACCAGCATGTGGGCATCGGTCCGGTTGATATCCTTGACTGGCTTGTCGCCTAAGACACTCACCATCTTCGAGAAGAGATATTCCGTGGTCTTGCGGAACTTCGGGTCATCACGCTTTTTGTGGTGGTCCAGGTACAGCTTCAGGGCATCGCTGAGGGTCTCCGTGAGGGACCCCGCGAGCATCTGGGCGGCTGCCATCTCATGTGGTGCCAAGTATTCATCTGGGCTGGCCTCACGGTAGGCGATTTCGTCCCCTTCAGCAAACGCAATCCGTTTCTCGTCCAGGCTGTCATACAGCAAAGCCACGGCCATTGGGTCTGGGCGAACTGGGTCAATACCGAAGGCGCCGAGGAAGCCATGGGCACGCTCTCGGGTGCTCCTGGGAGTCTGGGAAGTGACGCCTCCGCGCATCGCTGCCCACTCGGCCTCAGTCTTCTGGTTCAGTTTTTTGATCTCGCCAGCGGCCTCAAACACGTTCTGTGCATCGAGTTTGACCTTGATGGTCTTGGCACCGTAGCGTGCCTGAAGGTCGCCTGGAATGGCCCGCTGGTAGTAGATGGAGTTGCCGCGCTGGTATGCGTAGCGGATAGTCATGGTGAGAATGCCGGAAGAAATTTTCATCACTCTACCACACTTCTACCACGTTTTCGAGGCCGGAAAGTGTGGATACTCCTTTATAATCAGATAGTTAAGGGTTGGCTACCTGCTCATCTGTAAGGAGTTTATTTCTTTCGCCAATGAATGTTATCACCGCGAAGAAAGTATTTTCGCAGCGAAACTCAATCGAACAAGGGGTGGAACGCTGAACTACGTGTTATCCCTTATCAAAAAACGACAAAATCTTTGACGGAACCGCTTGATCTTATTCAAAAGATCAGGAAATAAATTGAGAATAATTCTCATTATCGTCCCGCGGAATCTCATCATCATTCAGCCCACGTGTGACTATTGCTTAAAACCGGGGTCAGACCCCAGTTTTAGGAAATGTTTCCTAAATTCGGGGTCAGACCCCGGTTTCAGGAAACTTTTCGGCATCGCTTTATGCAGGTGATGGTCCGGCGGGTCGCCGATGCCTGTGGCATCATGTCCGCCTCATCTGAAGGAGCGCATTGCCATGGTCGACGAATCCTCTATCGCCTGTCCCACCGCTTTCGGGCAGGAGCCGCCTCCCGCCACGGCGCGGCGCGATGTGCTGCGCGTGAAGGAGGGCAGTGCGGCGCGGGCGGAGGATGTGCTGGCCGACGAGGTGCCGGTGGCGCTCGTCTACAACGGCATCTCGCATGCGGTGATGATGGCCACGCCGCTCGACCTGGAAGACTTCGCGCTCGGCTTTTCGCTGACGGAGGCGCTGATCGACCACCCCGGCGAATGCTACGGCATCGATATCGAAGCGGGGCCGGCCGGCGTGGCCGTGCAGCTGGAGATCGCCAGCCGGGCGTTCGTCGCGCTGAAGGAGCGCCGCCGCTCGCTGGCCGGCCGCACCGGCTGCGGCCTGTGCGGCGTGGACAGTCTCGACCAGGTGTACCGCACGCTGCCCCAGGCACCGCGAGAGGCGGTCCTCACGGGGCAGGCGGTGCGCGCCGCGCTGGCCGCGCTGCCGGGGCGCCAGGCGCTCAACGGGCTCACCGGGGCCACGCACGCGGCGGCCTGGTGCGACATGACCGGCCACCTCGCCGTTGTGCGCGAAGATGTGGGGCGCCACAACGCGCTCGACAAGGTGGCCGGCGCGCTGGCCCGCGAGCCGTCCTTGCGCACGGGTGACGGCTTCGTCCTGGTCACGAGCCGCGTCAGCGTGGAAATGGTGCAGAAGGCGGCGATGGCGGGGGCCGTGGGCATCGTCGGTGTCTCGGCGCCCACGGCGGCGGCCGTGCGCATGGCCGCCGGCGCCGGGCTCGTGCTGGTGGCGTTTGCCCGCGGTGACCGCTTCACCTGCTACGCCGGGGAGGCCCGCGTAGTCCCCTGACCTTCGTGCCCTGATCCCGGCGGCTTGGATCGGCGTGCCCGTGACGGTATGATGTTGTTTTTATTTCATCGTGCCGCCGCCCATGACGACTGTTGAGCAATTGCGCGCCCGCCTGTCCGGGCCCGCCCCCGACCATGTCCGCTTTACCGGACCCACGATCGATATCGCCGGCATCACCCCGCAGGAACTGGGCAGCATCTGGCCCTTGCTGCATGCGGCGCGGCGCGACAAGATGCTGCGACCGCTGGCCGACGAGGTGTTCAGGCAGGTGGCGCAATCCGGCATCGCGCCCGAGCTGGACAGCGCCACGCTGGCCGCCACACTGCGCGCGGCCGCCAATTGCGGCGGGTGGGGTTTCAGCCTGGCCCAATCGCTTGCCTGCCTTGCCGGCCCGCCGTCGGAGGAGCTGGTCGAGGCACTGCAACCGTTGCTGCCCGACGAGGCGCGCTGGGTCTCCGGGCGCCGCAGCCTGCTGGCATCGTTGTCCCTGACCGGCGCGCACGACAAGCTCGCGCTGCTCGACCTGATGGTCAGCGGCGCGTTCGGCACGTCGTTGCCCGCCCGTGAACACGCCGCATTGAAACAGGTCGGCCGGCGCACGCTGCTGGCACTGCAGGCATCGAACGAGTACAGCCGGGACGACGTCGCGGCACGCCGCTGGCTGGAGGTCGCCGAAGCACTGGCCGAGGAACCGGCATACGTGGCATTTGCCCGCGATGCGCTCGAAGAGGCCGCCGACGCGGCGCAGCGCGTGCAGGATGGCGCCGTCCCCTACAAATCCGACGGCGCCTTTACCACCGCAGATGCCGAGGTGCTGGGCCTGGCGGCACGCGTGGCGGGGGCGCTCGATGCGCCATGGTATGGCGATGCCATCGGCCGCCTGTTGCCGGCCGTTTGCGTGGCGCCCACTGCCGCGAAGACGGCGCCTTCCCAGGCCGTGACGATCGCGCTGGGGCAGGCCATCGAAGCGGTGCCCACGCCGGAAAGCGTGGCCGCCCTGCGCGACGCAGTGCGCGTGGTGCGCCATGCCGGCCTGGAGAAGAAACTGTCCCGCAACGTCAAGCCGGCCGAGCGGGGCCTGGCCGCGCGGCCCGAGGTGGCGCTGCGCCTGGGCGACATCGGCCTGCCGCCGAAGCAGCAGCGCGCGCTGCTGGCCAGTTTCTTCGACACGGCCCTGTGCCGGCCCTTCACGCTGCCGTACCGCGATTGGCGCACGCGGCTGCTGGCCGGCGACGTGATGGCCGACAATGCGCGCACGCTCGTGTGGACTGCCGGCGCGGCGTTCATGCTGGGCGATGGCGATGAACCCGTCGACGCGGCGGGGCGCCCGGTCGCCGTGCCCGACGAGGCGCCCGTCACGCTGTGGCACCCGGTCGAGGCAGACGAAGCCGAGCGCGAAGCCTGGCGCGCCCGGCTGGTCGCACGGGAACTGCGACAGCCCGTGCGGCAGGTGTTTCGCGAATTCTATCTGCCGCGCCCGGACGACGTGGACGCATGCAGCCAGTTCGCCGGTTATGAACTGTCCGCCGTGCGCCTGCTCGGCCTGGCGCGGCGCGAAGGCTGGATCCTCGATAACGGCACGCCCGCACGGCGTTTCGGCGATGTCCGCGTGAAGTTCGACACCAGCTGGTCGTTGTATCCCGGTTGTGGCGGCACGGTCACGAGCGCCGCGATCGGGTTTTACCGCGGACGCGAACGGTTACCCGTGCGCGATGTGCCACCGCGCGTGCTGTCGGAAGCATGCCGCGCCACCGACTTGCTGGTCAGCGTGTCGGCGGTGGCGCTGGAGCGGGACGAGCGCAACGAGCCCTACTGGCAACGCCTCGACGTGCTGGTGGACCAGGCCGGCGTGGATGGCCTGCGCCGGCAAGTGCTGCAACGGCTGCTGCACGCCCAGATCGCGGCCGGCAGCGTGGCCATCGAAGGTTTTCATGTGCATGCGGGGGGGCGCAGGTGAGCCTGCGCACCGGTCGCGTTGTGCGCGACGGCACACCGGTCGAGCTGGACCTGGCGCCGATAAAGGGCAAAGTGGGCAAAGGGAGCAAGGGGGACAAGCGCCTGCTTGCCGTGCCCTGGCTGCCATACGACGAAGCCTTGCTGGAACGGGTGGTCCACAGCGTGGGGGTGCTGCTGAACCCGCCATAGGATGCGGCGTAGACTGACACGCGCGTGGGCAGTGTGCTGACGCAACGCCGGTGCGACCCTTGGTTAAATGGCGCAAAGAGGCTCACCATGAAGCACACCATGGACAAACACCACGCCAGCGGCGCCACGCCGCATATCAAGCTCGGACTGGACACGGTGGACGTCGACGCCGTACTGGAAGCCTGCGAACTGGTGGGGCGCGTGCTGAGAGGCATGTCGCCCGAGCAGAATGCACGCACGGCGGCGCGCCTGCTGACGGAAGCCACCCGCGATGAACACCACGACGCGCCGCTGACACGCTCGATCCTCGTCGAAGTGGCGCGCGCGCTGCAGCGGCGCGACTGCCGCTGATGTTCAGGCATTGTTCGGAACGATCGGGAACCATCTGAAACTGTTCGGAAGCGGACAGCGGCTGGCCGCTTCCGGGCGACCGCATCCGCTGCGCCGCGCGCGAACGGGCACGCCACCACAAGATCGGCCCTGGCACGCAAGTTGCACATAACCCATCTTTCATTGCTACAGTGGAGGAATGGATGACTGCAACCGACCCGGGGCACGGCCGATGAGCGCCCACGATAGTTCACGACCAGGTTCACGAGTCGGGCCCCACTTCCGCAGGCGCGTCGATTTCCTGATCCTGCGCACTGCCTGGCGTGCGCTGGCCGCGGCGCGGTGGCAAACGCTGCTCGCCACCAGCGCCCTCGCGCTCGGTCTTGCCGTGTTTACGCTGCTGAGCGGATTTGTGGGCCATGCGCTGGGCGTCAACGCCCACCTGCCCGAAGGCTTGTATCTCGTCAGGCAGCGCGACAATACCGCCGCCCAGGCGCCCTGGTTCGACCAGGCGCCGATGGCACTGGCACGCGCGGCGGCGGCACTGCCCGGCGTGGCCGGCGCCACCGTGCTTGTGCCCTTGCGGCCCGAAATGAAAGGCTTGACCGTCCGCGCCGGCGGCCGGCTCGTACCGGTGCAGGGATTGACGGTGCTGCCCGGGTTTGCCGACATGATGGGCCTGCGCGCCATCGACGGCGACGTGGAAGCGGCGTTGGCGCGCCCCGATGGCATCGTGCTGACCCGTGCCACGGCGCTGCGCCTGTTCGGCACGGCCGATGCCGTGGGCCGCACCCTCCGGGCGGAGGGGCGGGTGCTGCGTGTGGCGGCGGTGCTGGTGCCGCAGGCCGGACCGACCACGTTGCCCTTCGATGCGCTGACGGGCGTGGCCAGCGCCATCGTGGAGCCGGCAATCCGTGAAGAGATGCTGACCGGGGCGCAGGGCTGGCCCGGCAAGGTGCTGCTGCGCCTCGCGCCCGACGCATCGCCGGAGGCGATCGCCGCCGCGCTGCAGGCCGCCGTCGAGCGCCTGCCCGGCACGCAGCGCCATGCGCCGGACGTGATCGCCAGGTTGGCGGGCCGCAAGCCGCTGGAGCTGGGACTGGCGCCGCTGCGCAGCGCCTATTTCGACCATGAACTGGGCAGCAACTTCCTGTGGAGCGCCGGCGAGCGCGTCAATCCGGTGCTGGTGGCCGGACTGGGCGCGGTGGCGCTGCTGATCCTCGCGCTGGCCGGCGCCAACTACGTGAACCTGGCTGCCGTGCGCGTGTTGCGCCGGCAGCGTGAACTGGCCGTTCGCAAGGTGCTCGGCGCCCGGGCGCGCGACATCGCCGCCCAGTGCGTGGCTGAAGCGTTGACGGTGGCGCTGGCCGCCACCACCATAGGCCTGCTGCTGGCATGGCTCGCCCAGCCCGCATTCGCCGCGCTGGCGGGGCGCGACCTGTCCGCCATGTTCGGGGCCGCCCATGTGGCGGGGGTGGTGGCCACCGGCATCGCACTCGGCTGCGCCGCCGCCGCGTACCCGGCCTGGCTGGCCTTGCGCGTGCGTCCCGACCGGGCCTTGTCCGGCAAGCCCGACACGGAATCGCGCGGCGCCGCGCGGGCCCGCCGGGTGCTGACGGTATTGCAGCTGGCCGTGGCGATGGGCGTGGCCGGCGTGGCGCTGGCGATCGCCTGGCAGGCACGCTACGCGGCGCAGGCCGCCCCAGGCTTCGACCCGCGGCCGCTGACGCTGGTCGACGTGCCCGAGCAGGTACGCTTTTCCGACAAGGCGCGCGGGTTCATGGCGGCGATCGCGGCGCAGCCCGGCATCGACGGCGTGGCCGTGTCGCTGGACGCGGTGGGCCGCAGCGAAGACACGCTCGGCCGCAGCTACCAGAAGCCGGGCGGGCAGGGCATGACGCTCGAGGTGCGCTGGGTGGGCGCGAACTTCTTCACGCTGTACAACATTCGCGCCCGCGCCGGCCGGCTGTTCGATCCGCGCCTGGACCGCGACGACGATCCGCATCCGCTGGTGCTGAACGAAGTGGCCGCGCGCACGCTGGGCTTCACGGACCCGGCGCAGGCGGTGGGCCAGACAGTGCTGTTCCGCGACTGGGACGGCAAGGTATCGCCGCGTAGCGTGATCGGCATCGCGCCGCCGCTGCGCTTCCAGTCGCTGCGCGAGCCGCCGCGCCCCATCGCCTTTGAACTGTCGACCGGCGGCGCCACGCTGACGGTGCGCTCGGCATTGCCCGCGGCGCGGGTCGATGCCCTGGTGCGCCAGCTGTGGCCGCGCTGGTTCCCGGACGCGCTGCCGCGCATCGCCCCCGCCGGTGCCGTGCTGGAACGGAACTATGCCGACGATGCACGCCTGGCCCGCCTGCTCGCGATCGCGGCCGGCGTGGCGCTGGCGTTTTCCGCCGCCGGCTGCTATGCGCTGTCGGCCCATACCGTGCAGCGGCGCGCGAAGGAAATCGTGCTGCGCAAGCTGCACGGCGCGCCCGGCAGCGCCGTCGGGCTGCTGGTGCTGCGCGAAACGGGCACGCTGGCCGTGCTGGGCGCCGTTGCCGGCTTGCCCGTCGCCGCGCTGGTCATCGAACGCTACCTTGCCGGCTACGTGGAGCGCGCGCCGGCCGGGCAGTGGGCGCTGCCGTGCGCGGTGGCTGCCACGGTGGCCGTGGCACTGGTCGCCGCGGCCCGCCACGCCTGGCTGGCCACGCGCGCCGCGCCGGCAGCGGCGCTCCGAGTGTAGAAGCCACGCGCCGGTCGCAAGCCTGCGGCCCGCTGACAGTCGTGGCAGACAGGCTTGGCTGATCCAAAAAATGCGTCCCGTATCGTTCACGCCGCAGGGCAAGTTTGCGTTGTAACGCCAAATACTTCGCCCTATAGCGGATCAATGCGAACGAGCCGGCTCGACGTCATCTGGCGGGCCTGCCGCGCCGGCGGCTGAATGGGGCGGATATGGGCAATGAACCCACGTTGGAGGTGCGGCGCGAGCAACCCTATGTGGGGACGCGAAAGGTCATGGCCATGCGCGATTTCGATCGCGAGATCCCCGCGATGACGGCGGCGGTGGCCGGGTGGTTGGACGCCCACCACGTGCGCCCGTCGGGCGAGCCATTCCTGCGCTTCCATGTCATCGACATGCCGGAACGGATGGATGTGGAGCTCGGCATGCCGACAGACCATGCGCACGACACTGCGGGCCAGGTGGAAAGCGGCCTGCTGCCGGCTGGCCGCTACGCCGTGACGGTGTACACGAATCTCGAAAACGCCGTGTCGGCCAACACGGTGCCATCAAGTTTGTTACTATAGTGCAACGAACGAGGCCTGGCAGAACGCTATCACTGTGATAGTTTCCCTTTATCGTGTTACATTCCAGGACCTGCCTTGCCCCCGCAGTTTCCTTGACACTAGGCCCGCCCTCCCTAGTCATGAAGATTTGTTATGCCGGCTGAAGCACGTGCTCGTAGTATCGCCATCATCGCAGTCGTGGTTTCCATCCTCGTTGCTGCCATTCCGTTTTTCATCAACAGTCGCGTCAGCGAAGGCGTACCGCAACTCAAGCTTGCGGCAGACCGCCAGACCGCGTACACCGACCTGCTCGGCATGTTGCGGGACGTCGAGTCCGGGCAGAGGGGATTTGCACTGAGCGGCCTGGATGTCTTTCTCGAGCCCTACACGGCGGCCGTCCTGGAAATTCCTTCGCTGAAGCGCGAGCTCATGAAGGGCGCACTGGATGCCCAGGAGCGCGACGCGATTCGCCAGATCACCGAGCTGACGGATGCCAAGTTGGCGAACGCCGCCGACAGCATTGCTGCACGCAAGAACTTTGGCGCGGCACCCGATAGCCTGTATGCATCGACTGCGCTCGGCAAGGCGCAGATGGACAAACTGAGAGGTCTCATCGGCAAGCAGATCACGCTGATGGCGGAACGGCGCGATCGCGCAAGGAAAACCCTGATTGACGGGTCGGCACAGGTGGCCTATTTCAGCGCCTTCGCCGGACTGTTCAATGCCCTGCTGCTCGGCACCGCAGCTTTCAATGTCCGGCGGCTGTTCAGGGATCGTGCGCACGCCGCGGATCAGCTGAAAGAAGCGATTGCGCTGGCGGAAACGCGCAATGCCATGATGTCGGGCAGTGCCCGCCTGCTGCAGGCACTCGACTCGATACGGACGCTCGATGACACGTCGGCTGTCCTCACGCCATGCCTGACGGCTTTGCTGCCGAACGTGTCCGGAACGGTCTATCTTTACCGTGACGCGAATGACGTGCTGGAACCCCTGGCAAGCTGGGGCGCCGATGCGGCACGTTCAGCCATCGCATCGGAAGACTGCTGGGCGCTTCGTTTCGGCCGGGCGCATGATCACCACGTCGAGACCGACCTGTGCTGCCACCATCTGCAAGGCGACCCGCACAGGCACCACCTTTGCATCCCGATGGTGACGCAGGGCGCGGTACTGGGATTGATGTCGGTGAAGGTGGACCAGCTGCCGGACAGGAATTTTGCGCTGCACCGCGAACTGGTCACCGTGCTGGCGGAACAGGTCTCGCTGGCGTTGTCCAACGTGCGCCTGCGCGAAGCCCTGCGCGAGCAGTCGATCATCGATCCGCTGACCGACCTGTACAACCGCAGGTTCCTCGAAGAGTCCTTGAAGCGCGAGCTCGCGCGCAGCGTGCGAAACCGGGCGCCCCTTTCCGTGATCATGTTCGATGTCGACCACTTCAAGCGGCTGAACGACACCTTCGGCCATGACGCGGGCGACGTGGTCCTGAAGGCGGTCGCCGCGGCCACGAAAGCGGCAGTGCGCAAGGCGGACATCGTTTGCCGGTACGGCGGCGAGGAGATGATCGTGGTATTGCCCGACTGTGCCCAAGGCATGGCGATGGAGCGGGCAGAGATGATCCGCCGGGCGATCGAGTCCGTCCGGATCGAGCACGGCGGGCGTGAAATCCCGCAAGTCACCGCATCGTTCGGCGTTGCCAGCCATCCGAACTTCGGGCTGGACGGCGATGCCCTGGTCCGCGCTGCCGACGCGGCACTGTATGTGGCGAAACGCCGCGGCCGGAATAACGTCCAGATGGCGGCTTAGAGCGCCAGAACGCTGTCGACCTGCGTGTAGTCGATCGTCTCGGCGCCGGCGTGCTCGCGCGCCATTTGCAATCGCTCGGGAAAACGGTCGATCGCGATCACCCGCTCGGCGCCCATCAGCCGCGCGCTCTGCTGCGCCATCAGGCCCACGCCACCGCAGCCCCAGACCGCGACCGTGTCGCCCGGACGGATGTCGCAGAAATCGGCGCCCATATAGCCGGTCGGCGCCGCGTCCGATAGAAACAGCGCGGTCTCGTCCGCCACCCCGTCGGGGACCTTAAAGCAGTCGTTGTCGGCAAACGGTACCCGAACGTATTGCGCGTGCGCACCCGCGTAGCCGCCGAAAGCGCGGGTATAGCCGTAGATGCCGGCCGTGGGATATCCGCCGAGCATTGGCTCCTGCAATTCGGGTTTGGGATGCGTGTTGTCGCACAAGGAGTAGAGAGATTGCTGGCAATACCAGCATTGGCCGCACACAATGAATGACTGGACCACGACGCGGTCGCCCTTCGCCACGCGCTAGACCGCGGGGCCGACTTCCTCGATCACGCCCATGAACTCGTGGCCGGGCGTGGTGCAAGCTATTCGGCTCGGCGGATCAATCAATAAAATCAAATGAATGCCCCTCTTCATAATTCGTGGCCTGCTTACACTGTGTATAGATGCACTTGCGGCGGATCGATGCTTCCGCGGTGTAGAGGTACCCGCGAGCGCTTACTTGCGGGTTTTTGTCGATAGCCGCCGGGAGTGCCGTGCCCGTCAGGTGGGCCGTTCATATCCTGGTAGATCAAAGGAGCAGACTATGAAAGCTGTTGTCTATCGCGGTCCCAATCAGGTCGCCGTCGAAAACGTGCCCGATCCCAAGATCGAACGTCCGACGGATGCCATCGTCAAAATTACCAGCACCAACATCTGCGGTTCCGACCTGCACATGTACGAGGGCCGGACCGATTTCGAGCAGGGCCGCGTCTTCGGCCACGAGAACCTCGGCGTGGTCATGGAAGTCGGCCCGGCGGTTGAGCGGCTCAAGCCCGGGGACTGGGTGTGCATGCCGTTCAATATCAGCTGTGGCCACTGCAAGAACTGTGAACGCGGCCTGACCGCATACTGCCTGAAGGCCAACGAGCCGGGCATAGCCGGCGGCGCGTTCGGCTTTGCCGACATGGGACCCTGGCAGGGCGGCCAAGCCGAACTCCTGCGGGTGCCCTGGGCCGATTTCATGTGCCTGAAGCTGCCACCCGACGCGCAGGAGAGGCAGACCGACTACGTGATGTGCGCCGACATCTTTCCGACCGGCTGGCATGCGACCGAACTGGCCGGCATGAAGCCTGGCGATGCGGTGGTCATCTACGGCGCCGGGCCGGTGGGCCTGATGGCCGCGCACTCGGCGATGATCAAGGGCGCCTGCAGCGTGATGGTGGTCGACTGCCATTCCGACCGGCTGAAGCTTGCCGAGTCGATCGGTGCGATCGCGATCGATTATGCGAAGGAGGACCCTGTGCAGCGGATCATGGACCTGACTCATGGCGTTGGCGCGGACGTGGGTTGCGAATGCGTCGGCTACCAGTGCCACGACCACCATCATCACCGCCAGGAGCGTCCCAACCTCACCATGAACAACCTGATCAACTCCGTCAAGTTCACCGGTGGGATCGGCGTGGTCGGCGTATTCGTTCCGGAGGATCCGAACAGCCCGGACGAGCTGGAGAAAGAAGGCAAGCTCGCGCTCGACTGGGGCAAGCTCTGGTTCAAGGGCCAACGCGTCGCCACCGGCCAGTGCAACGTCAAAGCCTACAATCGCCAATTGCGCGACCTGATCCACGCCGGCCGCGCCAAGCCATCGTTCATCGTGTCCCACGAACTGACACTGGAACAGGCGCCGGACGCCTACCAGCACTTCGACGTGCGCGATCACGGCTGGACCAAGGTGGTCCTGCATCCCGGCGGCTAGCGCAGCAGGGGGCTCACGTTCGGCAACACCCCGCGCTTTGATGATGTACATGCCGCCATCGCGGGTTTCTAACGTTCTCTGCCGATGGGGAAAGTGCGGCGCACGAGGAACCGGTGTTTGACTGTCTTGAACCCGGTTAGCGTTCAACTCACGGGACTAGTGGCCGGACACACCAGTTCCCGTCGCCCTATGGCGACCAGCGGCATGCCCAGAACGACGCCCGCCTGAAGAATCGCACGCGTTTCCATGCTGCGCTTGAACAAACGCGTAGGGGTCGACGTTGCCGCCAAGCGCGGCGTCTTGAGGATTGGCTGTCGATTTCCATCGACGTGCTGACCGGCGCCACTCTGCTGGCGGCGCAGAGTTGCGGCGTGGCGGCGCAAACCTCGATTTGCGACCATTGAATGAAAACCCTGACCATCTGAACTGCTCGCACATGCTGGACGCTTCCGCGCGCGACGATCCTTGCCGCAGCCCGCGCAGGACTGCCGATCAGCCTCGCTCCCGCAACCCCGGCGGTTCCCGCACAATGGCCGATTGCGTCGCACAAAAGGCGAGCACGCTCGCCACGGCGGCAAGGGCACTCCCCGCGGCAGGGAGCCAGCCTGGCCCGAACCAGTGCAGCACGGCGCCACCGAGGGCGCCGCCGGCGGCCACGCCAAAATGCATCGCGGCCATGTTCGTGCCCACGCTTCGCGCGGCGTCCTTCGGCGACGCATCCAGCAGGAATGCCTGGACGACCGGTGACACCGTCCAGCTCAGGCATCCCCACAGTGCAAGGCAAACCAGGAAGCCCGCGGTCGATTGCTGGACCAGCCAGATGCCAAGGTAGGACAGCAGATACAGTGTGGGGCTGAGCAGCAAGGCCCGGGCCCTGCCGAACCTGTCGGAGCACCAGCCTCCCAGGTATGCCCCGGCCACGCCGGCGGTCCCGAAGCAGAGGAACGCGAACGTCAGCAACCGCCCACCCGCGCCGAATGCGCTCGAGATATAGGGTGCCAGGTAGGCGAACAAGGTGAAATGCGCACCGATCATCGTGATCGACACCAGTTGCGCAAGCAGCAGGGGCTGTTGCATCGACGAGCGCCAGCCGGCGGGCCGGGCAGGCATCTTCACCGCAAAACCTTTCGGGATGCGGTGCCACAGCGCCCAGGTCAACGGCAGCCCCGACACCGTGACCGCCACGAAGATCGCGCGCCACCCGTGGTGCCGTTCGATTTCAATGCCGATCGGCACGCCAAGGACGATCGAACCGCTGATGCCCATGAAGATGATGCCGATCGCCTTGCCGCGTGCCTCGGGCGGAACCAGCTCCGCCGCGAAGCGGGTCGCCTGCATGGCGATGAGCGCGCAACAGGCAGCCATCAGCACGCGTGAGACGAGCAGGAACGCAAAGTCCGGGCTCAACGCCGCGATGAGGTTGCTCGCCATGAACGCCAGCATCGCTGCCAGAAGCATGCGCTTCGTCGCCCATTGTCCCGGCAGCGACGACACGACCAGCGCAGTGATGCCGTACGCGAAGGAAAACACGGTGGTCAGTTGCCCCGCCGTGGATGGATCAACCGCGAGGCTCGACGATACACCCGGCAGGATGCCGATAAAGACGTTTTCATCGATACCGGCAAAGAACACGGCAACAGCCAACAGCAGCACGCGACAATCCATGAAGCCCCCGACATTTAGATGAGGCCGGAAAATGCCGGCCATCTGCACATCCGTCGGGTTTCGACACGGCGTTTCGGTTATCCCGTTTGAAGAAAAATTCGAGCAGGCAGGCATCCGGCAGGCCAGGCGCCTCGTCGATGCGAACCATGGAGCGAGCTTAGCGCCGCAACGGTGGTCCGGTATGCCGGATACGGCATACCGGACATGGCTTCACAACCATATTGCTTTGACCGCCGACACGCATGGCTGCCGTCCAGGACGGCGCCTAGGCCTTTTCCCGCAACCCCAGCAATTCAGCAGCGGCACTGACCAGCGTGGCCGGCCCGACCGGCTTCGCCAGGTGATCCGTATAGCCCGCCGCGATGGCCCGGTCCCGCTCGCGCGCGCCGGCCATTGCCGTGAGCGCGAGGGCCGGCAGCGCGCGGCAGTTCGGCAGTGCGCGCACCTTGCGCAGCAGTTCGAAGCCATCCATGCCGGGCATGCTGATGTCGCTGATCAGCAGGGCGGGGCGTACGCTGGCCACGAGATTCACGGCGCCGGTGCCGCTGCCGGCCGTGTACACGCGCGCATTGGCCGCGACGAGCGCCCGTTTGAGCACGTCCAGCGAGTCGGGCTGGTCGTCGACGGCCACGATCACGGCGCCGCCCAGGTCTACTGCCTGCAGGGAAACCGGCGCGTTCTCCGCACTGCGTGGCGCGGCGAACGTGGAAAGGGGCAGGGCCACCGTGAACGTGGCACCGCGCCCGGTGCCGGCGCTGTCGGCGCGGATCGTGCCGCCCTGCAGTTCCACCAGCTGGCGCGCGATGGACAGGCCGAGGCCCAGCCCGCCGTGCTGGCGCGCCAGCGAGGCGTCGGCCTGGCGGAAGCGTTCGAACACGTGGGGCAGGAAGGCGGCATCGATGCCGGCGCCCGTATCGGCCACCCGGATCACCGCCTGGCCGGCACTGTCGGTGGCGCCGGCCACCGTGACGGTGACGCGGCCACCGGGCTCGGTGAACTTGACGGCGTTCGACAGCAGGTTGCCCATCACCTGCTGCATCCGCGCCGCGTCGGCCAGCACGGGGCCGGCCTGGCGGTCGATGTCGGTGGCGACGGTGATGCGGCGCGCCAGCGCCATCGGGCGGATCGCATCGACGGCCGCCGTGACGAAGTCCGCCGGCCAGACCGGCGCAGGCTCGACCTGCACCTTGCCGGACACGATGCCGCTCATGTCGAGCAGGTCGTCGATCATCTGCACCTGGGCGCGGGCATTGCGCTCGATCGCCGCGAGGCCGCGCTGCAGCGTGGCGTCGTCCTTCCCGCCCTGCTGCAGCAGTTGCGCCCACCCCAGCACGGCGTTCAGCGGCGTGCGCAGCTCGTGCGACAGCGTGGCCAGGAATTCATCCTTCAGGAGCGACAGCCGTTCCACCTGCAAGCGTGCTTCGTGCTCGCTCTGGAATTGCGTGCGGCGCTCCTCGGCCGTGGCCAGCGATGCCGCCAGCACGTGGGTACGGGCCTCGAGGCGGGCATCGTAGACGGCGACGATCAGTGCGATCGTCAGGATGCCGGCGGTGCCGATGGCAACGAGGACGGCCAGGTGTACGCCATCCGCGCCGGACGCCGCGGCCAGGCACACGCTGCCCGCCGGGAAACCGGCGGCGCCCATGCCCGTGTAGTGCATGCCGGCGATCGCCAGGCCCATCACCACGGCGGCCGCGGCCTGGATCAACGTGGCCCGTGGCGTGCGCATGCGCAGGCGGTAGGCGATCCACAGGGACAGGGCGGCGGCGCCGATCGCCAGAAGTACGGAAGCGGCGAGCGCGAGCGGTTCCCACACGATGCCGGGCGACATGCGCATGCCCGCCATGCCCGTATAGTGCATGCCTGCGATGCCGAGGCCCATCAGCAGGGCGGCACTGCCGAGCCGGCGCGCGGGCACGACGCGGTGGCGCAGCTGCCACAGCGCCAGCCCCGTGACCACCACCGGCAGCAGCAGCGACAGGCCGGTGATGCCGAGATCGTAGCCGATGGGGATCGGCAGGCGGAACGCCAGCATGCCGATGAAGTGCATCGACCAGATGCCGGTGCCGAGCGCCAGCGCGCCGCCGGCCGTCCAGCCGGCCGCCGCGATGCCGTGCGCGCTGCGCACGCGGTCGGCCAGGCTCAGGCCTGTAAAGGCCGCGAAGATCGCGACCGCGATCGAGATGCCGACGAGGATGGGGTGGTAGTTGCCGCTAAGCATGATTCCAGTGTGCCGATGGGCTGTCATCACTATACCGGAGTCACGCGTGCAATGAGAGGACGGGACGTGCGTACGGGGCGGCAGGGTGGCAAGGGCGCCACGATAGCAGCGCGCATGCCGGGCCGGCCGTCAGCTCGGCCGGGCCGGCCGCCAGCTCAATCGCATGGCAAGGCCTTCGGATCGGCGCAGTAGGGCCGGCCGCGATAGGCGAACCAGTCGAAATCGGCGTGCAGGCGGGCGCCGGACATGTCCTGGCATGCCATGCCGACGAACGCGCCGGTGAAGTTGGGCTGGCCGGGGGCGTTGGCTTCGTCGGAGAGGATGCTCGCATCGAATTGCTGCGGCAGCCATTGCCATGCGCCGGCATCGGCATCGCCATTGTTGCCCGTCGCGCGCCAGCCGAAGTGCAGGCGCTCGTCGTCCACTTCCACGCGCAGGTGCACCTGGCCGTCCGGCGGCAGCGGCACGGGCGCCGTGAACGTGTCGGTCTGCACGTGGTTCGGCAGGCTGCTCATCACGCGCAGGTGCCGGCCATGGGTTTCGTCCTGCGTGATGTACAGGTAGTGGAACTTCGACGCGTTGTAGTAGCACACCAGCCCCGCCTGCTGCTGGTAGTGTTCCGGCATGAAATCGACCACGGTCGACGCGCTGTAGCAGTGCGACTGCTGGCGGCGCGCCACCAGTGCCTGGCGGAAAGTGCTGCCGAGGCTTTCGCGGCCGTGCAGGCGCAGGTGGCCGGGCCGCGCGGCGAGCGAGAACAGCTCGTCCGGCCACGGGCTGCGCAGCCACTGGAAATCGATCGGCAACTGGCCATCATCGAAGTTCTCGCGCACCGGCGTCGCGGGGAAAGGGTGTTGTGGCAGGCCGGGCGCGGCGGCGGTCAACGCCGGCATCGCGTCGCCATCGACCGTGCGCAGCCAGCCATCCTCGCCCCACACCACGGGCTGGAGCGCCGTTTCCCGCCCCAGCGTGCACGTACCGCGGTTGCGCAGCGGGCGGCCGCACAGATAGGCGATGTACGTGCGGCCGTCCGGCGTGTCGACCAGGTCGGCATGCCCGGCCCGCTGCAGCGCCGCATCGGGGCGGTTGCGCGACGTCAGGATCGTCATGTCGGGATGCAGTTCATACGGCCCGTGCAGGCTGCGCGAGCGCGCCATCGTCACACCGTGGTGCCACCCCGTGCCGCCTTCGGCCGTCAGCAGGTAGTAGTAGCCGTTGCGCCGGTACAGGTGCGGCGCCTCGGTCAGGCCGTGGGCCGTGCCGGGGAAGATGTTTTCGCGGCGGCCGACAAGCCGGCGTTCCGCCACCGAGTACTCCTGCGCGACGATACCGTTGAAGCGGTTGCCGCCCGGGCGGTGGTCCCACAGCTGGTTCAGCAGGTACTTGCGGCCGTCGTCGTCATGGAACAGCGACGGGTCGAAGCCGCTGCTGTTCAGGTAGACGGGATCGGACCACGGCCCGTCGATGGCCGGGCTCGTGACGAGGTAATTGTGGAAGTCGCGCAGCGAGGCGCTGCCGGTGGCCCCGCCGGTTGACGTGCGGCCGTAGCGCTTGACGTCCGTGAAGATCAGCCAGAACAGGCCATCCGCATGGGTCAGGCAGGGCGCCCACACGCCGCAGGAATCGGGCGCGCCCAGCATGTCGAGCTGGCTGGCGCGGGTCAGCGGCCGGGTCAGCAGGCGCCAGTTCACCAGGTCGCGCGAATGGTGGATCTGCACGCCCGGATACCACTCGAAGGTCGACGTGGCGATATAGTAGTCGTCGCCGACCCGCACGATGGACGGGTCGGGATTGAAGCCGGGAAGGATGGGATTCTGGATCATGTCTTTTGCAGGGTCAGGGTGTCGAAACCGGTGGGTTGCGGCGCGGGCTCGCGCACCAGGATCCACAGCACGGCGGCGGCCACCAGGTCGAGCACCGCGAGGCTGACGAAGAACGGCGTGTAGCCCACGGTGGCCATCATGCCGCCGATCAGCAGCGAGAAGATCAGCAGGCCCAGGTTGCCGAACGTGCCGCACATGCCGGCCACGGTGGCCACTTCGTTGCGGCGGAATAGGTCCGAGGACATAGTGATGACGGTGACGGACAGCGTCTGATGCGCGAAGCCGGCCAGGCTCAGCAGGGCAATGGCGGCATACGGGCTTTCCACGTAACCGACGAAGGCCACGCCCATCATCATGCAGGCGCCCACGGTGAAGGCGCCGCGCCGCGCATTGATCAGCCGGACCCCGCGCTTTTGCAGCCACAGCACGACGATCGGCCCGAACATGCAGCCCAGGTCCGCGGCGAGGAACGGCAGCCAGGCGAACATGGCGATCTGCGCCAGGTCGAAGCCGCGCACGGTCGTCAGGTACAGCGGCACCCAGAACGCCAGCGTGCCCCATGCGGGGTCGGCCAGGAAGCGGGCAGGGCGATGCCCCAGAAGTTGCGCAGCTTGAGGATGCTGAGGATGGACGGGCGCGTGCCGTCGCCCTGCAGGTGCTGTTCCTGCCCCGCGGCGATGTGCTCCGCCTCGGCGGCGGCCAGCCGGCGGTGGCGCGCCGGCGCGTCGTACAGCAGCAGCCACGCCGCCACCCACACGAGGCCCAGGGCGCCCGTGATCACGAACGCCGACTGCCAGTTGTAGTACAGGATCGCCCAGACGACGAGCGGCGGCGCCAGCATCGAGCCGAACGAGGCGCCGATGTTGAAGATCCCGCCCGCCAGGCCACGCTCCTTCGCGGGGAACCATTCGGAGACCGCCTTCATGCCGGCCGGGTTGGCCGACCCCTCGGCCAGCCCGAGCAGGCCGCGCAGGAACGCCAGCGTCTGCCAGTTGGTGGCCATGCCGTGCGCCATGCAGATCAGCGACCATGCCGTGGCGAACATCGCAAAGCCGTATTTCAGGCCGATCACGTCCAGCACGTAGCCGCACAGCGGCTGCAGCATGATCGTGCCCTGGAAGGCCGCCGTGATGTATGAATACTCTTGCGTGGTGATGTCCAGGTCGGTGAGCAGCGTGGGCGCCGCCACGGCCAGCGTGCTGCGCGTCAGGTAGTTGATGATGGCGCCGAGCATGACCAGTCCGATCATCCACCAGCGCAGTCCCCGTATTTTCTTGGTATGCATGTTTGCGCAATCATATCGAATGGACCGCAACAATAGCATAGCAAGCGGCAAAAAAGACACGTCGCTGGTAGCGCAATCGATGATGCATGGCACCATTTTCCATGATGCCTGCTACCATGCGCCCGGAAAGGAGATGGCGCATGTGCGTGAATTATGTGACGGTAAAAAAGGAGAGCCTGGCGCGCTTTGCCGCCTCGGAGGGAACAACCGGGCAACAGACGCCGTTCGCCCCGCGCGGCGAGTGGGAAGATGAGGTGTGGCAGGATTATGCGGCACCGATCGTCATCGCCGCGCCCGAAGGCCGCCGCTGCCTCGTGGGCACCTACGGCATGGTGCCGCAGCACCGCCTGGCGCCCGGCAGCCGCGCCTACTCGACGATGAATGCGCGCAGCGAGACGGCCGCCGAGCTGGCCAGCTACCGCGAGGCGTGGATGCGCTTTCGCTTTTGCCTGGTGCCCATGGAGCGCTGGTTCGAGCCGAACTACGAGAGCGGCCGGCACCAGCGCTGGTCGATCGGCCGCGCCGATGGCGCACCGCTGGCCGTGGCCGGCCTGTGGCGCGCCTGGGAAGAGCCGGACGGGCGCCGGGTGTGTTCGTTCACGCAGCTGACCGTCAATGCCGACGCGCACCCGCTGCTGTCGCGGTTCCACCGCCCTGGCGACGAAAAACGCGCCCTCGTGCCGCTGCCTCCGGAACGATGGGACGACTGGCTGCACTGCCGCGATGCCGACGCGGCGCGGCGCCTGCTGGTGCTGCCGGAAGATGGCCTGCTGGTGGCCGGGCCGGCGCCACTGGCGGGGAAAGAGGAGCCGCCGCAGGCGCAGTTGTTCTAGCCCGCAGTGGTCGGGCAGCGGTGTCCGACACCCACAGGCAAAATCCGGGGTCAGGGAGGAGTGCTGGCCTGCAGGCCAGCACCGCTTTGCCGGCAAGGAGCGGTGCTCCTTGAAATCCCGGCAAAGCCCCGCCGGGTCAGACCCCGGCCGTTCGCTGTTGGGGCGATTGCAAGCGCCGTCGACTGGCTGGCAGACTTTCGCGTGCCGCAAATGTGCGCGCTTCTTTTCCGTCCCGATCAAGCCACCGTCTGCTCCACCGCCCGCCCCGCGAAGATCGCCAGGCACGCCTCGGCCGGCAGCGGCTCGCCGTACAGATAGCCCTGGATCTCGTCGCAGCCGTTGGCCCGCAGCGATGCCAGCTGGGCGGCATCCTCGACGCCTTCGGCGATCACCCGCAATCCCAGGCTGTGCGCCAGCGCGATGACGGCGCGCGTGATCGCCAGGTCCTCGCTGTCCTCCGGCAGGTCGCGCACGAAGGCGCGGTCGATCTTCAGTGCGTCGAGGGGGAAGCGCTTCAGGTAGGACAGGCTCGAATAACCGGTGCCGAAATCGTCGATCGACAGCCCGATGCCGGCCGCCTTCAGGCGCAGCAGGATACCTTCGGACACGGCCGGATCGCTCATCAGCATCGTTTCCGTGAGTTCGAATTCCAGCGCGCCCGGCGCGATGCCGGCATCGCGCGCCGCCGCGAGGATCGCGTCGACCAGGTCTTCCTGCTGGAACTGGCGGGCCGACAGGTTGACCGCCACGGGCACCGGCGGCATGCCGGCATCGCGCCATGCGCGCACCTGGGCGCACACGGAGCGGATCACCCAGGCCCCGACAGGCAGGATCAGGCCCGTGTCTTCCAGCACCGGCACGAACTCGGCGGGTTGTACGGGGCCCAGCGGGCCATGCCAGCGCAGCAGCGCCTCGAAGCCCGTCAGCCGGCCGGACGCCACATCCTGCTTCGGCTGGTAGGCCAGCGTGAATTCGCCCCGGTCCAGTGCGCCGCGCAGCCCGGATTCGAGCGCCACGCGGTACGCCACGCGCTCGTTCATCTCGCTGCGGAAACGGCAGCCGCGCGCGCGCCCGTGCTGCTTGGCGGCATACATTGCCGTGTCGGCGTTGCGCACCAGGTCCTCGGCCGCATGGCCGTCGCGCGGCGCGCACGCGATGCCGATGCTGGCGCCGATGAACACCTCGCGGCCATCGAGCACGAAAGGGCGATCCAGGCTGTCCACCAGCGCTTCGGCGCAGGCGTCGGCGCCGTCGTCCGGAAAGCCGGGCGGGCAGATCACGGCGAATTCGTCGCCCCCCAGTCGGGCGACGAACGCGCGCGGCGGCACGCCGGCGCGCAGCCGCTGCGCCGCCTCGACCAGCAGGGCGTCGCCGGCCGCATGGCCGAGCGTGTCGTTGACGTTCTTGAAGTGATCCAGGTCGATGACCAGCAGCTGCACGGCATTGCCGGCGGCGATCGTGCTTTCCAGCCGGTCGCCGAACGCGGCGCGGTTCGGCAGCGCCGTCAGCGGATCGTGCGTGGCCAGGTAGCGCAGCCGCGTACTGCTGTCATGGCGCTCTACCGCGTTGGCGAAGGTGCCGGCAAGGCTGTCGAGGAAGTGACGATCGTGGTCCGTGAACGCCTCGTCATGGGCACCCTGCACGGCCAGCACGCCATGCGCGTCGCCCCAGCGCAGCGCCACCTCGGCGCGGTCCGCGCTGTCGCGGGGCGCCGACCGGGCAGGGTAGAGGGGCGGCCACACTGCCACGCAGATGGTCCTCTTTTCGGCCTGCTGCAGCAGCGCGGCGCAATCGGCCTCCAGGCCGACCGCCGCCGCGCGCACGAGCAGGCGGCACAGCGTCTCGTAGTCCGATTCCACCAGCGCACAGCGAGCGAATGCGGCGGCCTGCTCGTGCTTGCGCGCGTGGGCCAGCGCCAGGTGCTCGCTGCGGCGGCGGTCGGTGATGTCGATCTCGATGCAGATGTATTTCTCCACGTTGCGCGCGGCATCGAAGATCGGCACCACGGTGCGTCGGTGCCAGCGCGGCCGGCCGGACCGGTCCACCAGCCGCACCTCGCAGGTCAGCGTGGAGGCACCGTGCAGGCCCTGGCGCCGCGGTTCCAGCAGCTCGCCGATCTGGTCGATCGGCATCGCCAGCAGCTCCTCGCGCGTATGGCCCGAAGCGGTCACGTAGCGGTCGTTGGCGGCGACGATGCGACCCGCCGGATCGAGCTCGCACACGCTGCATGCCTCGTCGAGCGCGCTCTTGTGCTGGATCAGCGAGTCGATGAGCGTGTCGATGCGCTCGTCGAAGCGGCTGCGGATGCTGTGCGTGATGCGGTCCACGGCGCGCATCGCCTGTTCGATCTCCAGCGGCGCGTCGCCGGAGCGGGCGGCGGCTTCGGCCACGCCGGCCGACAGGTCGGCTTCGTAGCGCTGCAGCCGCGTCAACTGGCCGAGCCAGCGGCGCAGCAGGCGGTGCATCGCGAACAGCGACAGCAGCACGCAGGCGGCCGCCAGCCAGGCCGCATCGCGCATCAGGTGCCACAGCCGCTCGGCGATCTCGGCATCGTCGAAAGTGAGCCGCATCACCCCGTAATCGCGGCCGCCCACGGTGATCGGCCGGTTGACGTCGTACAGCCGGGCCGCCACCATGTCGACGATGAAGGCGGGCGGCACGCCGCCTTCGCGCGGCGGCGCGGCGATGCGCAGCGTATGGCCGCCCACGTCGATGAATGCGGCGGACTGGAACGGCGAGTAGTGCAGCGTCTTGGCCAGCGTGCGCTGCACCGTGTCGTAGTCGCCGACGACGACGCTGTCCTCGACAGCCTGCAACGCCACCTCGGCCAGCATGCCGGCCGTGTCCTGCACGTCCTCGATCTCGCGCGTGAACTGCAGGTGGTAATAGGTACCCAGCCCCAGGACGAGAAAGCACAGCAGCGTGGCGCTGTACAGCGCGAGCATGCGGCCCCACAGCGTGCGCGGGGTCAGGCGGCGCAGCGCGGCCATCGTCAACGCAGGCTGGCCGGGATGCGGCCGTAGAATTCGCGGTAGGCGCCGTAGTCGGCCTCGCTCGCCGGCACGAAGGCGAAGGGCGCGGTCTTGACCAGCGCGGCCGCTTCGGCCAACACGCCGCGCCCGCGCGGGTCGTCGGCCATGCCGGTGAAGGCGCGCGCCACTGCCTCGGCCGTTGCGGCCGGCACGCGCGGCGACACCATCAGCGCCAGGTCGGTGAACGGTTCCGATTGCCACAGCACGCGCAGCGGCTGCCGGGTACGGGCCATGAACGACGCGGCCAGCTGCGAATTGGCGCCCACCGCGCGCGCCTTGCCGCTGACGAGCTGGGCAAAGGCCCCATCCATATTGCCGGCGAAAACCACGTTCACGGGCACGGCGCGCCGCAGCAGTTCGGCGTAGCTGACCTTGTAGGCCACGATTGCCTCGGGGCCGGGAAACGCGACGTCGGCACCGGCCAGCCCGGCAAGGTCGCGTACCGGCGAGTTGGCCAGCGTGACGATCTGCGAGCGCACCGGGTTGCCGCTGCGGCGCGCCAGCACGCGCCAGCCCATCCGCGAGCGTTCCGGCGCGAACAGATGGTTGGTGAAGGCAAAGTCCACTTCCTGCGCCAGCACGAAACTGGTGGTATCGGCGGATGTGCGGCCGAGCTTCAGGCGAATCATGACGCCGCTGGCCTGCGACACGTATTCCATGATGGGATTCCAGTAACTGGCGGTGATCTGGACGTTGTACTGGTTGACCGGGGAAAACTGGTAAACAGGTGAAATAGCAGGTGACAAAGCGGGAGCCGAAGGGGCTTGCGGGGCCGCGCTGTCGGATGCGGGCGCAGCACAGGCGGCATGCGCAACACAGCAGGCGGCCAGCAGGCCGGCGGTTCGGGTCGGGTACATCAGGGCTCCATCGATGGCGCGTTGGCAGACGCAGGGAAGGGCCGCCCGGCGGACGGCGGACGGCGGACGGCGGACGGCATTTTAGCGCAAACCGATAGCGATTGAACAATAACCAGAAATTAAGAAGTTAAAAATCTGGCAAAGCTCACAGGTTGGCAGTTGATTACGGTTATCTTTTAATAATGTTTAAACCTTTTATATCGTTACTCAAAAACCCCTGATTTTTCGTCATTACCCTGTTGATTTGCATTGCTTCGCCTGCATATCGGCCTGGTAGCAATTGACAAGGAGAACATGATGGAACCCCTACTCAACAATGGTGGCGCCGATCACGATGTCGGTGCCTACAACCCGGGGCGGCTGCTTGACACCCTGGCCGAGCGGCTCAGCGCCAAGAACGATGCGGCCCTCTCGCGCGCGCTCGAAGTGGCGCCGCCCGTGCTCAGCAAGATCCGCCATGGCCGCTTGCCGGTCGGTGCCACGATCCTGCTGCGCATGCACGAAGCAAGCGGCATTCCGATCCGGGAATTGCGCGACCTGATGGGCGACCGGCGTGGCCGCATGCGCATGAGCCCCCAGGAGTTCCGGCCGAAATCGGCGCAGCAACCGGACGATCAGCACCTGGGCAGCTGATCCCGAGGCGGCAGGCAAATAATGGGTCGCTGAGTCGCACAGCAACACGGGCACGCGGAACGGCCATGCGGTGCGGGCATTGCCCGGCCGCCGGCCGGGGAGCGTCGCTGTCGATCGACAATGCGCCTTCGGGCACATTGCCCGGAGGGCCTGTGCGCGTCGGCTACCGGCCGATGAGAACCGGTGCGTTCCGGCGAACAGCGCATGTTGTTTTCAAGCCGATAGCGACAAACGAATACAACTTGGCGGCAGGCTTGGGTGGAACATGCAAGCCGGAACCCAGGAGCACCCGAGCTCGCCTTGCGGGCATGACGGCGTCCAGGCACTTCCTCCATGCAAACCAGTTTCGCGACAACGCGAATCCACCGGGAGACAGCAATGGCACGCCACGGCACCACGAGCACCAACGATTTCATTCCACCCCGTTCCCGCTACCACGACAGCGGGAAGTTCGGGCGGATGTTCGGATCCCTTCCACCGTTCGCCTCCGACAATCCGTCGGTGCGCGAAAAGCTGCTGGAACTGGGCCGCGCCGGCGGCATCATGGATGCTTGCGACCCGCGGGACGCGACACCGGTCGCGCTGGTGACGGATCTCAATCTCGGCATCCACAACCAGGACAACCCGAAGATGAGCGCGGGCATGACCTTCCTGGGCCAGTTCCTCGACCACGACATGACGTACGATCCCACGTCCAGCCTGGAACGGCAGGCCGATCCCGAACACATCTCGAATTTCCGTACGCCGACGCTGTCGCTCGACAGCATCTATGGCGCCGGGCCCGATGCAAATCCCTTCCTGTACCAGCGCGCCAATCCCGCGAAATTCCTGATCGAGCACGGTGGCATGAAGGATGACCTGCCGAGGAACTGCGAGGGCTGCGCGCTGATCGGCGATCCCCGCAACGACGAAAACCTGATCGTCTCGCAACTGCACCTGGCCATGCTGAAGTTCCACAATGCGGTGGTGGACCACCTGGCGCCGCTCGGGCTGGGCGGCGCGGAACTGTTCTGCGAAGCGCAGCGCCAGGTGCGCTGGCATTACCAGTGGATCGTGCTGCACGAATTCCTCCCGCTGACCTGCGGCAAGGCGATCGTGAAGGACGTGGTGGACAACGGCCTGAAGTTCTACAAGTGGAAAAACGAACCGTTCATTCCCGTGGAATTTTCCGTGGCGGCCTACCGCTTCGGGCACAGCCAGGTGCGGCCATCGTACCGCGCCAATTTCACCGGCAACGGCGGCGAGCCCTTCATCGCGATGATCTTCGGCGGCCAGGGTGGCTCAGTCTCGGATCCGGAAGACCTGCGCGGCGGCTGCCGCGCCGGGCGGCGCTTCGTGGGCTGGTCCACCTTCTTCGACTTCGGCGACGAGCAGGTGAAACCGAACAAGAGGATCGACACGAAGCTGTCGACGGCGCTGTTCGCCCTGCCGTCATCCGTGGTGGCCAACCCTTCGCCGGCCAGCAATCCGGCGTCGCTCGCGCAGCGCAACCTGCTGCGGCACCTCACGTTCGCACTGCCTTCCGGGCAGCGTGTCGCGCAGGCGATGCACGTCACGCCGCTGTCGGCCGAACAGCTTCCCGAACTGCACGCGCTGAATCTCCAGCACGCCACGCCGCTGTGGTACTACATCCTCAAGGAAGCCGAACTGGAAGCCTCGGGTGAACACCTGGGGCCGGTGGGCGGACGCATCGTCGCCGAGGTCATGATCGGCCTGCTGCTGGGCGACAAGCAGTCCTACCTGACCCAGGATCCGGAGTGGCGGCCAACGCTGCCGACCCGCAAGGATGCGGACCGTGGCAACCGCTTCTCGATGGTCGACCTGCTGTCGTTCGCCGATGCGACAGCCCACGAGTTCCGGATGAACTGACGGCGCCCGCGGCTCAGGGCGCCGTGTAGAACTCGATCTCGACGATCGACAGCACGCCCTTCGGCGTCTGGTTCGCCCCGGTATCGGTGATCGCCTGGTTCGCCACCTCGGTCAGCTTGATGGCATTGGACTCGTCGGCCACGCCATTGAGTTCCACGCGCACCGTGCCGCCGTGCACCGGCTTCAGGGGCAGCGTCACGTAGCCCAGGCTCTTCGGCGTCATGCCTTCGTAGACGGGTGTGTCGTCGACGATCACGCGCAGCGGGTAGCTGCGCTCGCGCCAGCCGGAAAGCTTCAGCGAGATTTCGCCGAGCGTGGCCGGTTGCGCGAGCCGGTAGGTGATGGCGCCGTGGCCCGGGGTGCTGGACCACTTCGTCGTTTCATCGTCGTCGAACGTCAACGCGGCATCGCCCGCATTGCTGGCCGCTTCGGCCGAGGCCACGGGAACGGTCACGCGCGACACGCGGAACGAAGGCGTGGCCGGCGTCGGCCCCCGGTCGAGGTGCAGCGGCAAGCCATCGGCCGGGAAGCGCGTGGCCAGGCCACCCTCGACCTTGAACGGTTGCGTGGCCAGCGTCACCGTGGCCGGCGCCAGCCCGGCGGCGCTGGCGCGCAGCACCACGCGGCCCGGCTTGGTGGTGCTGCGCACGAGCACGCGGTTCACGCCGCCCTCGACGGGCAGCGCGCGGGCCAGCACATGGTTGCCCGGACCCTGCGCGATGCCGCCGCGCCATTCGGCCGGGCCCTGCAGGTCGAACTTCACCGTGTCCAGCGCGACCGGATTGCGGCGGCCCCGCGCGTCGACGACTTCGACCTGTACCAGTGCCAGGTCGGCGCCGTCCGCGCGCATGCCGCCCGGCGCCGTCATTGCCGTCAGCTTCAGCGCGGCGGGAGCACCGGCCGTGGCCAGCGTCGTCTCGCAGACCTTTTTTCCGGCCGAGTCGAGGCCGACCGCCTTCAGCTCACCCGGCTGCCAGGCCACGCTGTCGAACGTGAACAAGAAGCGTTCGGTCTGCCGGCCTTCGCCGAGCTTCTTGCCGTTCAGGTACAACGCCACCTTGTCCGCGCTGGAAATCACGGTGACAGGCTTCACGGTACCCGCCGCGTAGTTCCAGTGGCCGACGATGTGGGCGCGCGGCTTCTCGACATCCACCCAGCCATCCCACATCACCTGGTGGGCATGAAAACCGTCCTTCGGGATGCGCATCGCGTCCACTTCGCCGCTGCGGCGGTAGTTCTCGGCGCCCCGGTGGTGCGTGTTCGAATCGGAGAACACGATGTTCACACCGCCGGACGATACGCGCCTGCCCGTGCCGGGCCGCTCGCGCCAGTAGTCATACCAGCGCTTCACGTTCTCGATCGCGTGCGTGTCCATGTTGCGGTTGTAGGTGGGCGCGGGTTGCCCCTTGTGGAGCGGGCCGTCGCCGTCCTTGTGGAAGGGTGGGGTGAACTCGTCCCAGAACTTCCGGGCACCCTCGTCGCGCGAATATTCCATCGCCCACATCGGAATGCGCGCGCTCTTGTTTATGTACAGCATTTCGCCGCCATATTCGGCGATGCCGTGCAGTTCGGTGGACAGCATTTCCCGGCTGCCCGATGCGCGGCCGCCATGCGGGTCGTAGCGGTCGCGCAGCGCCTTCATCTCGCGCATGTGCTCCGCGCTCACGCCGCGGTTGCCGCTTTCGTAGAAAAGGATGCTGGGGCTGTTGCGGTTGTAGACGATCGCGTCCGTCATCACTTCGATGCGCTGTTCCCAGCGCCGGCCCGTGACGTCCTTTTCGGCGTCCCCCGGCGGCATCGCATGCATGAGGCCGAGCCGGTCGAGCGATTCCGTGTCCTGGCGCCATGGCGTGATGTGCATCCACCGGATCAGATTCGCATTGCTGGCCAGCGCCAGGCCGTTGCTGTAGTCGCTCAGCCAGGCCGGCACCGACATGCCGACGGCCGGCCATTCGTTCGACGTGCGCTGCGCATACCCCTTGAGCTGGAGCACGCGGTCGTTCAGCTTCACCACGCCGTCCTTGAACTCGGTCTTGCGGAAGCCCGTGCGCGTGACGACGGTGTCGACCGGCACGCCGTCGACCTTCAGCGTCGTTTCCACGTCGTACAGGTAGCCGTAGCCCCAGCTCCAGAAGTGCAGTCCCGCCACCGGCGCCTGCGCCTTCACGGTCGCGGTGGCGCCCGGCGTCACGGTCTGCGGCGGCGCGGCGAAACGGGCCACCTCCTTGCCGTCGCGGTCGCGCAGCCGCACTTCATAGGTGAACGTGCGCGCGTGGTCGTCATCGTTCTTCACCTCCGATTCCGCCGCTATCGTGGCGCGGCGGCCAGGAATGTCGAAGTCGCGCGCATACACGTAGACACCGGTCGTGCCCAGTGACGAATACAGGGGCAGGGTCTGGTACAGCCGGTCCGTCACGTGCAGTTTCACGTTCTTCGGCAAGCCGCCATAGTTGGCGTTGAAGTTGCGGTCGGCCCACTGGTAGCGCTGGCCCGTCGCCGCTTCCTTGTAATCCCAGCTGTTGTCGGTGCGGACCGCCACCACGTTCCGGCCCGGCACGAGCGCATCGGTGATGTCGAAGCCGAATGCCGTGACGCCGTTCTCGTGCAGGCCCATGCGCCGGCCGTTGACGTAGACTTCGGCCGCCTGCCGCGCGCCTTCGAATTCGAGGAACACCTTGCGGCCCTTCGCCGCGGCCGGCAGCGTGAAGCGCTTGCGGTACCAGGCAATGCCGGTCGAGTGGTCGACGATGTCCTTGGCGAATGCTTCGTCCTCGTTCCACGCGCGCGGCAGGGTCACCGGTTTCCAGGTGGCGTCGTCGAACGCCGGCCGAATGGCTTCTGGCGTGTCAGTGACGGCCAGCCGCCAGCCGGGGTTGAAGTTGTAGACGGTGCGGGCGGCATGCGCCGGCAGCGCATGGCCGGCAACGGCGGCGCACACCAGCAGGGAAGCGCCGAAGTGCCGTGCCACGTGAGAGGTGGCGGTCATCAAGGTCTCTCGAATACTAATATATCAATGGCGCCGGGCGGGTGCCTGGGCGCTCCGGCGATTATCCGGGGCTGCGCCGCACTGTCCAGCCATCGCCGGCGGCTGCGGGCAATCGCTCACGAAGTTGATCCGGGGCCATGTCATTGCGATCCGCGCCCGCGCAGCCGGTAGAATCACGCCATCCCGCGGCGAACCTTCGAGAAATGAGCGACTACACTTTACCTGGCACTTTCCGGCTCGACCGGTCCCGCAGCGCGGCAGTGCAGGTGTATGAACACCTGCGCGAGCTGATCGTCACGCTGGCGCTGCCGCCCGGCGCCGTGCTGTCGCGCACCGACCTGGCCGGCTATTTCGATGTGTCGGTCACGCCGGTGCGCGATGCGCTGGCGCGGCTGGACGACGAGAAGCTCGTCGAAGTGTTTCCCCAGCATGCCACGCGGGTGCGCGCGGTCGACCTGTCGTCGGCACGCGAGGCGCATTTCCTGCGGCTGTCGGTGGAGCTCGAGCTCGTGCACACGCTGGCCCAGCGGCCGGACCCGCGGCTGGCCGGGCGGCTGCTCGACATCGTGGCCCGGCAGGAAGCTTGCCTGGCCACGGGCGACCTGGCCAGCTTCACGGCGGCGGACATGGCATTCCACCACACGATGTACGACGCGGCATCGCTCGCGGGCCTGTGGCACCGGCTGCGCGACGGCAGCGGCAACCTGGACCGGCTGCGCCGCCTGCACCTGCCGCTGAACGGCAAGGCCCGGTCGATTCTCGAGCAGCATGCCGAGATCGCCCGGGCCATCGGCGACGGCGACGCCGCGAGTGCCCAGTCATGGGTACGGCAGCACCTGTCGGGCACCTTGTCGGAGCTCGACGCGCTGCGCGCGCGGTATCCGGATTTCGTGTTGCCGGTGAACTGACATCGAGGGGGACTTCCGGGGAGAACCGGTGTCCGACACGTTTTCCGAACAAGCGCCGGAAAACATGTCCGACACCATGGCTCAGGGGGCGCCGGTTGGGGGGCGGCGCCAATGCTTGCGCAGCACGTCGATCAGTTCGTCCTCGTCGATGGGCTTGGCGATGAAATCGTCCATGCCCGCGGCGGTGCAGGCGTCGCGTTCGTCCTGCGTGACACCGGCCGTCATGGCGATCACGGGCAGCGCCAATGCCAGTGCATGGCGGATTTCGCGCGTCGCGGCCAGGCCGTCCATCACCGGCATCTGCACGTCCATCAACACCGCGTCGCAGCCGGCGGGGTCGCGCCGAAGGCGGGCCACCGCCTCGGCACCATCACCGGCCACGGTGACGATGGCGCCGGCGTAGTCGAGCAGCGCAACGGCCACTGTCTGGTTGATGACATTGTCCTCGGCCAGCAGCACGCGCATGCCGGCCAGTGGCGGCTGGTCGATGGCGGCGCCGGAGTCGGAACCGGAATCGGAATGGGCGTCCGAATCGGCACTGTCGCTGGCATCGGCATCGGCCGGGGGACGACCGTGGCCGACGCCGGCGCGTGACGCGCCTCCAGCAAGGCCGCATGCAACGCGGCGCGCGTGGCTGGCGCATGCACGGTGGCGAAGGCGAAGGGCACCGGTGTCTCCGCGGCCGGGACGTCGAAGCCGGCCACGATGCGGATCACCGTGAAACCGGCGGGCATCTGGGCGCGCCTAGCCGCCAGCGTGGCCAGGACCGCGGCCGCATCGATGCCGGGCCCGACGATGGCCAGGTCGTACGGGAGCGTGCCCGGCACCGCCAGCAGCAATCCCAGGCGGGCAGGATCGTGGGCAACGTGCAGGTGCCAGCCCCAGCGCGCGGTGGCGTTGGCCAGCGCCGAGACCACCACCGCATCCGGTTCGCACAGCAGCACCGGCAACTGCAGGTGTGGGGGCTGCAGCATGTAGGGATCCGGCACGCCGGCCTCGCGCAGCGGCACCGTCAGCGTAAACGTGCTGCCACTGCCCGGGGTGCTGGCAACGCCCAGCGTACCGCCCATCAATTCGGCCAGGCTGCGCGCGATCGTCAAGCCGAGCCCGGTGCCGCCGAAGCGCCGTGTCGTCGACGCGTCGGCCTGGGCGAACGCGGAAAACAGGCGTTTCTGCTGCTCCGGATCGATGCCGATGCCCGTATCGGAAACATCGACGCGCAAGGCCGGCGCGCCAGACAGCGTGGCGCGGGCGAAGCGGCAGTCCACGGCGCCCCGTTCGGTGAACTTCAGCGCATTGCCGATCAGGTTCGTCAGGATCTGTTCCAGGCGCAGCGCATCGACCACGATGGTGGCCGGCAGGGAGGGCGCCACGTCGACGCGCACGCGCAGGCGGCCGCCACCGTTCACGGCCATCAGGCGCGCGCAGGCCAGTGCGACGTCGTCCAGCGCCACCGGCTCCGGGTGCAATTCGACCTTGCCGGCCTCGATCTTGGAAAAGTCGAGGATATCATTCAGCACCGCCAGCAGGGTCTCGCCGGAGGTGCGGATCATCCGCACCAGGTCGCGCTGCTCCTTCGCCAGCGTGCCTCGCTCCAGCAACGCGGCGATGCCCAGCACGCCGTTCATCGGCGTGCGCAATTCATGGCTCATGTTGGCCACGAATGCGCTCTTGGCCTGGCTCGCGCTCTGCGCGATGGCAGCCGCCTGGCGCAACTGCTCCTCCACCTTGCGCTTGGCCGTCACGTCATACACGATGCACGCGAAGCCGGCCGCCACGCCATCGTGCCGCACCGCCGTCAGTTGCAGTTCGCCCGTGAAGCGCGTGCCATCCTTGCGCACCAGCTCCATGGCGGCCATCCCGCTGTCGCCCGCCGTCGCTTCGGCCAGCAGGGCCCGGCCGGGCTCGGGATCTACCCACAGGTCGAGCGCACGGCCGATCGCTTCGGCGTCCGAGTGCCCGAACATCTTGGCGGCGCCATCGTTCCATGCTTCCACGTGGCCGGCCGCGTCGAGGAAGATGATGGCGTGGCTGCGCACGCTGGCGGTGAACAGGCGGAAGCGCTCCTCCCCCTCGCGCGCCACGCGCTGCTGCATCTGCAGCTCACGGGTGATCTGGCGCGCCATCTGCAGCGCCCGTTCGCGCGTCGTCGCCAGCCCGCGCACGATGCCGAACAGCAGAAAGCTGATCAGCGATCCCAGGCCCAGCGTCAACAGCGGGCCTTGCCGGTCGATGCCCGCCTCGAAGGCCGCGCTGGCGGTGAATTCGAGCTGCCAGTGGTGGCCCGTTTCGTCGATCGCCAGCGTGCGTACGGCCGCCAGGGGCCGCACGTAACGGGGGCCGCGTACTTCACCGCCGGCACTGCGGTAGAGTTCCTTGCCGGCCGATGCCGGATGCAGGTCGACGATCCGCAGCGAGAACGCGTCATGCCGGCCGAGCAGGGCGCCGACCATCTCGTGTACGCGGAACGGGCTGTAGATGAAGCCGCGCAGCGCCGCTTCGCGTTCCGCGCGCGTGGCCACGGGGGCGCCCCGGTGATAGACCGGCATGAACATCAGCATGCCCTGCTGCGGCTGCCGGTCGAAGTCATGCACCAGCAGGATCGTGCCGGTGCTGCCGATGCCGCCGCTGGCGATGGACTGCGTCAGCGCGATGCGCCGGTTGGCCTCGAACGTCATGTTGTAGCCGAGCGGACGCTCGTTACCGTCGTTCGTCGGCGCAAGGTAGGTGACCGCCGCGACGGGCCAGCGCACCGGCTCCGGCCAGATGCGGTAGGCCGGCCGGGAAGCACGCTTGCGCTGCACGAATTCCTGTGCGGCGGCCGGGGTGCGCAACCATGTCGCGAAACCGATTCCCAGCGTGCCCGGAAATGCGCGCTCCACGTCGAAGTTGGCGACGTAGGCTTCCCATTCGGCGGCCTCGATGTCGTCCGACGCATCGAAGTAGGCCTTGCCGGCCATGAGTATGCGCCGGTAGTTGCCCATCCGGTATTCCATCTGCTGCCAGGTCAGGTCGATGATCGCGTCGAACTGTTCGCGGATACGGCGTTCCGTGTGGGCGTCCACCGCATGCCACGCCGCGGCCGTGATGGCCAGGCACAGCGCCAGGGTGGCCATCGGCCACCGGCCCGGTCGTGGCAAGGTGGCGGGGCGGTGGTGGCCGGCGGCCGTGTTCGTGATGAGCATGACGGCAATGCCCAGCGATGCCAGGTAGATGTCCAGCCCCAGCAGGGAATGGAACTGGTCGCGGGTCGCGAACGGGCCGCTGCCGGCCAGCGTGACGGCGACGGCGCCCGTTGCCACGATGGCCGCGGCGGCGGTGCCGGCCGGCGCGCCGTACAGGCAGGCCGCGCCGATGACGGGGGCGAGCAGCAGGAACGGCGCCCACGCCTGCACTGCGGCGGTCCCCAGTTGGAACAGGCACAGCGTGGCGAGCGCGGTCAGTGCCAGCAGCAGGGCGACCTCGCTGGCCGTTTCCCGCTTGCGCAACTGGCGCACGGCCTTGTTGCAGGTCCAGGCGGCCAGGAGCGGTGTGACGAGCAGCAGGGCCATGACATTGCCCAGCCACCACAGCACGATCACGGAGCCCACGCTGCTCCACGGCAGTTGCCCGACCAGGGCCTGTGCGCAAGCGCCCGGTGCGGCGCCGATCATCGCGGCTGCCATCACCGCGAGCACGTAAGCGTAGACGAGCAGGGGACTGTCGCGCCGCAGCGCACGGGCATTGCGCCGCACGAGCCAGGCGCCGGCACCGGCGGCCAGCGTATTGCCGGCGGCGATGACCAGCGCGGTGGCGATGGACGCGCCGCCGAAGCCGAGCCAGCGCGCCAGCAGGTAAAGGTTGACGGCGAAGGCGCCCGCCGCGACGCCAGCGAGCATCGGGCGGCCATGGCGCAAGACCGCCGCGAGCGCGATCCCGGTGGGAATCCAGACGGGGCTGTTGTTACCGGTCGGTACCGAAATGGCAATGCACAGCGTAGCGGCCAGTACATAGGCGAGCGCGCACAGCACGACCCTGCCGGCAGTGGCGGTGAGCGGACCGGAACGCGTCTCCATGCGGTATTGTTCTCCTCCCGGTAATGTCGCGATGATGCCCTAGTTGGTATAAAGTTGCATTCTATGGCTGTGCGGCAAACGCGGCCGTAGCGGCGGTGGCCGCGATGCTGCCTTCGTTCTTATTATCGTTGTTCCTAGGCAACATCTGCCATGAATCCGGCTGCCCCGTGTTGATGCCACCGTTATAATCGTGTGATCGCGGTCTTGCCCCAATACCCCTGCGCGGGACCGCACCCCTGGCCCAAGCTCCCGCCGGATCAACGATCGATGCGTCTTCGTGCGCCAGGGAGTTGTCGTGTTCTCGGCCGCCTTACCCTTCACCAGCTTCAAGTCCAAGGTCTCCCTCCTGGTGACCTCGATGGTGCTCATCGCCGCCGTGGGCGTGTGCGGCATCTCGCTGCTGATCGCCGAATCGCAGATCCAGCGCATGATCGCGCGGCAGGAGATCTCGGCGCTGTCCGGCGCCGCCGCCTATCTGGACAACGACGTCCGCGCAAGGCAGGGCGTGTTGCGCAGCATCGCGGAAGAGGCGCAGACGCGCAACCTGAGCGTGCGCGACGTGCAGGCGTTGCTGGAATCGCATCCGGGGCTGCGTGACGAATTCTCCAATGTGGTGGCGTTCGACGTGCGCGGCGACTATGTGGCGAACTTGAAGAACCGTCGTGACAAGATGCTCAACGTGAGCACGCGGCCGTACTTCCAGGAAGTGCTGCGCTCGCGCGACAGCGTGATTTCGGCGCCGTTCCGCAGCCAGCTGTCGGGGCGCCCGGTGGTGTCGGTGGCGCAGCCGCTGCACGATGCCAGGGGCAATATCTACGCGGTCCTCGTCGGCGGTCTCGACCTGCTGCGGCCCGCCTTCGCTGCCCAGGTCGAAGCGCTGCGCACCCGCGAACAGGGTTACCTGTTCATCGTCGCCAACGACGGCACCGTGGTGCACCATCCGCAGAAGGAACTGATCCTGACCCGCCCGTCCGGCGACGAGATGCCCGCGCTGGCAGCGCCCCTGGCCGGGCCGGAAGGCTGGCGCGCCGACATCCTCGACGGCAAGGAGCCGGCGCTGGTGGCCTGGAAGCGCCTGCGCCACGTGGACTGGACCGTGGCCGTGTCCTATCCGCTGCGCGATGCGTTCGCGCCGATGGCATCCGTGTGGTTCAACGCGCTCGGCGCCGCCGGCCTGTTCACGGCGATGGCCGGGATCTTCGGCTGGGGCCTCGTGAAGGTGCTGCTGGAACCCCTGGATGAACTGCAGCGTGTCGTCGAGTCGATCGATGCCGGCGCTACCGACATCAGCGCCTTCAACGTCGACCATGCCGACGAATTCGGCTTGCTGAGCCGTGCGCTGTACCGGCTGTCGAGCAGCCGCAAGCAGGCCTCCGACGACCTGCACCGGCTGGCCACGACCGACGTGCTGACCGGCACCCACAACCGCCGCATGTTCGACCAGTTCCTGCCCGCGGCGCTGGCACGCGCGCGGCGTTCGGGCGAGTCGGTGGCCGTGGCCTTTCTCGACATCGACCGCTTCAAGAGCATCAACGACACCCATGGCCATGCCGTGGGTGACGCCGTGCTGGTGGAATTTTCGGCCCGGCTGCAGGGCGCCGTACGTTGCACCGACACCGTGGCGCGGCTGGCGGGCGATGAATTCGTGGTCGTATTCGAACAGGTGCGCGGCACCGGCGAGGCGCACCAGTTGGGCGACAAGATCCTGGCCGCGATGCAGGCCCCGTTCGTCGTCGGCGGCTCCACGCTGCGCGTGACGGCCAGCATCGGCATCGCCATCACGGGTGTGCCCACGAATGCCGAAGCGATCATGCAGTCGGCCGACTACGCGCTGTACGGCGTGAAGGCCGCCGGCCGCAACGGCTATGCGGTCAACGTGGTCGGTGCCGAGAAGCTTGCCAGCGTGCGTGGCCTTGACGAGCATCCTCCCCGGGCCGCCACACCGCCCGGGGTGGCCCACGCCTGACCGATCCGCCAAAAAAAAAGCCCGCTCGATGAGCGGGCCGAAGTTCCGGTACGTTTTCAGAACAATGGAGGAGACGGGCCATTATCGCCAGCCCGCGTCCGGGACACCAATTGTCAATTCTGATAGGCACTATCCATTTCGTGCATGACAAGTTTTAGCGGCAATTCGCGCATAAACGTGTAAAAACGTGCAGATGCGTGTAATATCGTGTTTTTCCAACAAGGGGAGAAGACGATGAAACCGATGAGTATCTTGATTGCCGGCCCGTACCGCAGCGGTACGGAAGGCGACCTGCTGCACATTGCGCGCAACCTGCGCGCGCTCGAGGCGGCGGCCTGGCAGGTCTATGAAAAAGGGCACGTGCCGCTGATCGGCGAGTGGCTGGCCTTGCCACTGGCCCAGCACGCGGGCCACGGCCGGGTGGCCGAATATGTGCCTGCGGAGTTTTTGTACGACGTGGCGCGCCGTGTGATCGACCAGTGCGATGCCGTGTACCGGATCGCCGGCGCGTCGCGCGGCGCCGATAGCGACGTGCGGCACGCACGCGAGCGCGGGCTGCCCGTCTATCAGACGCTCGACGACATCCCGGCCGCCTGACGCGGCACTGGCACTGGCCGCGGCCGCGCCCGTAAAATCGCTTGGCCTTTGGGGAATTTCAACATTGCCATGGTCGCCACGAGCCTGCAGAATTGCCGGATAACCGGCACTTCGTCATCAGACCGTCCAGGAGACCCATGCATCCCACTGCCAGCCGCGGCGCGCGCCCGACCTCACCCTCACCCTCACCCTCACCCTCACCCTCGCCATCCCGGCCACGCCCGGGTATCCTCGCCGCCTTTCGGCTGGCCATGATGCCGCTGGCCGTGGGGCTGGCCTGTGCGCCGGGACTGGCGGCGGCCGAACCCGCGAAGGAGACCACGCCCATATTCCGCGACACCAGGCTGTCCCCCGAGGTGCGCGCGCGGGACATGGCGGCGCGCATGACGCTGAAGGAAAAGGCGGAACAGATGCAGAACGGCGCGCCGGCCATCGAGCGCCTCGGGCTCAAGCGTTACGACTGGTGGAACGAGGTGCTGCACGGCGTGGCGCGGGCCGGCCAGGCGACCGTGTTCCCGCAGGCGATCGGTCTCGCGGCCACCTGGAACACGGCGCTCGCGGAGCGCGTCGCCGATGCGATCGCGCTGGAAGGTCGCGCCAACTTCAATGCGGCGCTGCGGCGCGACGGCAGGGGCACGGCGCGCTACTTCGGCGTCAATTACTGGACGCCGAACATCAACATCTACCGCGATCCGCGCTGGGGCCGTGGCCAGGAAACCTATGGCGAGGACCCGCACCTCACCGGCCAGCTGGGCATGGCGTTCATCCGCGGCATCCAGGGCACCGATCCGGCACTGTACAAGGGCGTGGCCACGCCAAAGCACTTCGTCGTGCATTCCGGCCCCGAGCCGGAGCGCCACAGCTTCAACGTGGACGTGTCGCCATTCGACCTGGAAGACACGTACCTGCCTGCGTTCCGCAACGCGATCGTGGATGCGAAAGCGTATTCGCTGATGTGCGCGTACAACGCGGTGGACGGCATTCCCATGTGCGCGCACCCGCTGCAGAATGGCCTGGTGCGCCAGGACTGGGGTTTCAACGGCTTCATCGTGTCCGACTGCGATTCCGTGCGTGACCTGGTCACCGGCCACAAGACGTCGCCCGACATTGCCCATGCTTCGGCCACTGCCGTGAAGGCGGGCACCGACCTGGTATGCGGCCAGAGTTACCTGGGCCTGCCGGAAGCGGTGGAGAAAGGCCTGATCACCGAGGCCGAGATCGACACGTCGCTGGTGCGCCTGCTGGCCGCGCGCATCCGCATGGGCCTGCTCGATGGCAGCGTGTACGACAAGGTGCCGTACAGCGCGATCAATTCGGCACAGCACCGCGCGCTGGCGCAGCAGGCCGCCGAGGAAGCGATCGTGCTGCTCAAGAACGATGGCGGCACGCTGCCGCTCGCCAAGGGCGCGCGCATTGCCGTGATCGGGCCGAACGCGGCGCTGCTGCAAAGCCTGGAGGGCAACTACAACGGCACGATCGCGCACCCGGCGCTGCCGGTGGATGAACTGCGCAGGGCGTTCGGCGCCGACCAGGTAGGCTATGCGCCCGGCGCGCCGCTGATCGACGGCAAGCGCATGCCGATCCCGGAAACGTATTTGAAGGTGGCGGCGGACAGCGGCCAGCATGGCCTGAAAGGCGAGTATTTCGACAACCTGGAATTCGCCGGCACGCCGAAAATGACGCGCATCGACCCCGTCATCAACTTCAACTTCGAGCACAGCGCGCCACAGGGCTTCGAGCCAAAGCGGTTCTCGGTCCGCTGGACGGGCGTCATCGTGCCGCCGCGGCCGGGCAAGTACGAACTGGGCTTCCGCATGATCGTGCCGCGCGACCGCCCGCTGCCGAACATCCGCGTGTGGATCGACGACGAACTGGTGGTCTCGCCCGAGAAGGCGGGGATCGGCGCCGGCAATACGGCTGAATGCGTGGCCGGCAACTGCCAGCAGCGCATGGAGAAGATCCACTTCACGTTCGACGACACGACGCCGCGCCGCGTGCGCATCGATTATGCGCGCACGGAGAACGACCGCCACAGCGCGCTGGAATGGGTGGCGCCGCAAGAGGCGCTCGTCGCCGACGCCGTGGCGGCCGCGCGCGCCGGCGACGTGGCGGTCGCGATGGTCGGCCTGTCGCCCGACCTGGAAGGCGAGGAGATGAAGGTGGACTATCCTGGCTTCCGTGGCGGCGACCGCCTCACGCTGGCGCTGCCGGACGCGCAGCGCCGCATGCTCGAAGCCGTGAAGGCCACCGGCAGGCCGCTGGTGGTGGTCTACCTGACCGGCGGGCCGATCTCGGACCCGTGGGTGGAAGCGAACGCGGACGCCATCGTGCACGCCTGGTATCCGGGCGAGGGCGGCGGCGCCGCGATCGCGCGCGTGCTGTCCGGCGCCGTCAGCCCGGCTGGCCGCCTGCCCTACACGATCGTGCGCTCCGAGACGGATCTGCCGCCGTTCGCCGATTACTCGATGCAGCACCGCACCTACCGCTACTTCAACGGTCCGGTGCTGCATCCGTTCGGCCATGGCCTCGCCTACACCACGTTCAGCTACGCCGCGCCGAAGCTGTCCACCACGCGCGTGAAGGCGGGGCAGGCGGTCAAGGCCACGGTCACCGTGCGCAACACGGGCAAGCGCGACAGCGACGAAGTGGTGCAGCTGTACCTTGCCAAGCCGGGCGACCGCTCGAACCCCGTGCTGGCCGGCTTCCGGCGCGTGCACGTAAAGGCCGGCGCTAGCCAGGTCGTGACGATGGACATCGATGCCCGCGCGCAGTCGCAGGTGGACACCGCGGGCCGGCGCTCGGTGCGCTCCGGCGAGTACACCGTGTATGCCGGTGGCGGGCAGCCGAGGTTTGCCAGGGTTGGGCAGGCGAAGTTGCTGGTCGAAGGTGAGTTTGCGTTGCCGAAGTGAGCGACGTTTGGAAGAGGGCGGCGCTGCAGCGCTGGGCGGGGCGGCTCGCCGGGGCGCCGGGTTGCCGGTTCACCGGGTTGCCAGCATAGCCAGCACGCCAGCATACGAGCTAGCCAGCAAGCCAGCAAGCCAGCAAGCCAGCAAGCCAGCAAACCAGCAAACCAGTTAATTAGCTAAGCACTAAGCAGCTAAGCAGCTAAGCAGCTAAGCAGCTAAGCAGCTAAGCAGCTAAGTAGCTAAGTAGCTAAGCAGCTAAGTAGCTAAGTAGCTAAGCAGCGAGCTTTACGCAGATAGGCCTGGCAGCAAGGCATTTGCCCAGACTATCGGCGAGCTGCACGCGCTTTCTGTGCGGAGCGAGCTTGATCGGTGAAGGATGCTCTGCTGCGGATCGCGAGCGCAGGCAGTCGGCAAGCACGGCGGCGGCAGGCGCAGGCGAGCGGCCGCGGCTGAGGCCGGCGAGCGTTGGCCAGCATTGCCGGGTATATCCTCGGTTCCGCGGTGGCGGCTCACGCCTCGTTCGTTCTCGCAGCGTCTGACAATCGCCTCGTCGCGATTCAACCTCCCCAATCAAATCAACACCTTGCAGCGGACCGCCGAGGCAATCGCGAGGCATTTCGATAGACGACGAGGCGGCCGCCCCAGGCCCCTAACCATCAATACCCATCCTCTTCCCGCTGAGTGCGGCAGGCGGAGGCGGCGGCAGGCGGCGGCGGGCGGCGGCGGGCGAAGGTGGCGGCAGGCAAAGGCGGCGGCGGGCGCAGGGGAGCCGCCGCCGCTGAGGCCGGCGGGTATTAGCGGTCGTAGCGGGGTATATATCGTCGGTTCCGCAGTGGCGGCCCACGCCTCGTTTGTTCTCGCAGCGTCTGCCGATCGCCTCGTCGCGATTCGGGTTCCCTAATCAAATCAATACCTCGCAGGGGACCGCCGAGGCAGTCGCGAGGCATTTCGATAGACGACGAGGCGGCCGCTCCAGGCCCCCAACCGTCAATATCTATCCTCTTCCCGCTGAGTGCGGCAGGCGGCGCGAATGGAGGGGTCGGACGAAGGCCTCGGCGGGCGAAGGCGGCGGCGGGCGCGGAGGAGCGGCAGCCGCTGAGGCCGGCGGGCGTCGTCCATCGTTGCCGGGTATATATTGCCGGTTCCGCAGTGGTGGCCCGCGCCTCGTTTGTTCTCGAAGCGTCTGCCGATCGCCTCGTCGCGATTTGGCCTTCTCAATCAAATCAACACTTTGCAGCGGACCGTCGAGGCAACCGCGAGGCTTTTCGACAGTTGACGAGGCGCCCGCGCCTAACCGCCAACCATCTATGCATATGGGGCATCTTGCCTGACTGCCTGACTGGCTGACTGGCTGATTGCCTGACTGGCTGCCTGGCTGCTTGCCCGACCGCCCGACTGCCCGATTGATCGTTCGCCCACCCGCCTGCATCCTGCTGAACTTTCCCTGCAATTCGATATCCAACAGCAGTGAAGAAACAAAACAGGAGATTTCGATGACAAGCGAGGCATTCAACATCGCACTGAAACCAAGCACCTACATCGACCTGCTGATGCAACTGCGCAAGGTCGGTGACGACCGCAATCCTGAAGACATCGTCCCGGTCGCCGTGCGCTACTGGCTCGCCGCGAATGGGGCGGGGGCGGTGCGGGGGTATCAGTGGAAAGAGCTGTTCCTGCCGCACGGCACCGAGCTGCGTGTCCGCTTTCGCTACACGTATCACTACGCGATCGTGGAGGGCGACCGGATCATGGCCGATGGCGAGAGCGTTACCCCGCGCAGCTGGCTGCTCGGGTTGACAGGTACGGTGCGCAATCCGTGGCGCGACATCTGGGTGCGGCGCACCGTCAACGGCTGCTGGACGCATGCGTCGATGTGGCGCAGCAGCCACCAGCTGAAATCCGTGCAGCCGTACGCCGACCGGCGCCGCCAGGTGCGCCGCAGTTCCGATCTGTAGACAGGGTGCGCGGTTGCCCCAGTTGGCGGCGCCAGCTTCCCGCCATCCATGGTCAGCGCTTGCCCGCCGCCTCGGGCCGTGCCGGGCGCCGGTCATCCATGCCCGCTTCGTCGATATCCGACGATGCCGACCGCGAACGCTGGTACTGCAGTTCGGCGGCTTCGTCGGGCAGCGCCGGTCCCGTGTACGACACGGCCACGTCGGCGAGCGCGCTGGCCCGGTCGGCGCCGAAGCCGGACAGCGCCGTCAGTTTCAGCCAGCGCGTGCTCAGTTTTTCAAAGCGGATCGTTTGCGGATCGAACGTCGATCCCAGCGTGGCGCGCTTCACGTCGCGCCACGTGGTGCCGTCGTCGCTGGCCTGCACCAGCCACTCGCGCACATCGCCTTCGTGGTCGCGGTGGTTCTGGCGCGGCATGAGCACGAGGCCGTCGAATGGCACGGCGGCCGGGAAGGCGATCGTCAGCGCCGGCTGCGGCCGGGGTGCGTCGCCGCGAACGGTTTCCAGCGCATACGTGTTCGGATCGCCATCGATCGCCTTCCCGGCATCGCGCCAGCCGGTGGCCGTGGCACCCAGCTTTTGCATCACGCGCGTGTCGAACAGCGACGCACGCATCGCCGCCGGCTCGAGTGCGGTGCGTGGCGCGAAGGCGGCACTGCCCATGTAGTCGAGCACGGACTTGCGCAACTGGCGTGCCACCACGCGCTGGTCAAGGTCGCTGTCCAGGTCCGCCGTGGAGACGACCAGCCGGCCATTGCCGACACGCGCCTCGAACAGGAGGCCGAGCTTGTAGTTGCGGTTCCAGTCATCGATCGGCTGGACGATCGGCTGCAAGCCACGCGGCAGGCTTGACAGGTTCATGCCGCGCGCCGTCGCCGCCACCTCGGCCCATTGCCAGTCATAGTGGTCTTCCGTCGGGAAGCCGGCCAGTGCAGGGTGGGCCTTGTCGATCCACAGCCCCAGCATGCGGCTCCAGGCCGGGTTCATCAGGCGGTTCCAGAACACGGGCACGTCGGCCATTGGCGGCGACGTCCAGTCCAGGTCCGCCTTGCGCGGCAGGTACAGCACCTTGCCGCCGCCGGCCAGCCGTGCTTCGGCTTCCGGCCACGTGCGGGTCACGAGCACGTCGGCCGGCGCGTCGGCCCGCAGCGCCTGCGGATACAGCCAGAAATTCCAGTCGTTCTCGATCGCCGTATCGGCCAGGCCCACGACCAGCCGGTAACGCGCCGGCGCCTTCATGCCGGCCAAGGGCAGGGCGATGCGGCCCAGTTGCGCATTGTGGCCCACCGGCAGGTCGGTGGCGGTGAAGCTGCCACCCGCCACCGTGGTGCCGGTGGCGTCGACGATCTTCCACCACGGCCGTGCGCCGCGCAGCGTGTCCCTGCCGTAGTGGGCGATCTCCACCGGCACGTCGAGCGTGTCGGCAGTGGTCAGCACGAGGCGCGTCACGCGCGCCAGCGGCACGGTCTCGCCGTTGAAGCGGCGAAAAGCCTCGGCGGACGCATAGCCCTTCGATTCCCAGAACGTGTCGAGCAGGCCGACCAGCGCCGTGCCCTGGCCCAGGTAATCGTGCAGGTCCAGCAGCTGGTAGCCGCTCATGCCCGGCGTGCGCAGGATCGCTTCGATTTCCTCCTTGTAGCAGGCCAGCTGCCAGCGGCCCGAGGCGAGGGCGAACTCGCGGTTCTTGTCCAGCACACCGCGCGCCCTGGCGGAATCGCGGAAGATCTCGTAGTTCCCCGGGCGCAGGTAGCCCGTGAACCTGTCGATCACCGAGAAGTCGGGGTAGGCCACCCACTGGCCGTTCTCATGCGACAGCACGGGCACGCCGATGCCTTCCAGCGAGGCCGAATAATCCCGGCCGAACCATCCTGTCTTGTTGCGCAGCGGTTTCGGGCCGATGCGCTGGATCGCCAGGTAGTCGGTACCCTTGTCCACCTCCGGCACGCTCGGTTCCGTGTGGCCGGTGCCGTTCGTGTACAGCCGGCGCGGGTCGGCCGCGCGGTAGTGGGCGATCCACTTGTCGAACGCCGCCTTCCAGTTGCCCTTTGGCTCGTTGCTGGGACTGAGCAGCAGGAACGACGGATGGTTGCCGTAGGCGCGGATCATCCGCTCCGTTTCCTCGTACAGCATCGTCTCCATCGGCGTGCCCGGCGAGACGGCGTTCCACATGCCCGGTTCGGGCTGCAGGTAGATGCCCACCTCGTCCGCCGCCTGGAATGCCGCTTCCGGCGGGTTGAACGAATGGAAGCGCACGTGGTTGATGCCCCATTGCTTGTTGATCCTGAAGATCTTCTTCCAGTACGCCACGTCGGTCGGCGGATAGCCGGTTAGCGGAAAATCGCCGCCGTGGTGGGTGCCGCGCATGAAGGTGGGGCGGCCGTTGACCAGCATCTGCGTGCCTGCCGCCCTGATCTCCACGAAACCGAACTTGACGAGACGCCGGTCGCGCGCCTGCGGACCGTCGAGCTCAAGCGACAGCGCCTGCAGCGCGGGGTTCCACTCGTCCCACAGCGCGGCATCGCGCGGGTAGCGCACGGTGAATTCAACGCTGCCGCCGTGGGCGGTCCAGGCCACGGCGACGCGCCGGCCATTGGCGCGCACGGTACCGCTGCCGGCATTGCCGCCGGCATTGCCGATCTTCACCCGCACGCGGGCGGTGCGGTCGGCCACGTTGGGGTAGACCTGGACATCGTCGATCCATACCGGTGACGTGGCGCGCAGCGCCACCTTGCCGACGATGCCGTTCCAGCTCATGCCCAGCGAATCGGACACGCTGTGCGAATCGGGCCGGTAGTTCATCAGCATGCGGTTGTCCACGCGCACGGTGAGGCGGTGCCGCCCTGGCGCCAGCAGGCCCAGGTCGTACACGTGTTCGGCAACCAGGCTGCGGTTGCTGCCGATTTCGCGGTCGTCCAACCACAGCGTGGAGCCCCAGCGCGGGCGCTCCATGTGCAGTGCCACGCGCTTGCCGCGCCAGGCGGCCGGCACGTCGATATCGCGCTGGTACCAGGCCGCGCCCAGGTAGTGGCGCGGCGGCTGCGACAGGAACGGCACCTTCACATTGCCCGGCGTCGTATGGGCCTTGTAATCCTCGCGCAGGTGCCAGTCCTTGTCATACAGCGACAGCACCCAGGGGGTCTGCGTCGAGATCTCGTCACCATGGCCTTGCGCATTCAGGATGCCGGGCAGCACGATCCGGTCCGCGAACCGGTCCATCATCGCGCGGGTCTGCCAGCGTGCGGCGATCCCTTCGTCATGGCGGTCGAGGGCAAAGCGCCACGTGCCGGCAAGGTCGCGCGTGTCGGCGGCGGCAAGTGCCGGCAGCGCCGCGAACAGGGCAATGGTGAACAGGGCGGCCGGGGAGCGGGCAATCGCGCGGCGGAAGAATGGCAAGGCGGAATGGTTCATCGGCGAGATGGCAGGCAACGGGACCGCGCATTATCGCGTGCGGCCGGGCACCGGGGGTGGGTGGCTGCCAAGCAGTCAACAAGATGAGCAAGCGCCAACGAGTTGCCGATCCGTCAGCGGTCCGCACGGCACCGCCCCGGTGGAGACTCTGCAATGTGTTGCTTATGCGCACAAAAAGTTACTTGGAAAATATTTTGAGACACATTCGATTCGCCTTATTGGTACCATGTTGCCTTAGGTAAATCATCCGCCGGCAGGATTCAAGCCGGACCACATCGCGTCAGCCCAACAACAATGTCCAGCAAAAATCTTCGCCGCAACATCATCGTGGCGCTTGCCTTGCAAGCCGCATTTACGCAGGCCTCCGGGCAGGACGCGGCAGCCGACGACCTGGCGGCCATGCCGCTTGAAAGCCTGATGGGTGTCACCGTCGTCACATCGGCTTCCCGCTTCGTGCAGCGCGTCAGCGATGCGCCGTCAGCCGTGTCGGTGCTCACGTCGCAGGACGTGCGCGAGCATGGCTGGCGCACGCTCGCCGAGGCGCTGGCCAGCCTGCCCGGCGTGTATATCTCGGACGACCGCAACTATTCCTATATCGGCGCGCGCGGCTTCCAGCGCCCGGGCGACTACAACGGCCGCTTCCTGCTGATGATCGACGGCGTGCGCGTCAACGAAAACGTGTATGACCAGGCATCGATCGGCACCGAGGGCATGCTGGACATGGATCTTGTCGAGCGCATCGAATACGTGCCGGGCCCCGGCGCCGCCGTCTATGGCTCGAACACGATCTTCGGTGTGATCAACGTGGTCACGAAGTCGGGCAGTGCGCTGGCCGGTCCGCAGGTCTCCGTGTCCGTGGGCAGCAAGGGCGAGCGCCGCGGCCGCGCCAGCTACGGTTACCACGCGCAGGACGGCACCGACGTGCTGCTGTCCGTCAGCGGGTTCACGCGTGACGGCGGCGACCTCTACGCGGCCGAATTCGATACGCCCGACCAGAACAACGGCATTGCCGCGGGCCAGGACAATGACCGTTCGCGCAGCGCGTTCGTGAAAGCCTCGCGCGGCCCGCTGTCGTTCAGCGCAGGCCATGTGACGCGCGAGAAGGGCGTGCCGACGGCTTCGTACGGCGCCATGTACAACATGGCGAACCGGACGCGCGACGCGCAGAGTTTCGCCAGCATCGGCTACACGAAAGACCTGTCGGACACGCTGGAGTTTTCCACACGCCTGGACTGGGGCCGCGTCGCCTACGTGGGTGCGGGCCCGTATCCGGACGACGAAGGCAATCCGCGCACCAACGTCGATGGCGCCCAGGGCTCGTGGTATGCGATGAACGCAACCGCCACGTACACCGCCTTGGCCGGTCACAAGCTGCTGGTGGGCGTGGATGCGCAGCGCAACGCACGAATCAAGCAATACAACTTCGACCTGGACCCCTACGAAGTGGCGATGAACGACCGCCGTACCGCCACGCGCGCGGGCGTCTTCATCGAGGACGAAGCGCGGCTGACGCCGGACCTGATCCTGAACGCCGGCGTGCGCTATGACCACGACAGCATCACCGGCAGCCGTGTCAACCCGCGCGCCGCGCTGATCTGGCACGCCGGCGCGAAGGATACGCTGAAGCTGATCTACGGCACCGCCTACCGTTCGCCGAACGCCTACGAGCTGTACTACGACGTGGACGCCTATGCGGATGCCAATCCGTACCTGCGCGCGGAAGAAATCGCCACGACCGAGGTGGTATGGGAACGCCAGCCGAACGCGTACAGCAAGGTGTCGCTGTCGGCGTTCCACTACGGGATCAAGGGCCTGATCACGGAAATACTGCGCCCCGACGGCATCCTCATGTTCGACAATACCCAGCGGGCCTCGGCCGACGGCGTCGAGCTGTCCGGCGAACGCCTGTTCGCCGGCGGCACACGCGTGCGTGGCAGCTACACGTACCAGCATGCGCAAGACCACGAAGGCGCCTGGCTCGTCAACTCGCCGCGCCACCTGCTGAAAGTCAACGCCACGTGGGCGCTGCCGGGCGACCGGCTGCGCCTGGGCACGGAAGGGCAGTGCACGTCGCGCCGCCTCACCGAGAACGCCAGCACGGGCGGCTTCTGCCGGTGGAACCTCACGCTCGGCCCGGCCACCCGCACCGGCAAGGTCGACTGGTCGGTCAGCATGTATAACGCGACCGGGCGCCGCTACGCGGACCCGGCCGGCCCTGCCTTCGTGCAGGAGGCAATCGCGCGCGAGGGCCGCACGGTGCTCGTCAAGACGGGCTATGCGTTCTGAATACCTGGCCGCCACTGCGCTGGCGCTGTTCGTCGCGGCGCTGCCCGGTCGCGCCCAGACGGACGACGCCGTGCTGAAAGCCGCCTATATCTACAACATCGCCCAGTTCACGGTGTGGCCCGCAAACGCGGGCACGCGGCCGTTGAACGTGTGCGTCGCCAGCGGCCACGCGCTGTGGCAAAGCCTGCGCCAGTTGCACGGCAAGCCGGTGGGCGAGCGCAAGGTCGCCGTCGTCGAGCCGGCGGCCGGCACGGCGTGCGACGTGACCGTGCTGCGTGCCGGCGCCGTACGCCCCGCGGCGGACGGCACGGGCATGCTGGCTGTCGTCGATGAACCGGCCACCGGTTACGCCGGGGCCGTGGCGCTCGTGGAGGAAGACCAGCACCTGCGCTTCGATATCGACACCAAGGAAGCCGCGCGCGCCGGGCTGCGCTTCAGTTCGCGCCTGTTGCGTCTGGCGAGGAACGTGCGATGAAACTGCTCCCATCCCAGGCAACGGCCCCGAAAGGCCGCATGCCGATCGCCGCCGCGCTGCGCAGCGGCCAGTTGCTGGCGGCCGTGGCGGCGCTGGTGATCGCCGGCGCCGTGCTGGTGGCCTACCAGCTGCTGGAGATCCGCCAGGCGCTGGCCGATGGCGCCCGCGTGCAGGCGGCCATCGTGGCCGACAGCGTGACCGCGCCACTGATGTTCGGCGACCGCGAGTCGGCGCAGGAAACGCTGCGCGCGTTCCGCTATGCGCAAGGCCTGAAGGCGGTGGGCATCTACGACCAGGATGGCCGCCGTTTCGCGGAATTCTCGTACCCCGACAGCCGCCTGCCGCTGACGCTGCAAGCCGCCCTCGGCGAGCGCGATGGCGGCATCGTGGTGAAGGACACGGTGCGCTACCGCGGCAACGTGGTGGGGCACACGGTGCTGCACGTCGGCACCGACCGGCTGCGCGGGGCAATGCTGCGCTACGTGGGCCTGCTGGTGGTCGCATCGCTGGGCGCCATGCTGGTCGTGGCCACGCTGGGCCGTACCACGCGTGCGCGGGTGGCCGCCGCCGAGCGCAAGCTCGACTACATGGCGCACACCGACCACGTCACGCAGCTGCCGAACCGGCACGCCACCTATGCGCGGCTGGAAGGCGCGCTGGAGGAGGCCGGCGTGGCGGGCACGCAGGTAGCGCTGCTGCTGGTGGACCTGGACAATTTCAAGACCGTCAACGACACCGCCGGGCACGCGGCCGGCGACGAACTGCTCAAGAAGGTGGCCGCCGCGCTGTCCGGCGCGGTGCGCACCTCGGACCTGGTGGGCCGCATCGGCGGCGACGAGTTCGCGATCATCGTGGCGCCGGTGCCGGGCCGCGCATCCGCCGTGGCGATCGCCGACAAGGTCACGCAGGCGCTGCGCCATCCGTTCGCGGTGGAAGGGGGCGAATTCTTCGCCACCGCCAGCGTGGGCGTCTGCCTGTATCCGGACGATGCGACGACGATGAGCGAACTGGTGTCCAGCGCCGACACGGCGCTGTACCACGCCAAGCAGTCGGGTCGTAACCGGCTGGCCGAGTTCGTGCCGGCGATGACGGCGGCCACGCAGCGGCGCGCCGCGCTCGAGCGCGAGCTGCGCCGGGCGATCGATGGTGGCCAGCTGGCCGTGCATTACCAGCCGCAGTTCGATTGCGCCAGCGGTGCGCTGCTCGGGGTGGAGGCGCTGGTGCGCTGGCGCCACCCGGAACACGGGCCGATCTCGCCGGCCGAATTCATCCCAATCGCCGAGGAAAGCGGCCTGATCGTGGAGCTGGGCAGCTGGGTGCTGCGCCATGCCTGCGCCGAAGTGGCGCAGTGGCAGCGCGCCGGCGGTCCGGCCCTCACGCTGGCCGTCAACATGTCCGCGCGGCAGCTGCGCGAGCCCGGCTTCATCGAGGACGTGACGCGCGCGCTGGCGTCCAGCGGCCTCGCGCCGGGCCGGCTGGAACTGGAGCTGACCGAAAGCGTGCTGATGGAAGACGTGGCAGGTGCCCTCGCGTTCATGCAATCCGTGCGCGCGCTCGGCGTGCGCCTGGCGATCGACGACTTCGGCACGGGCTACTCGTCGCTGGCCTACCTGCAGACGTTCCCGATCAACCAGCTGAAGGTGGACCGCAGCTTCGTGCAGTTGCTGCCGCAACGGGGGGAAACCATCATCCACGCCGTGCTGGCGCTGGCGCGCGGCTTCGGGCTCACCGTGGTGGCCGAGGGCGTGGAGGAACCACGCCAGCTCGAATGGCTGCGCGAAGCGGGCTGCGACGTCGTGCAGGGCTACCTGCTGGGCATGCCGATGGCGGCCGACGCGTTCAGGGAACGCTTCCTCGAGCCTGCCACGGCGTGACGCCGGGACCTGGCGGCCCTTAGGACTCCTTGACATGGCGCCGCGGCGGCACTAGGCTGCGGCATGGACATCTCGCCGGAAACTCCCTGGGACACGACGCCGGACCTGTCGGCCCGGATCGTCACCGCCATCGCCCGCCTGGCCAGCGTGATGCGGGCCGGCATGTGGGCTGCTTCCACCGCCGAGCAGCTCAATCCCGCGCAAGCGGAGATCGTGCAGTTGCTGCACCGCCGCGCGCGTGGCATGCGGCTGTCGTGGCTGGCGCAGCAACTGTCGATTTCCACGGCCAGCGCCAGCGATTCCGTCGCCGCGCTCGTGTCGAAGGGCTACGTGCGCAAGACCCGCGCGGCCGACGACGGCCGCGCCACGGCGCTGCTGCTGACGCCCGAGGGGGAACAACTGGCCGGGCGGCTCGAGGGCGCGCTGGACTTCGCCGACGACGCCGTCTCCGCGCTGCCCCATGCGCTGCAGGTGGCCCTGCTGACGGGCCTGTTCAAGACGATCGCCGAACTGCAGAAGACCGAACGCTTCCCCGAACTGCGCGTCTGCCTGTCGTGCCGCCACTTCGAACCCAACAAATTCCCCGGCGCCGACGCCCCGCACCACTGCGCCCTCGTCGGCGCCCCCCTGCCCATCGCCTTCCTGCGCATCGACTGCGCCGAACACGAACCCGCCGACCCCACCGCCGCCCAGCGCAACTGGCAAATCTTCGCGTGAATTGCACCAGGTGATGTCGCAGATGGCGCTTCTGGTGTCTGACATTTTTTCCGGACGTTTTTCCCGGAAAATGTGTCAGACACCGGTTATTCCGCGAGCTCGCAACTAGCGGTTGATCAGCAGGGGGCGGAGCAGGGGGTTCGAGGAGCATGCTCCTCGCCTGCGCAGCGGTGATCCCTTGCAAGGGATCACTCCTTCCTGTCCCCGGTAACTGTGAACTCCAAGACTTGCCGTTAGCGTATCAAGGGGACTGACCCCAGCCTTTTGGCCGCGCCGTCGGAACGCCCGCATAAAACCGGGGTCAGTCCCCTCGTGACGCCGCCAGCAAGCGCTGACCCTGCCGCTTACCGGGGACAGACCCCAGAGACCCCAGCGACCCCTGAGCCCCCACCCCCACATCCCCTCCAATCCTGAACACCGCCACCGCCTCCGCCAGCCTCCGTGCCTCGTCCTTCATCGACTCGGCAGCCGCGGCCGCCTGTTCGACCAGCGCGGCATTCTGCTGGGTCACGGCATCCATCTCCACCACGGCCCGGTTGATCTGCTCGATGCCGGCCGACTGTTCGGTGCTGGCCGCGGTGATCTCGGCCATGATGTCCGTCACGCGCTGCACGCTGGCGACGATGTCGCCCATCGTGGCGCCGGCCTCGCCCACGAGCTGGCTGCCGGCGGCGACCTGCTCGGTGGAAGCGCTGATCAGCTCCTTGATTTCCCTGGCCGCGGCGGCCGAGCGTTGCGCCAGCGCGCGCACCTCGCTAGCGACGACGGCGAAGCCGCGCCCCTGTTCGCCGGCGCGCGCCGCTTCCACGGCCGCGTTCAGCGCCAGGATATTGGTCTGGAACGCGATGCCGTCGATGACGCTGGTGATGTCGCCGATCCGGCTGGCCGACGCGCGGATATCGTCCATCGTGCCGACGACGCGGCCGATGATGTCGCCACCGCGCGCCGCCACCTGCGAGGCGGCGCCGGCCAGCGTGTTGGCCTGGCGCGCATTGTCGGCATTCTGCTTCACGGTGGATGCCAGCTGCTCCATCGACGATGCCGTTTCCTCCAGTGCGCTGGCCTGCTGTTCGGTGCGGGACGACAGGTCCTGGCTGCCGGTCGCCACCTCGGCCGCGGCGGTGGCGATGACGTCCGTTCCCTGGCGCACCGTGGCCACCGTGGCGGCCAGACTCTCATTCATGCGGCGCAGCGCGCGCAGCAGTTCGCCCATCTCGTCGCGTGTCTGCGCATCGATGCGGCTCGTGAGATCGCCCGCCGCCACCGTGTTCGCCACGCCGAGCGCCTGTTCGACCGGCCCCGTGATCGATCGCGTGATCCACCATGCCACGGCGGCCGCCAGCGCGACGGCGATGAAGCCCAGGCCCCACATCAGGTTGCGCGTGCTCGAATAGGTGTCCGCCGCCGCCTCGGCGGCGTTCGCGCTGATCTGTTTCTGCAACGCCGCCTGCTCGCGGGTGGCCTGCTTCAGGCGCACCAGCAGGGGCCGCATTTCGCCCACGAGGTAGGCGCGCGCCGTGTCGGTGGCGCCGCTGTTGACGTGGCCGATCAGCGTGTCCTGCGCGGCGATGTACCGGTCGGTGTCGGCGCGCATCTGGCGCAGCAGGTCGCGCGCTTTCGGATCCTGCAGCGTGGCCTCGAGCTCGCGCATCACGTCGTTGATCGCCTGCCGCGACGCCACCACTTCCGCATGTTGCTGCCGGCGGTCGTCCGGATGGTCGTTGAGGATCATGTTGCGCAGCGCGATGGCGATGTCGTTGACTTCTTCCAGCATGCGGCCGGTCGCCTCGATCTTCGGCATCCGGTTGTTCACGATCTCGCCGGTGCCGGTATTCACCCGCGACAGCATGACGTTCGACAGCTGTACCATCGCGATCAGCATCACGCACACGATCGCAAAGCCGAGCGCCAGCCGTTTTCCGATGGTGAGATTCGCTACATTCATTGTCGTCGTCTCCTAGTGATCAGGTTTCCGGCAGTGGCCCGCCTTTCGTGCCGCCATTTATACCGTAGTGATGGCATGGCTGGCGCACAAAGAACTTTTCAGCGACGGAAAACGATGGTAAAAGCTGGAAGGCCGATTTTGTGTTGGCGTTTATTTAACCTTCCACCAATTCATCGATGACTGAATCCAACCCCCCGGACACCGCACGCCGCTTCGACCTGGTCGGCCTGGGCGAATGCATGGTCGAGTTCAATGCCACCGAGCCGCTGTCGCGTGCGCAACGCTTCGGCAAGGCCTATGGCGGCGACGTGCTGAACGCGCTCGTCGCGGCGAGCCGGCAGGGCGCGCGCACGGCATTCGCCAGCCGGGTGGGTGACGACCCGTTCGGCGCCGGCCTGCGCGCCGCCTGGGAAGACGAAGGGATCGACGTTTCGCACGCGCCGCTGGTGCCGGGTGAAAACGGGGTGTATTTCATTTCGCTCGATGCGCACGGCGAACGGTCGTTCACGTACCGCCGGGCCGGCAGTGCCGCCTCGCAGCTGAGCGCCGCCGATATCGACGTGGCCTTCATCGCCTCGGCCCGCTGCATCCTGCTGTCGGGCATTACGCAAGCCATTTCACCCGGTGCCCGCGCCGCCACGCTGGCCGCGGCCCGCATCGCCCGCGAACGGGGCGTGCTGGTGGCCTACGATCCGAACTACCGGCCGCGCTTGTGGAACGATGAAGATGCTGCCCGCGCCGCCTGTGCCGAGCTGCTGCCGTACGTCGACATCCTGCTCCCGAGCCTGCCGGCCGATGCCGCCATCCTGCCCGGTGCGCCGCAGGCGCTGGTGGCGCACGCGGTGGTCAAGCACGGGGAAGAGGGCTGCGAAGTGTGGCTGCACGGCGAGCGCACGGCGGTGCCCGCGGTGGCCGCGAACGTGGTCGATACCACCGGCGCCGGCGATGCGTGGAATGGCGCCTATCTCGCCGCCGTGTTGCGTGGCGAGACGCCCGCCGAAGCCGCCGGTCTCGCCAACCGTGTCGCCGCCGCCAAGCTGGCACACCGCGGCGCGATTCCACCTCGGAACGCGTCAGTTGAAGCTTGATGTCACGAAGAACGCGTGCGTCACCGGGGTCTGTCCCCGGTAAGTGAAGGCGTCAATCCTGGTTGTTCGCGCATCGAGGGGACTGACCCCAGCCTTTTGCTCGCGCACCACGGCTGCCTCGGAAACCTTACGCCGTCGACCTGACCGGCGCCGCCGTCACCGCCACGCCGCGCACACAATTGCGCCCGCCCCGCTTCGCCGCATACAACTGCGCGTCGGCCGCCTCGACCAGCATGTCCGGGCGGTCCGGCGCATCGGGATCGAGCGCCGGCACGGCGGCGATGCCGAAGCTGGCGGTGGCGGTCACGAACTGGCCCAGCTCGACGGCGCTGCCGGTGCTGCCGAACGCATGGCGGATCCGTTCGGCCAGGGCGTGGGCGCCATCGAGATCCGTTTCCGGCAACACCATGAGGAATTCCTCGCCGCCGTAGCGCACCACGCTGTCGACGGTTTCGCGCGTCATCGCCAGCAGCAGGCCGCCGAATTCGTGCAGCACATGGTCGCCCGCCGCATGGCCATGCGTGTCGTTGATGCGCTTGAAGTGATCGATGTCGCACAGGATCACGGACAGCGCCGTGCCGTAGCGCCGTGCCCGCGCCAGCTCGGCATCGAGCAGGCCCCTTTGCAGCACGCGGCGGTTGAAGCAGCCCGTCAGCGGGTCCCGGTCGGCCAGTTGCTCGAGCAGGATGGCGGAGCGGAATTGCTCGCGCTGCGCCAGGTGGAAGCGGCGCGCGCCGATGTAGCCGAGCGTATTGCCGAGCATGAGCAGCAGCACCAGCGCCACCTGGTCGTCCATCCTGAGGCTGCCCTGGACAAACAGCATCACGCAGAACACGGCCGACGAACCGCAGGCGATCCATACGGCGTAGATGAACCGGTTCGGAATATTGACGTAGATGGCCATCAGGATCAGCGCCTGCGACATCACGTTCCACGTCATGGCGGCAGGCTGGTACCAGCACAGCACCATGAATACCGCGAGGCCGACGATTTCGACATTGCACGCGGCCAGCACCGCCACCCGCACCGATTCAGGGCGGCGCGTGATCGCCAGCAGGCCGGCGCCGGCGATCAGCGCCACGAGCACGCGCAGTGCGATCATCACGCCGGCCGTGGTGGTCGGGCCCAGCGTGGCCACGTCGGTGGCGCCGAAGGCCACGTAGAAGGCGGCGCAGAACAGCAGGCTGATCTTCAGCTGGGCGGAACGCTCGGGCAGGTGGTGGCGGTTGAAGCGATCTTCGACGGCCGCGTCCGCGAACTCCGCACGCTGGCGATCGATTTCAAGGCGGGGATGGGGCAGGTCGCGGTGCGGCACGGGGTCCTTCTGGCATGAACGATGCGCACCGGACGTGCGCGATGCCCCGGCATTGTACATTTAAATTCTTATAAGTATCAATCTGTTATGCACTCCCGGTTTCGCCGCGCCGCGGCAGGCAGCCGCAAGCCGGCAGGCGCCATGCGCGCCATGAAAAACGGGCCGTCCTTGGACGGCCCGCCGGGAGCGCGGCGCTGCGATGCGCCGCGACGATCAACCCTTCATCAGAACTTGTACCGCGCGCCCAGCATGTAGCGCGGTCCACCCTGCGTGGCGGATAGCACCATCATCTTGTTACGGCCGTGCACGCGCTGCGTTTCGTCGTTCAGGTTGATGCCTTCGAACTGCAGCGTCAGGTTCTTGGTCAGGTTGTAGCCGATCGACAGGTCGACCTGGCCATATGGCTCCACGTACTGGGGATTCGGCCCGGCCTGGTCGGTGACCGAGGACAGGAACTCGTCGCGCCAGTTGTACGCGGCACGGATCGACCACTTGTCGTTCTCGAAGATACCGATCACGTTGGCCGAGTCGGACAGGCCGACCAGAGCGAACTGGTTGCCCGAGCCCGCGTTGTCGAAGGCCAGGTTCGACTTCACGTACGTATAGTTGGCCTGGATGCCGAAGCCGCTGGTGCCGAACATGTGCTGCCAGTTGACTTCCGCGCCCTTCACGTTGGCCGATTTCTCGTTGACGAACGACGTGATCTGGTACTGCACGGCCGGATTGCCGGCGATGCCCGAGATGGTGCCCGTCTCGTTGCCCAGCGCATTCGGCGCGCCCCGCACCACGCCATCCTGGCCGGCGAAGTTGCGGAAGATGTAGTTGCGGATGCAGGTCGTGTCGGTGTTGATGCAGCCGGAAGCCAATGCGGCATTCCAGTACGCGCCGCCCACCGGGGTCGTGACGTTCGGCGACGCTTCCATGTTCACGCTCTGGCCCGCGTAGTTCGACAGGGACTTGTGGAACAGGCCCAGCGACACGGTGCTCTGCGGCGAGTAGTACCACTCGGCCGACAGGTCCAGGTTCTTCGACTTGACCGGTTCCAGCGCCGGGTTGCCGCGCGTGCCGGTACCGTAGTTGATGTTGCCGGTCGGGTTGATGTTCGTGCCGCCCTGGATCTGGTCGTAGCGCGGCCGGCCGATCGTCCAGCCATAGCTGGCGCGGACCTTGAAGTCGTCACGCACGTTCATGTCCCAGTCCAGGCTCGGCAGGAAGTGGTGGTACTTGCCCTTCAGGCTCGTGAAATCCTTGCCGGAGAAGACGAACGGCAGTTCGTTCTGCGCCACCCAGTTCACGCCGGCCACGGTCTGCGACAGTGCCGTCGACAGCACGTCGGTCTTTTCGTAGCGTACGCCGATACCGGTGTGCATCGGCATCGCCGTATCCCACTCGGTGTTCAGCTGGAAGTACAGCGCACGGCTCTTTTCCGTGGTGCGGCGGTCGTAGTCGGGATTGGACAGGCTCGGCAGGTACAGGGCCGGCTTGCCGGTCGCATCCGAGACGCGCTGGCGCATCGCCGCGAAGTCGAACAGGTGGATCTGCTGGAACAGGGCCGGGTTGTCGTGGCCGCCCAGCTTGTCGAAGTACTGGCCGAGCGAATCCGGGCGGAACATCGATTGCGGGTAGTCTGCCGGCGACGTGGCACCGCCCCACGAATCGCTCTGCACCTGCTGGAACGCGGAGCGGTTCTTAACGTTCGTGATCGACAGGCCGAAGTTCAGCTCGGAGTCTTCGAACAGCTTCAGGCGACCCCCGGCCTGGGCCTGGTCGATCTCCATGCGCTGGTAGCCATCCTGGAACCACGAACCGGACACCTGCATCGGCGCGCGGTTGAAGTCGGCGCCTTCGATCGACAGCACAGGCATTTCGTTGTCGAAGAGCACGCGCGTGTTGCCGCGGCTGAAGCTGACGGTGGCCAGATCGTTGTTGGAACCGAACGGGCTGTCCTTCTGGGATGTCGCGGTGGAGTGGTGCGCATCGAACGTCAGGCGCAGGTCGTTCGACACCTTCCACTGCGTGTTGAAACCGAGCGACTTGTTCTCGGACTTGGTGGCGAAGTCGCCGCCATTCATCGCGATATCCTGGTTGGCCACGTTCTCCTGGTAGAAGATCGGTGCCGCCACCGGGCCGTCGGTCCAGCTGGAGACGGACGGGCCGTGGTTGAACCACGCCGACAGTTCGTGGTACTTGGTCTGCACCTTGTTCAGCGAGTAGGTGTAGTCCAGCGTGGTGGTCAGGTCCTTGTTCGGGCGGAACTGGAACGTCAGCTGGCCGTTCGTGCGCTGGCGCTGCGAACCGCGCATGAAGTACGAGATATTCTGCGGCACGGAATACACGTCGCTGCCGTCCGGGCGGTTCGTGATGTTTTCCGAGCCGGGCGCGCCGGGCAGGGGGATCACGCCGGTGACGCCGGTCTGCGTGGCCGTGTACGGGCCTTTCCAGCCATTGGTGATCTGCGCCTGGTTCACGCCCAGGTTGCGTTCCTGGTAGCTGGCGCTGACGGACACGCCGAACATGCCGTCGGCCCACGTGGTGCTGTAGATGCCCGACACTTCCGGGGTGTACGAGCGCTTGGCCGCGTCTTCCTGCGGCAGGTTGTCGTTCGATGTGTCGTACACCAGCTTGCCGCCGATGCTGGCCATGTTGCCCAGTTCCAGCGGACGCGCCGTCATGATGTTCAGCGTGGCGCCGATGCCGCCCGGCGGCGTGTCGGCGCGCGAGCTCTTGTACACCTGGATCTGCGACACGGCTTCCGACGCCAGGTTCGAGAAGTCGAACGCGCGGCCAGCCAGGTCGCCGAGGTTCGAGGTCGGCATCTGGCGGCCGTTCAGCAGCACCATGTTCAGGTCCGGGCCCACGCCGCGCACGGTCACTTGCGAGCCTTCGCCGCGGTTGCGGTCGATCGACACGCCGGAAATGCGCTGCAGCGATTCGGCCAGGTTGGTGTCGGGGAACTTGCCGATGTCGTCGGCCACGATGCCGTCGACGATACCGTCGGAATTGCGCTTCAGGTTCAGCGTCGACTGCATCGAGGCACGGATGCCCTTGACGACGACGGTGGCTGGTGCGCTCGGGTCGGCCACATTGCCGGCGACGTTGCCGGCGACTTCCTGGGCCGAGGGTCCGGTGGCGGCCTGGGCTACTGCCGGTGCCGCCTGGGTGGCCTCCTGCGCGAACGCCGGCGCCATCAGCGTGGCGCAAGCCCCGGCGACGGCAATGGCGATCAGGCGATGGTGGGTATTGGGTGATGCGCTGAGTTCCTTGGAACTCTTCTTCTTGCTGTACAGCACGGTGTCTCCTCTCTGGTGTGGAACGCCACGCCCGTGGGCAGGGGGAGGCGGCGTCATTGGTCTTGCCAAATCACTTGTCCGGCGTTCCGATTGCCGCGGGACTCGCCACATCGCATGCTGTCTGCGCAACATTGCTCACGTGACGTAATTTACGCAAGAGTAAGAAAATTGGCGTAATTGGTCAATCGCGCGAACAAATAAAATTTAGTAACGAAACAGTAAAAAACCCTGTTGTGGCAGGCATTTACGTGATGAAGAACGATTACATACCTTATGTAATGATTGGGAAAACGGTTTCCAAGAAATCGTTTTCACAGCAAAATCAACGACTTCTGGAAACGTGTCCAAGGCGGCGCCATGTTTGCTTTTCGGCATGCCAGAACGCGTGGCTCGACTTGCCGTGTTTTCTCACCGTTGCAAAATCCTCACAACATGCGGCATAAAACCAACGGTCACCATGGAAACGTGTCCACCGGCGCGGGATCGAGCGCCGCGGGCGGGCCGCACCGGGTGGCCTTGCTCTGGCGGGAGCTTCACCGGTGCTGCATAATCCGCCCACTGCAAACGACCCCGACCCGCCATGCCCGTTACCGGTGACCAGCAACTCCTGAAACAACTGAACCGGATGGCGCTGGTGCGCCAGGTCAGCACGCAGCCCGGCCTGTCGCGCGCGGCGCTGGCAGACGAGCTGCGGCTGACGAAATCCACGGTCAGCCAGCTCGTGCGCGAGCTGATGGAGGAAGGCTGGCTGTCCGAGAGCGAGCTGCTGGTCACGGGCGAGGTCGGGCGTCGCGCGACGCCCCTGCACCTGGACACGGGCCGGCTGGCGCTGATCGGCGCCGAAGTGGGGGTCGACGAAGCGCGCGTGCTGGCGACGAACCTGCTGGGCGAGGTGCTTGATTCGCGCGTCATCGAATACGACGATGCGCACGACCCCGCATCCTGCATCCGGCTGGCGGCGCAGGCGATGGTGCGCCAGGCGCGCCGGCTCGCGCGACCGTCCACCGCCGGCGGCGCGCGGCGCGTTCTCGGCCTGGGGATCGGCCTGCACGGCGCCGTCGACGAGCACACGGGCGTGCTGCGCCATGCGCCGCACCTGGGCTGGCGCAACGTCGACGTGCGCGCCCAGGTCGAGGCGCACTTCGCCGGCACCGCGCTGCACGGCCTGCCGCTGTACATGCAGAACGAGGCGAACGTGGCGGCGCTCGCGGAGTTCGAGTTTTCGCGCGAAACGGCGGGCGATCCGCTGATCTACCTGTCGATCAGCTACGGCGTCGGCGCGGGCATCATCGTCAGCGACCGGCTGTTGACGGGCATGAGCGGCTTCGGGGGCGAAGTGGGCCACGCGATCCTGCAGGCCGACGGGCCGCGCTGCTCGTGCGGCCGGCGCGGCTGTGCCGATGCGCTGATCGGCCTGGCCGCGTTGCTGGGCGACGAACGGCCCAGTTACGCGGCGCTGGAGCGGCTGTACAAGCGGGTGGCCGACGGCGCCCCGTCCACCTGCACCGCGGTGGCGGCGGCCGGGCACCAGCTGGGCATCCTGCTCAACAACCTGTGGGCCGGCTTCGACCCGATGGCGATCGTCATCGGCGGCCCGGCGCTGCGCCTTGGCGACGCGCTGATCGGGCCAGCGCGGCAAACGCTGGCCGGCTACGCCGAAGCGGCGCTGCTGACGCCACCCGAAATCCGCACGTCGCACTTCGGCGCCGATGCCGTGGCCGTGGGCGCCGCCGCGCTGGCGCGCTACCGGCTCACCCGGCCGCTGGACCTGCAGACGCTGGAGCGGCGCACGGAGCGTGGATCGTAGGCACCAGGCGCGAATCCGCATGCATGCACCCAAAGGCAAAGGGCCGGGGTCAGACCCTGCGGGTCTGACCCCGGGTGTGCCTCGGGGTTCGCCGTGAATTCGCAGCCCCGTACGCGATTTTTCCAGTCATGCCAAACTAGCCACCCCGACGGCCGCACCATGACGGCCATCACCGCAAAGGAGAGCGATCGCATGACTGACACCACGAAATACGTACCCCCGGATGTCTGGACCCCGCCAACGGCGGCCGGCGGCACCTTCGGCAGCATCAACCGCCCGGTGGCAGGTGCCACCCATGACAAGGAACTGCCAATAGGCGAGCACCCGCTGCAGCTGTACTCGCTGGGCACGCCGAACGGCCAGAAGGTGACGATCCTGCTGGAGGAGCTGCTGGCGCTGGGGCATGCCGGCGCCGAATACGATGCGTGGCTCATCCGCATCGGCGACGGCGAGCAGTTCGGCAGCGGCTTCGTGGAAGCCAACCCGAATTCCAAGATTCCGGCCCTCGTCGACCGCAGTGGCGATGCGCCGCTGCGCGTGTTCGAATCCGGTTCCATCCTCGTCTACCTTGCCGAGAAATTCGGCGCCTTCCTGCCCACGGAGACCCGCGCGCGCACGGAAACGCTGAACTGGCTGTTCTGGCAGATGGGATCGGCGCCCTTTGTCGGGGGCGGCTTTGGCCACTTCTATGCCTATGCGCCGGAAAAGCTGCAGTACCCGATCGACCGCTATGCGATGGAAACCAAACGCCAGCTCGACGTGCTGGACCGCCAGCTGGCGGCGCACCGTTTCGTGGCCGGCGACGAATACACGATCGCCGACATGGCCATCTGGCCGTGGTATGGCCTGCTGTCGCTGGGCGAGCTGTATGGCGCGGGCGAATTCCTGTCGGTGCACGAGTACACGAACGTGCGGCGCTGGGCCGAGGAGGTGGGGGCGCGCCCCGCCGTGCAGCGCGGGCGCCGCGTGAACCGGCTGCAGGGCGAGCGTCAGGTGCCGGAACGGCATAGCGCCGCCGATCTCGACTGACGATCGTTGGCGGATGAAAAAACGGGCGCCGCGGCGCCCGTTTTGATTGATTCAAGCGACGATCAACGCTTGGCGCGGCGGCGCGCGGCGAAGCCAACGACGGCCAGGCCCAGGCCCAGCATCGCGTAGGTCGATGGTTCCGGCACGGCCGAGACGGCTTGGGCGATCACAAAGTCCTGGGACGTCCCCGACGTGTATCGCGTGAACGTGTACTGTTGTGTGTAGGCCAGGCTCTTGTCCTTCGCTTCGGCAAGCATCTTGTAGGCGTCGGTGACGATAGGGGCCGCGCCCGCATAGCCGCCCGCGCCGTTGCCGCGACCGCCAGTGATCGTATTATTGACGGCAAGCTTGCCCGTCGCAGCCGTCTCGAACGTCGCGTCGTCGTTGTAGAGTTCCCACAGCGCAAGCTGGAAGCTCAGGCTGAGGTCTTTCGAGGCCTCGTCGGCCCCCGTGATCTTGTCGTAGTACAGGCCATACAGGCGCGCGATCGACGTTTGGCGCTCAACACCAGGAGTAAGGTCGGCGAATTTGAACGTGGAGTCAGCAGCGTAGCTCTGGTTTTCCATGCCCATGTTGGCGCCTGGCTCGACGCACAGGGCCAGGAACGTCTTGCCGGCGCTGGTGGAAACGTCCCACGTCTGCAGGTTGAAGCCCCGGTTATCCAGCGCATTGAAATTCTTGGCCGCTAACGTTTGCTGGCCGTTGTGCGAAGCGATGTAGACGCTGGTCGAGGTAGTGGCCTGCGCAGGAGCGAACAGGGCAACGCCGATGGCGACGGCGGACAGCTTGGCGAAAATGGTGGTCATGTCATTCCTTAGTTATTGTTAATGGTGCCGGCGCGGCCGGCACGGTGGTGATTAGTGGATGATCGTGGCGGCCTGGCCGATCAGCTCGGCCATGTTCAGGCCGTCGATGCCGGCTGCGGCCACGTCGGCCGCGTCGACGTTGAAGTACACGTCCGTCATCGACACTTCCTGGCCGTTGACGGTGGCGCTGCTGCGTTCCAGGTGCAGGTTGCCGTTGGCATCCAGGAACGGCAGCTCTTCGAAGGACACCGCCAGCGACGTCACACCCGCCTGGGCCAGCGAGATCAGCTCGCCCGCATCGGTGATGCCGTTGCTGTTGGCGTCCTGCCACAAGGTCAGGGCGCCGAACTGCGCGTCGTCGGCCGTCACGAAGCCGTCGCCATTGCTGTCGAACGACGCCAGCTTGGCAAAGCCGCTGCCCTTGCTCGCGCCGCCGAACAGTTCGCCGATATCGTCGATGCTGCCGTTGCCGTTCGCGTCGATCGCCAGGAAGGCGTCGCTCGACGACAGCCAGCCCGACTTGATCGCGTTGCCGGTGCCGAGCAGGTCGAAGCTGCCGCCGAAGTCGGCGCGCGCGATCGTGTGGATGCCGTCGCCGTTCAGGTCGATGGCGATCGGCGTGATCGCCGCATCCCAGCTCATGTCGTTCTCGCCGGAGGAGAGGAACGTGGCGTCGGTCTGCGTCAGATTCACCTTGCTCACGCCGTCGCCCTTGACGTCGCTGTCGACGAGGTCGTTCTTGCCGGTGTTCTGCACGCCCCATTTCCAGTCGTTCATCGCATACGTGAGGCCCTTGGCATCGGTGAACTTCACGTTGGTCTTGTCGAACTTCAGGTAGTAGCTGCCCGGATCGAGGTTGCTGAACAGGTAGCCGCCGCTGCTGTCGGTCGTCGTCGTCGCCAGCACCTTGTTGCTGGTGGCGTCATACAGCATGACCTTGATCTTGCCGATGCCTTCCTCGCCCTTGTCCTGCACGCCGTTGTGGTTCGCGTCGCGCCACACCTTGTCGCCGATGCTGGCCTTGCGGTACAGGCCCGCGTCGACGTCGGTCTTCTGCTCGCCGGCGGCCAGCGTGAATACGCCGCTGCCCGCAACCGTCGATGAACCGGCCAGGTTGATGAAATCGGAGTCGGTGCTGTCCGCACCCACGTTCGCCTTCGTCGTGTGGTAGCCGGTCGGGCGCGTCACTTCCACGCTGTAGGAACCGGCGGCCAGCTTGTCGAACGCGTAGCTGCCATCGGCCTTGGTCACGGTGGTGCCCTTCAGCACATGGTTCGCGTCATACAGCTTGACGGTCACGCCGCCGATGCCGCATTCGTTCGCGTCCTGCACGCCGTCGAAATCGCTGTCTTCCCACACGGTGCTGCGGATGCTCGTCTGCGTCAGGCCGGCGTCGAGCGACTTCTGCGCTTCGCCCGCCTTGACCGTGACGGTGCCCAGGTTGCCCTTGGCGTCGGCATTGCTGTCGTACGAGCCGTTGGTGGCGTACTGCTTCGTCACGCCGTAGCCGTCCGGCGTCTTCATGCTCACGCTGTAAGTACCGGCCGCCACGTTGAACTTGTAGTAGCCGTTCGCATCGGTCTTCGTGGTGGTTACCACGTCGCCGTTTGCGTTCGTCAGCGTCATGACCACGCCCGCCACGCCGCCTTCGCCGCTGTCTTGCATGCCGTCGGCATCGCTGTCGAGCCACACGCGGTCGCCGATCGTCGCGGTCTGCACCACGCCGGCGTCGATGGAGGTGTTGTTCTCGCCCGACACCAGCGTCACTTTCTGCGACAGGCCATTGGCGTCGATGTCGGAATCGAGCGCGTCGTTGCCGCCGGCATCCTGCTTCGTGATCGTGTAGCCGGAGGTCAGTTGCGCCGTGTCGAACTTCACGCTGTAGGTGCCCGGCTTCAGGCCGGCGAAGGCGTATTCGCCGTTCGCGTTCGTCGTGGTCGAAGCGATCGACTTGCCGTTCGCGTCGAGCAGCGTGACCTTGGCGCCCTGGATGCCGCTTTCGCCGGCGTCCTGGATACCATCGGCATCGCAGTCGAACCAGACCTTGTTGCCGAGCGAGGCGGCACGATACAGGCCGGCGTCGGCCGGATCGACCGTGGCGTTGGCCTTCACGGCGAACGTGGCGGATGCGCCGCCCGCGTCGACATCGCTGTCGACCGCGTCGTTGCTGCCCGTGTTCTGGCTCGTGAACGTGTAGCCGGCGGGCTTGGCCACCTGCACCGAGTAATTGCCGACCGCCGTGGTGAACGTGTAGTCGCCCTGGGCGTTCGTGGTGGTGGTGGCAACGGTATTGCCGTTTGCATCGCGCAGCGATACGGTGGCGCCGGCGATGCCGGTTTCGCCGCTGTCCTGCACGCCGTTGCCGTTGGCGTCTTCCCACACGGTGCTGGCGATCGTGCCCGGCTGCGAGTTGGCCGGCGCCTCGAACACGGCGTTCTCGCCGGAGGAGAGCGTCACCTGCGCGGTGCTGCCGTTGCCGGAGGCGAACGTCACGCCTTCAGGCAGCGTGGCGGCGTCGAATTTCAGGCTGTAGGTGCCCGGTTTCAGGTCGCCGAATTTGTAATGGCCGTCGGCATCGGTGGAAGCCTGGGCGACCACCTTGCCGTTCGCGTCGAGCAGGGAGACCGTGACGTTGGCGATGCCGCCTTCGTTCACGTCAAGCTTGCCGTCGCCATCCGTGTCGTTCCACACGGTGCTGGAAACGCTGGCGTAGCGATACAGGCCGGCGTCGGCGCTGTCGTAGACGTCGCCCTTGGTGACCGTGATCGCGTCGGTCTTGCCGCCCGCATCGATGTCGCTGTCGATGGCGCCGTTGGACCCGGCGTTCTTTTCGGTGGCGACGTAGCCGTTCGGCGCGGTCAGCGCGACGGTGTAGGTGCCGGTACCGATCTCGAAGCTGTACTGGCCGTCCGCATCGGTTTTCGTGGTGAGCACGACGTTGCCGTCGGCATCGCGCAGGGCCACGGTCACGTTGGCGATGCCATCTTCGCCCGCATCCTGGAGGCCATCGCCGTTATCGTCTTCCCATACCGTGTCGCCGATCTTGGCCAGCGTGGGCGCGCCGCCGCCCGGCGGGGTCACTTCCGGGACGGGCACCTTGAACGACAGGTAGTTCGTGTTGATGCTTGTGTCCTGCGCGCCGGTGCCCACCGTGCCGCCGTCGTCTCGCACGCGGAAGCCCAGTTCGACGATGCCGCCGGAGGTGTCGCTCGGCACGAACGTCAGCTTGCCGGCCGCGATATCGGCGGCAGAGATCTCATCGCCCTTCGCGACGGCTTCACCGTCCAGCAGGATTTTGCCGTCGGCCGGCAGCGACTTGATGATGATGGACTTGAATGCGTCGCCCTCGACGGCATCCTCGAAACCGAAGTCGGACTTGCCCAGCACCACGGGATCGTGGTTCGCCAGGTCGAAGTCTCGGTCGGCACCAGTGGGCGCGTCGTTGACGGGGTCGATGACGACGCGTACTTCCAGCGTCAGGTAAGTGCCATTTGCCTTGTCCTCCAGCAAGAACTGATAGGTGAAGAATTCACCGTTATAGTCCTTTTCCCAAGCACCCGGGCGGATGTAAAGATGTTCGCTGTCGACCATGCCAAGCAAAGGGGTATCGCCTTCCGCCCATTCGCCGTTCGGCAGTTCGGTCTCGTACATCTCGACTTTCAAGCCTGCCGTGGTGGTATAGCCGGCATCCGCAAGGATGTCACGCAGGGAAACGGTCGCCGAGGTGTCCTCGTCGACGTGGATGGTGCTGGTAAGTGAAATGTCGCTCATGCAGTGTGTGCTCCAATGCCAGTCCTGCGCATTTCATGGATGCGTAGACGGACGGGGGTTGCCCCGGGGCGCAGTACAGGTGTTGGGTACAGCCTCTGCCGGGAAGAAAAGTACGAGCGGCCGTTTTGATGCAGCTCAGACATACATGTTGCTGATTGTATAGCATTTTGATCTGCGTAGTACCAATAGTAAATAAATGTTTTTAAGTTTCAACGAAAGTTACATTCGATGTAATAAAACTTGTTGTAATTCGCACGTCCTGGACAGGACGCATGTGCACCTGGCGGAGTGCCTTGACGAAATGTTATCGGCCAGTCATCATGCGAGCCTTTACCCCTCGATCGACCTCATGGCACTCCTGACCGTTACCGAAGCCGCGCGCCTGGCGCGCCGCAGCCGTGCTTCCATTTACCGCGACCTGGAAAAAGGGCGGCTCGACAAGGTGTTCACGGCCGACGGCACGCTGAAGATCGATTCGGTGGCGCTGGCGCGCGCTTATGGTGAAATCGGCCGCCGCGAGGAACCGGGCGCGCCGGGTGCATCGCCGGCAGCGACGGACAAGGCGATCCAGGCCGTGCTGCGCCAGGTGGACGGCGGCGGGGCGGATGACGCAGCACGGGAAGCGGCGATGGAGGTGGCCATGCTGCGCGAGCGGCTGGCGGCCTGCGAGCACCGCATGGCCTTGCTGGAGCGGATCGCCCAGCTGGAAAAGGCCACCCGCCAGGCGGCGGACGTGACATGGCGCGAGCGCCTGCAGGCCAAGGATGAAGTGATCGGCGCGATGAAGCTCGCGCTATCGCGGCCGCAGCCGCCGGCGCGCGATGACAGCTGGCCGACATGGGGCCATGGCGGGGGCCTCGCGGCCGGCGCCGACAAGCGCGCCATCAACTAAGGCGCGCCAACAACCAAGGCGCGGGGCCTGGCGCTTTGCCCCTTCCGCTGCGCCGGTAAAGGTTCGGCCAGCGAGTCGGCAAGGGACGGCAGGGGTCAGTAGACCTCGGGCACGACAATCTCCGCCGGCACCGGCCGACGCACGTAGTCTTCGTGGTACTCGCGCTCCGGCAGCGCGATCGCCGGCCGTTCGACCACCTCGTAGGGAATCTGCTCGAGCAGGTGCGCGATGCAGTTCAGGCGCGCCTTCTTCTTGTCCACGCCCTGTACGACCCACCACTTCGCCTCGGGGATGTGGGTGCGCTCCAGCATGATTTCCTTGGCCTTCGTGTATTCCTCCCAGCGGCGGCGCGACTCCAGGTCCATCGGCGACAGTTTCCACTGCTTCAGCGGATCGTGGATGCGGGCCAGGAAACGGGCGTTCTGTTCCTCGTCGGAGATCGAGAACCAGTACTTGATCAGCTGGATGCCGGAGCGGGCCAGCATGCGCTCGAATTCGGGCACGGTCTGGAAGAATTCCTCGTACTCGTCATCGGTGCAGAAGCCCATGACCCGTTCCACGCCGGCGCGGTTGTACCAGCTGCGGTCGAACAGCACGATCTCGCCGGCGGCCGGCAGGTGGCATACATAGCGCTGGAAGTACCATTGAGTGCGTTCCCGGTCGTTCGGCGCGGGCAGGGCGGTCACGCGGCACACGCGGGGATTCAGGCGCTGCGCGATGCGCTTGATGACGCCGCCCTTGCCGGCCGCGTCGCGACCCTCGAACAGGATCACCACCCGGTGGCCCGTGTGCACGACCCAGTCCTGCAATTTCACCAGTTCCGCCTGCAGGCGGAACAACTCGCTGAAGTAGGCGCGGCGTGCTTCCCGCTCCTCGTCGCTGCGTCCGTGCACCGGCAACAGCGTTTCCGGATCGAGCTCGCGATCGTCCAGCTCCAGTTCCAGCTCCTCGTCGTAACTGTCGGCGATGTCGCGCTGCACGCGGTGCATCTGGTCTTCGGGATTGTTTTGCAACATGCGGTACTCCGGCAACGAGGGTGGATGGCGCTACAGCTTACGGATCAAACATGACAGGCCGATGACGCTTCCTGTTCGAGCACCTTGTCCGCCGTGAAGATGCGCGCCGGGTCGAGTGTGGACCGTTTCCCCAGGTCGCTCCCGTGCTCGCGCAGCCAGGCTTCCGCGGCCTGTGCGCCGAGTCCGTGCAGCTTTTCCAGGAAGGGCAGTTCGGAATTGAACTTGCTGGAGAAACCAAGGCCGGAAAGCTCGTCCAGCCCGCTGATCAGGTGCAGGCGCGTGGGCGTGCCGGCCATGCGCGCGGCCCGTTCCTCGTCCGCCAGATCCTGGTGGTGGAGCAGCGCGCTGATTTCCCGCACGAAGGCGATGTTGAAGGCGATTTCGTTGGAGCGGTTGGCAATGTCGGCCTGGCTGCGCGGCAGTTCGGTGCGCGCGATCGGATTGATCTGCACGACGATCACGTCGCGCGCCGGGCGTTCGAGCAGCGGGAACAGGGGCGGATTGGCGACGTAGCTGCCGTCCCAATACAGTTCGCCGTCGATCTGCACGCCGGCGAACACGGTCGGCAGGCAGGCGGAGGCCACCACCTTCTGCACGTCGAGCTCGCGGCGCCGGAAGATCTTCCCCGTCCCGGTGCGCACATTGGTGGCGCCGATGAACAGTTCGAATTCCTCGCAGCCGCGCACCCGCTCGAAATTGATCATCGTCGACAGGAACTGCTTCAGCGGATTGATGGTGAGCGGCACATTGGTCACGGGTCCGATGATCGCCCCCATCATTTCCATCAGGTGGTAGGCGGGTGTGTTTCCCATGTCCCAGCGGCCGGTGAGCCGGTCCACCGGCGACCGTTGCAGGGGGCTCATCAGCGATACCTGGCCCAGTGTCGTCCAGAAGCGGCGCAGCGCGGCCTGCGCGCCGCGCCGGCCGCCGCCATAGGCGTAGCCATCGGCCGTGACGACGGAATTGATGGCGCCGGCGCTGCTGCCGGTCAGTGAATCGATGACGAGGTGCTCTTCGTCGAGCAGCCGGTCCAGTACGCCCCAGGTAAAGGCGCCGTAGGTGCCGCCGCCCTGCAGGGCGAGGCTGACAGTTTTTCGCGTGGTGATCAGCAAGGTAATTCTCCGTTAGTCGAAAGGCCTGTTGGCCGATATGGACTAGGGTAGGGAATTTTGCCGATGCGCGGCGCTACGGATCAGGCGGCAGTGCGCACTGCCGCCTGTAATGTCACGTGTCTGTCAGGTGCCTGTAAGGTGCGTGCCGGTCACGCGTCACGCAGCCTTTGGCGCACCCCGCGCGCCGGCATGCACGAGCAGGATCGCCATGCCGGCGATGGCGGCCGGGATGCCGAGGATGGCGATCACGGCGGAGAAGCCCCAGCCCATCGACAGCAGCACGCCGCCGAGGAAGGAACCGAGGATACTGCCGAAGCGGCCGATGCCCAGCATCCACGACACGCCGGTGGCACGCACCGCGGTGGGGTAGCAGGCCGGCGCGAACGCGGTCATGCCGGTCTGCGCGCCGTTCATGCAGAAGCCCGCCAGCATCACGAATGCCGTGAACATCGCCGAGTGGATGTCGCTGGCCGCCAGCGCGAGAATGAAGATCGCGCCGCCGCCGTAGGCCAGCCCGATCACGCGGTTGGCGCGCCAGCGGTCCATGTAGAAGCCCACCACGAGCGCGCCGACCGTGCCGCCCAGCTGGAACAGCGCCGTCAGGCTCGCGGCCCGTTCGATCGGCAGGCCCGCGTCGCGGATCAGCGTCGGCAGCCAGCCGCCCAGCAGGTAGATCACCAGCAGGCCCATGAAATATGTGGTCCACAGCGACAACGTCATCGTCTTGTACGTCGGCGAGACGAGCGTGGCCACCGGGTGGCCGGTGGCGACCGGCGGTTCGCTGACGTGGAAGCGGGTCGCGTCGGAGAACGTGCCGCCGACCACGCGGCGCAGCGTGGCGGCGATCTTCGCCGGGTCCATCTTGCGCACCACCATGAAGCGCGCCGATTCCGGCAGCAGCCACACATAGAAGGGCAGGCACAGCAACGGAATCGCGCCACCCATCAGCAGCATGGCGCGCCAGCCATGCGACGGCAGAAGCGCCGCCGCGGCAAAGCCGATCAGCGCGGAGCCCAGGTTAAAGCCGGTAAACATCACGGCCAGCAGCGTGCTGCGCGAACGCTCCGGCACGTATTCGGACAGCAGCGTGGTACAGCAGGGCATCGCCGCACCCAGGCCCAGGCCGGTGAGGAAGCGCAGCAGGCCCAGCACCACGATATCGTTCGCGGCTGCGCTCAGCAGGTTGAAGATGCCGAACAGCGCGACGGCGCCCAGCAGCATGCGCTTGCGGCCCCAGCGGTCCGACATGGGGCCGACGAACAGCGCGCCGATGGCCAGTCCGACCGGGGTGGCGCTCATCGCCACGCCGAACGCGGTGCGCGAGATACCCCATTCGGCAATGATGTCCGGGGCCAGGAAGCCCATGATCGCCACGTCCATGCCGTCGGTGGCGACGATGAGGAAGCAAAGGCCGAGCAGCAGCCACTGGTACCTGGACATGTTCCGGCCATTGATATGGGTCCGGACGTCCAGCGCTTGGTTTTCCATGCAGTCTCCTTGATACGTGAAGCCCGGGCGGTGCGGTAGGTGCTTTCTTGCCGCCGATGCGCCCGCGTTGCGGGGGCACGCACGCCCGTCGGCGCCCGGATAAATGATATTGCGTCCGCCCGGCCACGGGCCGGCCGGCGGGATCGCGCAGCAACTATACTGAACGTCCGTTCGATAGACAACCGTTTGTGCGGTGATCGAACACTATTTACGCTGCTGCACATGATTGGACAGGCGGTTCGATGGCGCGCGATCTTCCGGTATCAGAGGAGGGAGAGAGAGAGAGGACGAGCGCCTGCTGCACGGCGGCGAAGGGGATCCACGGCCGTTGGCGGCGCGATGCTGTTGGTGCGGATGGGGAAAAGCCACGGGCCGGCGCAATGACCGGCCCGTGGCAGCTGTCGCGATGACAGGCCGCGTGCTTAGTAAGCCCGATCCGCGGCGACCTGCACGGCTTCCCGCACCGGAGCCGGCAACGGGTTGGAGGCGCCGGTCGACAGCCGCAGGGCCGTCTTCACGGACAGCGTGGTCTTCAGCGGCAGGTCCACGGAAGAGCTGCCCACGTGCACGGTGTATTTACCGGCAGGGACTTGCCAGCTGCCCGTGGCCACGTCGTAGAAGCTCAGCGAACGCGCATCGACCGGGATCGTGACGGTCTTGCTTTCACCGGCGCGCAGGAACACCTTGGCGAAGCCCTTCAGCTCCTGTTTCGGGCGCGCCACCGTGGCCGCGGCGGGGCGCACGTACAGCTGCGCCACTTCGTAGCCGGCCTGCGTGCCGCGGTTGGTCAGCGTGAACGTTGCGTCGATGGTCGATCCGGCATTCAGGTCCGTGCCGGACAGCGCCAGGCCCGAATAGCCGAACGTGGTATACGACAGCCCGAAGCCGAACGGATACAGCGGCTTCACGCCGGTCTTGTCGAAGCCGCGGTAGCCCATGAACACACCTTCCGCATAGGCCATCTTCTTCCGCGCCTGGTTGGTCGACGCGTCGGCGAAGGTGCCCGATGGCTGGTAGTCGGCGATCGCGCCATAGCCGGCGGTCGTCGGGTAATCGGCCGCGGTGCCGCCGATCGTGACCGGCAGCTTGCCGGACGGGTTGACCGTGCCGTAGAGGATCTCGGCCAGCGCCTGGCCGCCGAACTGGCCCGGATACCAGGCCTGCAGCACGGCCGCCGTCTTCTTCGACCAGCTCTTCATCTCGGAAGGGCCGCCGCCATGCACGACCACGATCGTGTTGGCGTTGACCTTGGCCACGCTGGCCACGAGCTCGGACTGGAATTCCGGCAGTTCATACGCCACGTCGATGCCTTCGCCTTCATGCTCGGCGTTCTTGCCGACGGCGACGACGACCGCGTCGTAGCTGGCCAGGTTGCCTGGGGCGGACAGCGAGGCCCAGCTCATCTGGATACCGTTGATGCCGCCCAGCACCGGGAAGTAGGCGCCGCTCACCCGGCGGTATTCCAGCTTCACGCTGTACAGGGACCCGGCCTTCAGTTGCGCCGTCTTGCCCGATTTTGCCAACGCGTTGACCACGTCGCCCGCGACCGGCACGCCGTCGAAGTCGATCACCAGTTCGCCATTGACCCACAGCTTGTAGGCGCCATCGGCGCGCACCTTGAACACATGCGCACCGGTGACGGTGGGGCGGATGGTGCCCGTGAAGCGCGCCGAGAACGCGCCGGCGCCCGTGGCGATGCCGGCCAGCGTGCTGGTGCCCGCCGCCGTGACATTGCTGCCGGCCATGAAGTCCAGCGCCACGCCGGGTTCGACGCGCGTCGTCGCGGGCGAGCCGGCCAGCGTCGTATTGGTGAAGTATTCGGCCTTCAGGCCGGGCGCCAGTGCGGCCGCCGTCGATCCGGGCTGGTACCAGATGGCTTGCGCCGGGTTCAGCGACAGCGCGGGAATGAACGTCACGTTGGCCGGGTCCACGTTCAGCTGGCGCAGGCCGCTCAATTCCGTCACGTAGCGGTTCGCCGGCGCCCATGCCGTGCCGAACGGCGAAGCCGGGGACTGCTGCGCCAGGTCGCCGATCACCGCCACGCGGGCATTCGTCGCCAGCGGCAGCAGGGGCATCGAGCCACCCTTGCCGCTGTCATTCTGCAGCAGCACGATGCCCTCGCGCGCCACCGCCAGGGAGGCGGCATCGCCGTACGTGGTATCCAGCGGCGTCGGCACGGGCAGGGTCTTGTCGAAGCCGTAGCTGACCATCGCGCGCAGGTTGCGGCGCACCTTGTCGTCCAGCACGTTCATCGGCACCTGGTTGCTGTAGACCAGGTCGTACATTGTCTGGTCCGTGAACGCCAGGCCGCTCGGCATGTCGAGGTCGGCGCCCGCCCACGCCGCCTTCTGCGGGTGGTGGATCGAGTTGAAGTCGCTCATCACGAAGCCGCGGAAGCCCCATTCGCCCTTCAGCACCTCGGTGATCAGGTGATGGCTCTCGCAGCCGTAGTCGCCGTTGATCTTGTTGAACGCGCACATCACGGACGCCGGATTCGCGTTCTTCACCGTCGATTCAAAGCCGGGCAGGTAGATTTCGCGCAGCGTGCGCTCGTCCACGGTCACGTCGAGCAGGTGGCGGTTGGCTTCCTGGTCGTTGGCCACGTAGTGCTTGGCGGCCGCCTGGATGCCCTGGGCCTGGATGGCGTTCGTGATCGCCGGGCCCAGCACGGCGCCCAGGAACGGATCCTCGCCGCTGACATATTCGGCATTGCGGCCGTTGAACGGCGTGCGGAACATGTTCAGGCCCGGCGACAGCATCTGCTGCGCGCCGGCCTGGCGGGTCTCGTAGCCGAGCGCCAGCCCGAACTGCTGGGCGCGATTGATGCTCCACGTGGCCGCCAGCGCCGATTGCGACGGAAACTGGGCGCCGAACGTGCCGAGGCCAACGTGCACACCCATCGAGGAATCGTAGGCCACGGTGCCCGGCAAGCCTTGCGATGGCAGCACCGGCAGCATGTGGCCGTCGTTGACACGGATGAAGCCGAACTTCTGCGCGAGGCTCATGTTGTCGATCATCGCGCCGACGCGGGCTTCCACTTCGTTCCCCTGTACGGGGCCGGCGGTGGCGGCGAGGGGCAGCACGGCGTGGCAGAGGACAGCGATCGCCGGCAAGGCGCCGGGCAGGACAGAGGATCGCTTCATCGCTTCACCGCTCCCGGCGTATCCGATTCTTCCTGTGGCAGGTCGAGTACAGGGGTGGAGTCGCGGGCGGGCGCATCAACCGTGATGCGTTTTTCCTCGAACAGCTGCTTCTGCTTGTCGAGGAATTCGGCGCGGGCGGCGCGTTCCTGCTGCGCGGCCGGGGTTTCGGCTGGCGTGGATTTCGGTTCGGCCGCGTGCGCCGACAGCGCGCACAGGGCGGCCGCGAGCGCCCAATGGCGATGGCGTTGGATGTTCATGGTGTTCTTCCGATGGAAATGAGGGAGTCGCGCGGCCGCACGAACAGAGGCGCTTTAAAAGCGTACCAATGAGTACAGTATATACGAGACTTTACAATATTAACAATAGCGTTAATGTTAGTTTGTAAAATCTATTGTCAAAACGGAAATATGCAGAGTTGCTAGGAATGAGAGGGAGATGGACATGGAAGACATCCCGGCTGCCTGCCGGGATGGTCGATGCTGGCCGGTCAGTCGACGGGGTGGCGGCCGGCGGCCCGGCTTCCCGTGTAGCGGTTCAGGTAGCTGATGTACGAAGATGCATCTGCCGCCGCGCCCTGCTCGTTGACGACGTGCGAGATCCCGCCCGAGCCGGACAGGAACACCGCGACGGCGTGCTCGATCGTGACCCCCGCCGTATCCGGCACCCGGATCGCGCTGGTCTCGATGATCGGCTGGCCCGCATTGAAGAAGGAATAGACGCCCAGGCCGATGGCGCTGTGCCGCTTCACGCCGGCGCCCACGTGGTACGACGCGTAGCCGTTTACTGCGCCGTCCATCCACTCGGCCTGCGCGGGCGGATCGTACGGCAGCTCGCTCTGGTAAAAGATCGTTTGCCCATGGTTGCCGTTCCAGACCAGCTGGCGCTTCTGGTAGTGCTCGACGAACAGGCCAAGGCCGGTGACATGGTCGCCGTTGACGACGAGCCCTGTATCGGCGCGGTTGACGGACCATTGTGCGCCCGCGCCATGGTCGGCGCGCCAGGCCCACAGGTGGTCGATGATCACGTTATCGCTGTTCACTTCCAGGCTGACCTCCGCGGTGCCCGCAATGGCGCCGCCGATGCGGAAGAACACGTCGCTCAGCAGGGCGGGATTGCGCTGCGCGCCTTTTGAAACCGGCACATCGGGGCGCGGGCCCGTGCCGCGCGGTGCGCCGATCCGCATCAGCACGGGCGAACCGCCCGGCGCCGCGTCGACGATCAGCGCGCCGATCGCGATGCCCGCGTGATCGCCGGTCACGATGGCCGCCTTGCCGGGCGCCGGTACCAGCGTGGCCATGCCCAGGCCGAGCAGCACCGTATCGGGCCGCTGCACCGCCAGTGTGTCGTCCAGCTGGTAGACGCCGGGCGTGAACAGCACGTGCCGGCCGTCAGCCAGCGCGCGGTTGATGTCCGCCGTCGGGGTGGCTGGCCGGGCGATCAGGAAGCGGGACAGAGGGATCGAGACTCCCGCTTCGGCCTGCGTTGCCGCGTCGAGCCCCCAGGATGGGCCGCTGGCACGTTGCCGCACGTCCGGCTTGAACACGTGGTACTCGCCGTCGCCGTCGATATAGAGGAAGGGCCTGTCGCGGCTGCGTGGCGTGGTTTCGAGGGTCGTCACGGGCGGGGCGGGGTAGGTCTGCGCGGGCGCGCCCGCCACGCCGGAAAACACCATGTTCCAGACCGAGCCGGCCCAGCTGCCGATCGCGCTGTCGCGCGTGTACCACTGCTGCTGCGAGCCGGATTGCACCTGGCCGTCGATGCGGCTGTTGGCGATGAAGCCGCCGCTGGAGTAGCCCCACCATGCCGGCATCAGCTCCACCCCGCCGCGGATGTGCACGCGCCGCATCGGCGACGCCTGCGACACGGCCCAGCGCGTGGTGCCGCCGGTGGGGACGATGGACAGGTTTTCAACGGAACGCCAGAAGTTGATCAGCGCGCTGTCCGTGCCGGCGCTCCAGTCGATGCGGCCTTCGACGCGCAGGCCGCCGTTGACGACAACGTCGCCCGGATGGCGGCCGAGGCCCGCCACCGACGTGTAGTAGCCGACCTGCGCATCCACGGTGTAGGTGCCGGGCTTGAACAGGACCGCGTGCCGCCCGCTGCCGAATTCCGCCTCGCCGGCGATCGCATCGAGCTTTGCTGCGATCGTGGCCGATGGCGTGGCCGGGTCGAACACCAGCACGTTCGGGCCGAAATCCGGCGCCGCCGCCCCGGCCGGGAGCCCCGCGCCCGCCATGACCGCGATGGCCGCGAGCCGGGCCGTCCAGCGCGTGGCGAAAATTGCCTTGATGATCTCCATACCCATCTCCTTGTTATCGATGCGGCGCGATGAACCCGGCGTGGCCGCCGCGGAACCACGCGGAAGACCAGATTAACACCGGGTTAATGACCTTAATAATCAATTACAAGGTAGATTCGACAGCATGCAAACCGGAAAAACCAGGGACAGACCCCTGTTTAGAGGCAACATCATCGCACCGGTGCGTTGTGCCGAAACCCGGGACAGACCCTAATGCCGTTCAGTTAGCAGAACCGGATGCAGTCCTCGGCGCTAGCGTATCGGTGTCGGACACCGGCTTCTTGGTGTCGGACCGCTGCGGCGGACCGACCGGTTTTCCGCTCAGGAATTCGGCAACATCAGGCGAAGACCGGTGTCCGACACATTTTCCGGATGAACCGCTCGGAAAAAATGTCCGACACCAAGCACGCTAGCGCTACCTCGAATGGCCACGTCGGCTTAACTAAACGGAATTAGGGACTGACCCCTGTTCTGAAGCAAGCCGCGAGCCTAGCGCGCGGCCGCCGGTTTCTGGCCCGCAGCGGCCACCAGCCGCGCCATCGCTTCGCGCGGTGTCATCCGGTCCTGGTTCCAGAACTGCTGGACGACGTCCCACAGCGGCGCCACCGTGTGCGCGGGATGCGCCATGCCGTGCGCCACGCTGGGCAGCAGCGTGCCCCGCCGGGCGCTGTGCTGGAAGTCTTGCCGGGCGCGGCGGGCGCACGCGTCGAAGCGGTCCAGCGGCACGTCGAGCCGGGCCGGAATCGAGCCCTTGGCGAGATTGAAGGCCTGCTGGAAATCGCGGCCCATCACGGCGCGCGCCAGGTCGCGCTGGGCCGCCTTCTTGTCCGCGGCCACGTCGAACAGCACGATCGAATCGATGTCGAAGCTGAACACTTCGCGCGAACCGGGCGTGGGCGTGCACAGGATGTCCGTGCCGGGCCGCTTGCCGGCGGCCAGCATTTCCGCCTTGGCCCAGTCGCCCATGATCAGCATGCCGGCGGCGCCGCGATTGAGCATGGCCGTCGCCGCCACCCAGTCGCGGCCCATGTTGCGCTGGTCGGTATAGGACTTCAGGCGGCGGTAGGTCTGCAGTGTCTTTTCCATGGCCGGGCTGCCCAGCGCGGCGCGGTCGAGTTCCAGGAACGCCTTCTTGTAGAAGTCCACGCCGCCCACGCCGATCGCCACGCTCTCGAACGTGCCCATGTCCAGCCACGACTGGCCGCCGTAGGCGACCGGTGTGATGCCCGCCCTGCGGATCGCCTCGGCCGCGGCGAAGAACTCGTCCCACGTCGCGGGCACCTTCGCGCCGGCCTTGCGCAGCACGGCCGCATTGATCCACAGCCAGTTCACGCGGTGCACGTTCAGCGGCGCCGCTACGTAATGGCCGCGGTACTTCATCGTGTCGCTGACGAGCCGCGGCAGCACGGCGTTCCACCGCTCCGCGCTGGCCACGTCCTCGATGCCGGACAGTTTTCCCGTGCGTGCCCACTCCTGGATGGCCACGCCCTTGATCTGCGCGGCGGTGGGTGGATTGCCGGAGCGTACGCGCGAGTCGAGCATCACCACGGCCAGCCCGCCGCCGCCGTCGGCGATCGCGAAATCCTTCCACGTGTGCCCGTTCGCCCGGAGGGTGGCTTTCAGCTGCGCCACCGCCTGTGCCTCGCCGCCGCTGGCCCAGAAATGCAGCACTTCGACTTCGCCGGCGCGCGCGGCGGAGGGCAGCACCGGCGGCAGCAGTGCCGCCAGCAGGAGGACGGAGCGCACGGCAAGCGCGCCCATGGCGGTCATGGCGCTCATGGCGCCACCGCCCCGCGCGGCAGCCGGATCGTCACGCGCAGGCCGCGCGGCTGCGCATCGCCCAGCGTGACGGTGCCCTGGTGCCGCTCGATGATCTCGCGCACGATCGCCAGCCCCAGCCCGCACCCGTCGCCACCCTCGGTGGCGCGCACGAAACGCTCGAACACGCGTTCGCGGTCGGCGGCCGGGATGCCCGGCCCATTGTCGTCGACGATGATGACGGCATCCGCGTTATCTTCCTTGACGCGCAGTGTCACTTCGGCGCCCCGGCCACTGTAGCGGATCGCGTTGTCGACCAGGTTGGTCAGCGCTTCGCGCAGCAGCGCCGCATTCGCATGCATGGCGATCTCGCCGGCCGGCGCGTCGACGCCCAGGTCCACGCCCGCGCGCAGCGCCCGTGGCACCAGGTGCGCCGCCACTTCGCGCACGAAGCGGTGCAGGTCGAAATGGCTGCGCTCCAGCGCCGCCGCGCCCGGCTCCGCGCGCGCCAGCGTCAGCAGCTGGGCCACCAGGTGGGCACTGCGCGTGGCACTCTGGTGCACCATGTCCAGCCGGCTGCGCTGGGCCTCGTCGCCGGCCGCTTCCAGGGCCAGTTTCGTCTGGCTTTTCAGGCCCGCCAGCGGGGTGCGCAGCTGGTGGGCCGCGTCGGCGATGAAGCGCTGCTGGGCGCCCACGTGGTGCCGCACGGAGGCCAGCAGGTCGTTCAGCGCGCCGGCCAGCGAGCGCAGTTCGGTGGGGGCCAGGTCGAGCTTCAGGGGCGTGAGGTCGCCGGGCGCGCGGCTTTCCACTTCGCGGCGCAGCCGCGCCAGCGGCGCCAGTCCGGCGCGGATGCCGGCCCACACGATCACGCTCATCAGCAGCACGAGGCCGGACAGCGGCAGCAGCGTGTCCGCCAGGATCGCGCGTGCCAGTTCCTCGCGGTTCGCGCTACTGCGGGCCACCTGCACCAGCATCGTCTGCCGCGGTGCGCTGATGTCGCCGAACGCCACGTACAGGGCGGCAATGCGCATCTGCCTGGGCGTGCCGCTGGGATCGGGTTGCGGCACCACGTCGCCGTCGTAGAAGTACGGCGTATCGAGCTTGCGGCCGATGCCGGCCGGCGGCGCGGGCAGGTTTTCGTTCCCCAGGATGAAGTGGCCGGGGGGCGTGCTCACCGTGTACATCAGGGGGTCGCGCGGGTCCGCTTCCAGCACGTCCTGGGCAGCGCGGGGAAAGTCGATCAGCAAGCCCTGTTCGATCGGTTTCACCTGCCGCAGCAGCGCGCGGGATGCCTGGGCCAGGCTGGCATCGATGGCACGGTTGGCATAGCCGGCGGCCAGCCGGTAGGTGAAGAAACCGCCGGCCACCCACAGCACCAGCTGCGGCAGCAGGAGCCAGAGCAGCAGCTTGCGGTGCAGGGAGACCATGCGGGTCAGGCGCGCGCGGCCCGGCCGTCCGCCTCGAGCAGGTAACCCAGCCCGCGCACCGTGCGAATGTCAAGGCCGGAGCCTTCGAGGCGCCGCCGCAGCCGGTGGATGTAGACCTCGATCGCGTTGCCGGCCCCTGTGCCGGCACCGTCGCTGGTCCAGCTTTCGTTGATCTGTTCCTTCGTCACCACATTGTCGCGGTGGAGCAGCAGCAGTTCGAGCAGCGACCATTCGCGCGGACTTAGCTCGACGGGTTCGCCACCGATCGCCGCGCGCCGCGTGCGCGGGTCGAAACTGAGTTTGCCGAACCCCAGGTCCGCCGTGCCGCTGCCGGCGCTGGCCCGGCGCAGCAGGGCGCGCACGCGCGCATCGAGCTCCGGGAAATCAAAGGGCTTGGTCATGTAGTCGTCCGCGCCGGCATCGAGCCCGGCCACCCGGCTCTCCAGTGCATCGCGCGCCGTGAGCACGATCACGGGCATCAGCTGGTTCGTGGCGCGCACGTGCCGCAGCACGTCGAGGCCATCGACCATCGGCAGCCCCAGGTCCAGGATCGACAGGTCGAACGACTCGCGCCCGAGCAGGTACTCGGCCACGGGGCCGTTGGGCGCGTGTTCCACCGTGTAGCCCTGGCCGCGCAGGTGGGCGCACAGGGCGTCGGCAAGGATCGGGTCGTCTTCGGCAAGGAGGATATGCATGAAAAGAGTTTAACAATAAATGAACGTTGCGGCCAGTCGACAACAAACGATCAACTTTTTGTAATGTTTTCGTAAGACGTTTACGCATGATTAATGAAGCCGTATATTTAATTACAGATCGTTAAGGTTTGAAAAATAAGTTCGATCGACAAGTCGAGCGACAACAAGGCCCGCCAAGGGTCGACAAGGAGACCGCGATGGACCAGCGTCATCGTCACAAACAGTTACTGCGCCTGCTCGCCGAGCACGGCGCGGCGCCCATCCCACGGCTCGCCGCCTGGCTCGGGGTGTCGGCGGCCACCGTGCGGCGCGATATCCGGCTGCTCGACACGGCCGACCAGCTGCACCGCACGCACGGCGGCGCGCGCCGTATCGAACCCGCCATCGCGCGGCCATGGCAGGGCGCCACCTTCGAGGAAGCGGCGCGCGTCCACGTCGAGCGCAAGCGCGCCATTGCCCGCCGTGCCGCGGCACTGTGCGCCGATGGCGACACGCTCCTCATCGGCAGCGGCACGACCACCTTCCACATGGCCGGCTTCCTGGCCGGGCGGCGCATGCGGGTGGTGACCAATTCGTTCGCGATCGCCCGCGCATTGCTGGCCAGCGGCGACAGCGACGTGATCCTCAGCGGCGGCAAGGTCTATCCGGCGCAGGGCGTCATCCTCAGCCCCTTCGATACGGAGGCCGTTCAATACTGCCATGCCGACCGTCTGTTCATGGGCGCGCATTGCCTGGCCGCGCTGGGCGTGATGGAAGCCGACGCGCTGCTGATCGGCGCCGGCCGCCGCCTCGTGCACCAGGCCCGCGAGGTGGTGGTGCTGGCCGATTCCTCCAAGTTCGGCAAGCGCGGCGGCATGTTCCTGTGCGCGCTCGACCGGATTGCCCGCGTCGTCACCGATACCGGCGCGCCCGATGCCGGCGTGCAGATGCTGGAGCGCGCCGGCATCGAGGTCGACGTGGTGCCGCCGGATGCGCCGGCCCCCGCCGCCTGCATGCTGCCTCGCGCCGGGCCGCACTGATTCTTTCTCCGTGGCGGGACCACGCACGCGCGGCCAGCGGCCGTGCGCGGTGCCCTGTCGCGCCTTGCAGTACGCAGTGCAACGCACCAACCATATCAACGACAGGAGACAGGCAATGCCGCTACAACCATTCCACACCCGCAAGACCCGCATCGCGCTGGCGATCTGCGGCCTGGCGGGCTTGTGCCAGGGCGCTTCGGCCCAGCAGGCCGTGCAACCCGAAAACGTCGTGACCGTCACCGGCACCAGCATCCGCGGCGTGGCCGCCGTGGGCTCCGACGTGACGACAATCCGGCGCGAAGACATCGCCGCCACCGGCGCCACGACATCCACCGAGCTGCTGCGCTCCGTGCCGGAGATGAACAACTTCGGCGCGTCGGGCATCAACAATGGCCAGAACCAGGCCAACTTCGTGGACCAGCCGGCGATCCACGGCATCGGCGTGGGCAATGGCGGCGCCGGCCTCACGCTCGTGCTGCTCGACGGCCACCGCCTGCCCGGCGCCGGCATCAACCAGACCGCACCGGACGCGGGTTCGATTCCCACCTCGATCCTGGAACGGGTGGAAGTGATGGCCGACGGCGGCTCGGCCATCTACGGTTCCGATGCCGTGGCCGGCGTCATCAACTTCGTGCCCCGCAAGAACTTCAACGGCGCCGAGACCAAGGCGCGCTTCGGCAGCGCCGACGGCTACCGCACGAAGAACTTCAGCCACTTGGTGGGCCACAAATGGGATGGCGGCCATGCGCTGGCCGCCATCGAACGGTCGGAAAACTCGGCACTGGACGGCTTTGGCCGTTCCTACGCGGTGGCCGACCAGCGCCGCTGGGGCGGGCCGGACACGCGTTCCTCGAACTGCACGCCGGGTACCGCCAGCGTGGGGGGCGTCAACTATCCCATCATCGGCAACAGGGCCGGTAACGGCGCGCTCGTGCCGGGCGACCCGGTCCGTTGCGAAAGCAACCGCGGCAACGACCTGTATCCGGCGCAGCGCCGCGACCAGGCATACTTCAGCGTGCGGCAGGACGCCGGCGAATCCACGGAGCTGTTCGCCAGCTTCCTGTACTCCGGTCGCACCCTCGATTCGCGCGTGACCGGTGGCGGCGTGACCAGCGGCGGCCTGGCGCTGACGGTGCCCTCGACCAGCCCCTTCTACCTGCCGCTTGCCGGCGCGGCGGCCAATGCGCCGCAAACAGTCACGTACAACCCCGAAGCGGATTTCGGCGCCTTCACGAACCGCATCACCACCAGTACGCGCAGCCTGGTGGCAGGCGCCAACGTGCAGTTGCCGAACGAGTGGAACGCCAGGGTCGCCTTCAATTACGGCATCGAGAAGGATGACGTCAACAACTACGGCATCCACCAGGCGCTGGCGATCGCCAGCGCGGCCGACGGCACGTTCAACCCGACCGGCATCGGCGCGCAGACGAGCGCCGGCCTGCTGGCGCGGATCGGCAACTTCGTCACCCGCTACAACGCCCGGCATACGCTGAAGGAAGCGCAGGTGAAGCTCGATGGCCCGCTGTTCGCGATGGGCGGCGGCAAGGCCAGGGCGGCACTGGGTGCGGGCACCCGACGCGAGGAAATGGAAGGCTTGACGTCGGCCGGCCCCGTGGGCGGCAACTTCACGTCGGCACCCTACACGTCGAAAGGCACGCGCGACGACGACTTCGTGTTCGGCGAGCTGTATTTCCCCGTCGTCGGCGACGCCAATGCGCTGCCCGGCGTGCGCAGGCTGGACGTGTCGGTGGCCGCGCGCTGGGACAAGTACAGCGACGTGGGCAACACGACCAATCCGAAGGTGGGCGCCAACTGGACGGTGACGGACGGCGTGAAGGTGCGCTTCTCCGCCGGCCGCTCGTTCCACGCGCCCAGCCTGGCCGACGCGCCGACGGCCATCGATACCCGCGTCATCCGCGCCGACTGCAATCCCGTGCAGCACATCGGCTGTGCCAGCGCGGCACCCTCCGACTATGCGGTGTGGCTGGCAGGCGGCAACAACCTGAAACCGGAAAAGGCCAACACCTACAACGTGGGCCTCGACCTGGGGCCGGAACTGTTGAAAGGCTTCAAGGTGGGCCTGACGTACTTCCGCATCGATTACAAGGATGTGATCACGTTCCCCACGTTCGGCGTGCTGACCAATCCGATCGATGCATACGCGCCATATCGCATCCTGCGGCCGGCCGGTGCCAGCGATGCGGACTGGCGCGGGATCGTCGAACCGCTGCTGGCGGGCATGCGCCACGACGGCCTCGTGTATCCCGATGTCGGCCTGCCGTACGTGGTGTACGACCTGCGCCGCCAGAATTTTGCCGATGAAAAGATCCAGGGCATCGACTACAGCGTGGAGTACCAGCTGAGGAGCGCCGTGGGGCAGTGGAAGTTCGGCCTGTCCGGCAGCCACATGATGACGTTCGACCAGAACGTGCCGGGCGTGGCGGACACCATCGAGCTGCTGGACACGAACTACGCGGTGCGCAACAAGGTGCGGCTGCAGGCCGGCCTGGTGCGCGGCGATTTCAGCGCGGCGCTGTTCGCCAACCACGTGGGCACGTTCCGCAACACGGGCGTGTCGCCGGTGCAGCGCGTGTCGAGCTTCAACACGGTCGACGGCCACTTCGCCTGGAACTTCAAGGACCGCGGCATTCTCGACAACACCACGCTGGCCATCGACGTGACGAACCTGTTCGACCGCGACCCGCCCGTGTTCTATACCGGCGGCTCGATCCTGGGCTTCGACGGCAATACGGCCAACCCACTGGGCCGCGTGGTGTCCGTCAGCCTGAGCAAGCGCTGGTAAGCACCGTTTCACGTGACAACAAGGAGAGCAATGAAACCAAGTCCGGAACAGATCGCCCAGGCCAACGCGGCGGAGGAGGCGCGGCGGGTCAACCTGCCGGCCGGGGAACCGGTGGCGGCATTCCTGCGCACGGCACAGGCCTTGACGCCGGCGCTGAACGAGCGCGCCATCCTGCCGGTCGCGCTGGTGGAGGCGCAATCGCGGCCCGACCTGGCATTGCGCCATGCGATGCGGCCGGTGGCCGGTGGCGCCGACCTGGCGCGCCGCGATTGGGCCGAGGGCGCCGCCTTCATCGTCGATTTCGGCGAGCACCTGACGGGCTACCTGTCGTTTCGCGCCGTGCCGGTGGGCAGCGTTGCCGACAGTCCGATCCGCCTGCGGCTCACGTTCGGCGAAGTGCCCACCGACGTGGCCGAGCCGCTCTATCCGTATTCGGGCTGGATCAGCGCCGCGTGGCTGCCGGAGGAGATCGTCACGATCGACGACCTTCCGGCGGTGGCCAAGCTGCCGCGCCGGCACGCGTTCCGCTACGTGAAGGTCGAGGTACTGGCCGCGTCGCGCCGCTTCGGCGTGCGTTTCGAGGCGATGACGGCGCACGCGGTCACGTCGGCCCGCAACGAGCCGGCGCCGTTGCCGGCGGCGTATCCGGAATGGATCCGCCGGGTCGACCTCGTTGCGCAGCGCACCCTGCGGGACTGCCTGCAGACGGCGTTCGAGGATGGCCCGCGGCGTGACCGGCGGCTCTGGGTGGGCGACCTGCGGCTGCAGGCGCTGGCCAGCTATGCCACGCTGCGCGCCGACGATGTCGTCAAGCGCTGCCTGTACCTGTTTGCCGGCCTGCCGCGTTCCGACGGGCTGGTGAACGGCTGCGTCTATGAGCGGCCGGAACCGACGTACGGCGACACCACCACGCTCGACTACGCGGCGCTGTTCTGCGTGACGTTGCAGGAGTACGTGGAAGCGACAGGGGACACCGTCTGCGGCCGCGAGCTGTGGCCGGTGGCGCGGCGCCAGGTCGACTGCCTGCTGGCGCGGCTCGACGACACGCTGATGTTCCACGACACGGGCGAAACGTGGTGCTTCATCGACTGGGCCTTCGGCCTGGACAAGAGTGCCGCCACGCATGCCGTCATCGTGTTCGCGCTGCGGCGCATGCTGGCGCTGGCCGCACTGCTCGACTGCGCCGGCGAGGTTGATCACTATGGCCCGCTTGTCGACGGCATGGCGGCGGCCGCGCGCAAGCAGCTGTTCGACGCGGGGCGGGGCGTTTACACGAGCGGCCCTGGGCAACAGGTGTCGTGCGTGGCCCAGGCGTGGATCGTGCTGGCCGGGATTCCCGAATCGGTGGACGTCGCGCAGGCGGCCTTGCGCAACGCGCTGGCCGATCCGCAGGCCGTGAGGCCCATCACCCCGTATGCTTACCACTACATCGCCGAGGCCATGCTGGCCTGCGGGATGGCCGGGGAAGCGCTGGAACTCGTGCGTTCTTACTGGGGCGGCATGCTCGATGCGGGCGCCGACACGTTCTGGGAAGCGTTCGACCCCGCCGATCCACTGGCTTCGCCGTATGGCGACATCCACGCGAACAGCTATTGCCACGCATGGAGCTGTTCGCCCGCATGGCTGTTCCGGGCGCGCGGGCTGGGCCGGCCGCCCGGTTTCACGGGAGATTCGTTGCCGCAAGGGGAGGGCGCATGAAGGTCGAAGCCATCCCCGTGCCGCGCCTGCGGGACTTGCCGCGTTCCGCCTGGCGCGTGGCGATCCTGGCGGGCATGGCGTCCTACCTGGATGCCGCGGCCATCATCACCAGCGGCGGCGCGCTGGTGCTGTACAAGGACCATTTCGGCCTGACCCTGATGCGGATCGGCCAGTTGTCCGCCGTGCTGACGGCATTGTTCGCCATCGGCGCACTCGTCGGCGGGCGGCTGGGCGACCGCTTCGGCAGGCGCCGCGTGTTCACCACCACGATGGTCGGGCTGGCGCTCGGCACGGCCATGCTGGCGTTCGCGCCCTCGCTGGCGGTGCTGTATGCGGGGACCATCATCGTCGGTTTCTGCATCGGCGCCGACTTGCCGGTATCGATGGCGATGATCGCGGAGGAAGCGCCGCCCGGCTTCAAGGGCCGGCTGATCGCCTTCTCGCACGTGCTGTGGATGGCGGCGATCGGCACGACCTACGTGCTGCAGGTGATCGTCGGCAACCTGGGCGAGCTGGGTGGGCGGCTCATGTGGGGGCACGTGCTGGTGGCCGCGCTGCTGGTGCTGGCGCTGCGGGCCACGCTGCCCGAATCGGTCGAATGGATGCGGGCGCGCGCCGATGCCGACGCACGCAGCGACGATACGGACATCGACGCGGGCGGCATGCGGCAACTGTTCAACCGCCGCTTCATCGGCCCGTTCATCGCGCTGGCCCTGTTCTATGGCGTGTTCAACCTGGCCGCCAACACGGGCGGGCAGTTCGGCACGCTGCTGTACACGGAAGTGGCGCATACGTCCATTTCCACGGCGGGGCTGGTGAACACCGCGGTGCTGGTCATTTCCTTCGCCAGCGCCGTGCTGTTCATGCGCACCGTCGACCTGCCGTCGCGGATGACGTGGTTCGTGGCCGGTGGCGTGCTGGCCGTGGCCGGGCAGCTGATGCCGATCCTGTTCGGCGTGAACGTGGCGTCGCTGGCCGCATGGCAGATACTGCAGGGTATCGGCGGCGCGTTTGCCGGCGAGTCGATGTGGAAGGTCTGGAGCCAGGAACTGTTCCCGACCCTGCTGCGCTCGACGGCGCAGGGCGCCACCACGTTCTTCACCCGCATGCTGGCGGCCGTGGCCGCGCTGGCCACGCCGCTGCTGATCGAAAGCGGGCCGACCACGCTGTTCGTCACGCTCACCGTGGCCGTCAGCTTCACCACGGGGCTCGGCTGGCTGTATATTCGCAGGCTGCCGGTCGCCGCGCCGCAATCATTTGATTTCACAACGACAAGAGAGACGAGATGACGAAACTGAATCTGCTGCGCCGCGGCGTGGTCCTGCACGTGGGCCTGGCCATCGCGATCATGGCCCAAGCCGAACCGGCCGCGCAGCCGTGGCGCGATGCCACGCAGGCGCCGCATGTGCGGGCCGACCAGTTGCTGAAGGCGATGAGCTTAGAGCAGAAGGTGGCGCTGGTCAGCGCGGTCGACCCGGCCGAGTACGCGCCGCTGGCATCGCTGGGCGTGCCGGCGCTGACCCGCGTGGATGCGTCGGCGGGCCTGCGTGGCGACAAGGGCGTGACCGCGTTTCCCGTGCCGCTGCAACTGGGCGCCACGTTCGACGCGGCGCTGGCGCGCGAATACGGCAAGGCGATCGCCACGGAGGCACGCGGCAAGGGCTGGAATGTGATCCTCGGCCCCACGGTGGACGTGGCGCGCGACGGGCTGTCGGGGCGCCTGACGGAATCGTTCGGTGAAGACCCACTGGTCAACGCCGCGCTGGGAGCCGAGGTGGCCGCCGGCATGCAGGGCGAGCACGTGATCGCCATGGCCAAGCACTACACGGTGTACCACACGGAACGGGAACGGCTGACGTTGAACGTGGAAGTGGGTCAGCGCGCGCTGCACGAGGTGTACAACCTGCCGTTCAACTACCTGGTGGAGCGGGCGCGGATCGGGTCGCTGATGGGTTCCTACCCGAAGGTGAACGGCACCTTCATGCTGCAAAACGCATGGCTGCTGTCGCTCATCAAGCGTCAGGGCTTCGACGGTTACATGGCCACCGATTTCATGGGCGGCGCGGACGGCATCGCCCAATTCAATGCCGGCATCGATTCATGGTCGCTGCAACCGTTCCTGCGCAAGGCGGAAGGGTTCAGGGATGGCCGCATCCCGCAAGCCCGGCTCGACGATGCCGCGCGCCGCACGCTGTGGGCGCTGTTCTCGACAGGCACGTTCGACAATCCCGTCACCGATACGCCGGCCGCCGTGGTCACCAACCCGGCACACCAGGCGCTGGCCGTGAAGGTGGCGGAAAGCGGCACCGTGCTGCTGAAGAACGAGGGCGGTGTGCTGCCGTTGCGGCGCACCGGGCGGATCGCCGTCATCGGCCCGGCCGGCAGGGAAGCGGTGACTGGCGTGATGTGGTCGACCTTCGTCGATCCCGGCCAGTTCGTCACGCCCCTGGAAGCCATCGCGGCAAAGGCCGGCAACGCCGCGAAGGTGGCGCATGCCCAGGGTTCGCAGGGCGACGTGGTGCTGCCGTCGATGTCCGCCGATGGCGGCCTCTTTGCGCCGCCGGTGGGGCTGGTGGCGCCGGACGGCAAGGCGGGCTGGCGCGTGCAGTACTTCGGCACCGAGGATCACAGTGGTGCGCCGCTGGGCGAAGACACGGTGAAGGACATCGACATCAAGGGCAAGCCATCGATGTCGATGCCGGCGAAGTGGTCGGCGAAATGGGTGACCGAATACACCCCGGACAAGGATGGCCCCGTGCGGCTGACCGCTTCCGTCAGTGGCGCGGTGAAGGTGACGGTCGACGGCAAGGCCGTCATCGACGGTGCCCGGTCGACGGCCGAAGGATTCCCCGGCTCGGGGCCGTTCACGTATCCGCTGCATGGCACGGTGCCGCTGCAGAAGGGCCGCAAGGTGCGCATCGAGGTGGCGTATTCGTCCCGGGGCGCGTTCACCGGGCCGCGCATCCAGCTGGGCTGGCAGGGCGCGTCGATGATTCCGGATGCGGTGGCGCTGGCGAAGAAGTCCGACGTGGCGATCGTCTTCGTCAACCAGGTGACGGGCGAGGAAATGGATCGCGACGATTATGCGCTGCCGGCCGACCAGGATGCGCTGGTCGACGCCGTGGCCGCCGCCAATCCGAACACCGTGGTGGTGCTGAACACGGGCGGCGCCGTGAAAATGCCCTGGCTGTCCCGTGTCAAGGGCGTGGTGCAGATGTGGTATCCCGGCGCCGCTGCCGGCACGGCGATCGCCAACGTGCTGTTCGGCGACGCGGAACCGGGCGGCCGGCTGCCCGTGTCGTTCCCGGCGGATGAAAGCCAGGGCCCGCGGCCCTATCGCGGCGGCGGCACCGTGCGCTACGACGAGGGCGTGTTCGTCGGCTACCGCTATCTGCAGAAACATGGCCAGAAGCCGCTGTTCCCGTTCGGCTACGGCCTGTCGTACTCGGCGTTCAGCCTGGACCAGCTGGGCGTGCGGCCGGGGCAGGGCGACACGGCGGCCACGGTCTCCGTGCGCGTGAAGAATACGGGTGCCCGGGCCGGATCGACCGTCGTGCAGGTCTACAGTGGCGCACTGCCGGCACCGGTGGAGACGCCGGCCGTGAAACTGGTGGGCTTTGCCCGCGTACAGTTGCCCGCCGGCGGCGAGCGGGTCGTGACGATCCCCGTTGAGCGGCGCCTGCTGTCGTACTGGGATGAGAAGGGGAACGGGTGGCGGACCTCGGCCGGCAAGGTATCGTTGGGCGTGGGGTTCAACGCCGCCGAGATCGTGCAGCGGCAGGAAGTGCAACTGCCATCGCCAAGGCAGTAAGGCAGGAGGGCCGGGGTGGCGGGACATTGCCGCCCCGGCCGCGCAGCGGCACGTAGTGACGGGCGCCAGCGCGCGTGGGGACCTCCGGCACACGCACTGGCGTCGGCATGGCGAAGCACGTCCGCAAAGCTGATGCCAAAAAAATGCAACTAACCGAAAGGTAAAGTACATCACGCGACTTCCCGATCCCTGGCGGATCGACGCTCCGGGCCAGCAGGACAAAGGCACGCCGTGTGGCGCGCAACGTCGTCAGGCGCCGGGCGCGCCGTATGCCCTGAGGAAGACCTCGATGGCGCGGTCGGCCACCTGGTGGATGGCGCGCACGGCCGTGATCTGTTCGCCGAACATGGCCCGCTCGAGCAGCTCGCCCTGCAGCAGCCCCTTCAGGTGCATCGCCGCGACCCAGCCGTCGCAGGGCAGGATGGTGCCGGCCTGCGTGTGGTGCTCGAGGAACTTCTGGATGATGGTCCAGCCGGTGCGCGGCCCGGCCTCGTAGAAGTGCTTGCCGTGTTCCGTGCGGTGCGTGTTCTGCTGGGCCATGCGCACGGCCGACAGCATTTCCGGCGCCAGCAGCTGCACGAGGTAGGTGCGGCCGAACTGGCGCAGCACGTCGCGCAGTGGCCGCGCCGTGTCCAGCGCCTGGAAGGCCTGCTGCAACCTGATCTGCGCCGTATGCGCGAGCACGGCCTGGGCCAGCACGTCCTTGGAGGGAAAGTAACTGTAGATCGTGGACTTGGAGCCGCCGATGCGGGAGACGATGTCGGACATCGTGGTGTTCTCGAAACCAAGTTCGCTGAAGGTCGCGGCGGCCACCTGGAGGATGTGGTGGCGCCGCTCGTCCGATTTTGTTCTCATGGATACGTGGCAGGGCGTTGCGGGTCGCACAGTATGCCGCAATCGCCCCGGGTCCGGTAGCGTCGGTGCCGCCCCGCTATCGCGGGTCGCCCGCCAGGGAAAGGCGGCGCGCGGCGAAACGTGGGCCCCGCGCCCGCTTCACAGGTCGATCGCCAGCACCGGCGTCACCGCCCGCGACACGCATGGCAGGAAGCAGCTTTCCCGTTCCGCGGTGGTCAGGTAGCTGTCGCGGTGATCCGCCTGGCCTTCGCGTACCCGTGTCATGCACGTGCCGCACACGCCCACCTCGCACGACGACGCGACGTCGATCCCGGCGTCCTGCAGGCAGGCAAGGGCGGTGCGGTCGGCCGGTACGGCGATCTCGCGATCGCTTTGCAGCAGGCGCAGCACGAACGCGCGGTCGCCCCCGGCCGGCGCGATGGCGCCGAACGACTCGGTGTGCACGCAATCGGCCCCGAACCGGGCAGCGGCCCGCTCCGTGACCGCTGCCATGAACGGTGCGGGTCCGCACGCATACACATGCGTGCCGTCCACCGCGGCGGCCAGCAGCGCGTCGATCGCGGCGGCCGTTTCGTCCGGACCCAATGCGCAATGCACGCTGGTGAAGGGCGCCAACGGCGCAGCTCCCAGTTCGCCGGCGAATGGCACCAGGTCCGGCGCGCGGGCGAAGACGGCGAGCCGGAAGGGTGCGTTGCGCCGGGCCAGCGCATGGGCCATCGACAGCACCGGCGTAATGCCGATGCCGCCGGCGAACAGCAGGTGCGCCGACGCCGCGGGTGCCAGCGCGAAGGCGTTGCGCGGCGTGCCGATTTCCACCGGTGATCCCTGGGCGGCCGCGTCGTGCAGCCATGCCGAGCCGCCGCGCGACCGGGGTTCGCGCTTGACCGCGATCCGGTAGCGCAGCGGCGACGGCGCGGCGCAGCACAGCGAGTACTGCCGCGTGATCCCGCCGGGCAGCGTCACGTCCAGGTGGGCGCCCGGTTCATAGGGCGGCAGCGGGCCGCCGTCGGCCGCCGCCAGCTCGATGATCCGGACTTCGGGCGTGGTGTCCGCAATACTGCAAATGACGGCTTTCATTGCACGGCGCTTTCCCGGTTGTTTTCCACATCGTTCTCTTTCAGCAGCGCGATGACGCGCCTTGCCCGGTTCGCGCCCGCATCGACGTGGATATCCACCATCGGCGGCTGGCCAAAGCGCTGCATGTTGCGCCACTGCGCCTCGATGATCACGCGGTCTTCCTCGAAGGTGTCGGCCGTTTGCCGGTACACGGTCTCCAGGTTGTCCGGCCCGTCGGGGTGGCTCGATGCGGCCATCGTCCAGAAGTAGTGCGACGTGGTTGCCGTTTCCGGCGTGACGCCGTGGAAGCCGCGCATGTGGAAGCCGCCCCGATCCGGATTGTCGATCGGTTCGGCACCGGCATCGACGGCGCCCGTGAAGATCTGCAGGTGGCTCACGTGGAAATCGATCTCCTGCCAGCGGTCGATGGCGCCCTCGAACGGCCACGCCGCCGTATAGGTGGCCGGTGGCGTCGACGCCATCATCCTGCGCACCACCCGCACGTGTTCACCGTCGGCCGCCACGTTCGTCGGCGCTTCCATGTGCACGCGGGCGTTGCCGCCGATCGTTTTCGTGTGCACGTAGCCCACGTGGCTCAGGTCGAGCAGGTTGTCGTGGATCAGCTGGTACGGTGCCTGGTAGTGGAACGCGCCACCCCGGAAGCGATAGCGCGGGTCGGCATGGGCGGGCACGCGGGGAGGCTCGCGGTCCGGCTGGCCACCGGTTTCCTGTGCCATCCAGATCCAGATCACCTGGTCGACGACGGCGACGGGGTATGGCGCCACGCGCGCCTTGCCAGGAATCCTGGCCTGGCCGGGCACGTCGATGCACTGGCCATCGGCGGCGAACAACAGGCCATGGTAGCCGCAGCGCAGCGCGCCATCCTCGACACGGCCGCAGGAAAGGGGCAGGGCGCGGTGGCAGCAGCGGTCTTCGAGGGCGGCAACCCGGCCGGTGGCGTCGCGGAACAGCACGACCGGGCGGTCGAGGAAGGTGCGGCCGAGCGGCGCGTCGGTCACCTCCCAGTCGAAGCCGGCAACGTACCAGCGGTTCAGTGGATAGGTCATGGTGGTCTCCTTTTAGTTTTTCACGGGGTCGTGGACCGCGTCATACCGGTCGATTTCATTGGCGACAAAACCGCCGGCACTCTTGTCGATGCGGCGAATGTAGATCGTCTGCACGATGTCGTTGGTGGCGGCGTCAATCGTGACCGTGCCGCGCGGGCTGGCGGCGCGGTAGCCCTTCACCGCCTTCATGAAGGTGGGGCCGTCCGCCTTGCCGCCCGTTTTCGCCAGCGTGGCGGCGATCAGGGCCATGCCGTCGTAGGCGGAAGCCGCAAGGAAGTTCGGTTCGAAACGGCCGCCCACGGTCTTCGCGAACGCTTCGCGGAACCGGGCGTTCTCCGCCCCGGGCGCGACCAGGCGTAGAAGCCGGCCGTGTAGATACCCGCCAGGCCTTCGCCGCCTTGCGCCAGCACATCCTGGTCGGCCCAGCCTTCGCCACCGAGGAAACGGATGCCGGCCTTGCCCAGACCCTTCTCGTGCCACGCCTTCATGAACGACACCATGGGCTGGCCATTCGGCAGGAACACGTGCACCGCATCCGGTTTTGCATCCTTGATGCGCTGCACATAGGCGCCGTAGTCGACGGTGGACAGCGGCGTGCGCACGGAGCCGACGATCGTGCCGCCGGCCGCCTTGAACGTGCGATCGAACCATTCCTCGCCGTCCAGCCCGGGGGCGTAGTCCGCCACGAGCGAATACACCCTGCGCGAACCGGTCTTGTGCGCCCACTGTGCCAGCGGCACCACCGACTGCGCGATCGTGTACGACGTGCGGGTCACGTAGGGCGAGCGTTTCGTGATGCCGGAAGCGGCGGCGTTCATCACCACCAGCGGGCGCCGGGCCCGGTCGGCCACGCTGGCGGCGGCCATCGCGTTCGGGTGAAGATGAAGCCTGCAAGAATGTCGGCCTTGTCGCGGCTGACCAGTTCCGTGGCCAGGCGCTTGGCCACCTCGGCCTGCGGCCCCGTGTCGTCGCGGTACAGTACCTCGATCCTGCGGCCGCCGGCCATGGCGCCGTTCAGCCGCAGCCACGTATCGACGCCCGCTTTCATTTGCGCGCCGCTGTGCGCGGCGGGGCCGGAGAGAGAAGTGATGACGCCGATCCGCACGGGTTCCGTGGCGGATGCAGCAACGGTAAAACCAAGGGCAAAAGCAGCGGTACAAGCGAGGGCAAAGGCAGGCAGGGCGCTGCCGGGTATCAGGTTGCGCAAGATCGTCTCCTTGTCGGGAACCAGGGGCTCCCGCGGTGGCGCGGGCCTGGACCGGCCCGTCGTGGAACGATGATCACGCAATCTGCGCTATCTGAAAATGGAATTTATTGCATAATCTGAATTCGAAAACGTAATAGAGAGGGCGTGTGAAGGCTTTCGACATGAACCTGCTGCCGGTGGCGCTGGCGGTGTTCGAGGAAAAGAGCGTGAGCGGGGCCGCGCGCCGCCTGGGGATGAGCCAGCCGGCCGTCAGCGTGGCGCTGAACAAGCTGCGCACGGCCCTCGGCGACCCGCTGTTCGTGCGCACCACGCAGGGCATGCAACCCACGCCGCGCGCGCTCGACCTGATCGCGCCCACCCGCGACATCCTGCAGCGCCTCGAGACGGACGTGCTGGCGCGCCGCGATTTCGACCCCGCCACCACGCGCAGGCGCTTCACGCTGGCGCTGTCGGACATCGGCGAGATGACGTTCCTGCCCAAGCTGCTGGACCGGTTGCAGCGCGACGCGCCGGAGGCGACGATCAGTTCGGTGACCATGCCGCCCGGCGAGCTGGCGCGGGCCCTGGAAAGCGGCGACGTGGACCTGGCCGTGGGCTACTTTCCCGACCTGCACCATCGCAACCTGTTCCAGCAGCGCCTGTTCTCGCACGATTTCACCTGCCTGCTGCGGCAGGGGCACCCTTATCGTGCGCGGCGGCTCACGCTGGAGGCATTCCTGAAGATGGGGCACGCCGTGATCAAGGCGGAAGGGCGCAGCCAGGAAGTGTTCGAACAGTTCCTGGCGCGGCAGAAGATCGAGAGGAGGGTGGTGCTGTCGACGCCGCACTTCATGTCGATCCCGTTCCTGATCGCGTCGAGCGACCTGGTGGTGACGGTACCGCGGGCGGTAGGAGAATCGTTCGCGAAACTGGCGGACATCCGGCTGCTGGAACCTCCGCTGGACATTCCGCCGTTCGACCTGAAACAGCACTGGCACCGCAAATACCACAAGGACGGTGCCAGCGCCTGGCTGCGCGCGCTGCTCGTCGAGCTGTTCGGCGCCCAGGGGAGTGGAAAAGCGCTTACTGCAGGGTCAGAATGACCTTGACGGTATCGTCCACGGCCGATTTGTCGATATAGCCGATCGCTTTCGGATCGTCGGCCACGGCCTTCTTCACGTCGGCGTTCGACTTGAATTCCTTCGGCGCCTGCGCCTTGCCGGTGAAGACGAGTTTCGACCAGATGGCCTTCACCTGGGCGGCATCCTTGTCGGTCACCTTCTTGTAGAACTCGTTGCGGATCGCCGAACCGTCGGCCTGGTCGACCGGCGTGAACATCGTCGATTTACCGAGGAAGAACTGGGCGGCCTGCTCCGAGAACATGCGGGTGGCGGGATTCTTGGCGCTGACGATCACGACCGTTTCAGCGGCGGCGGTGGCGGCGGCGGTCGCCAGCACGGCGGCGACGGCGATCCTGTAGATTTTTTTCATGGCTGATCCTTAAAACACGAAGTCGACGCCGGCGGCGACGACGGTGACGTTCTTGCCCACGCCGGCTGGCGTGACGTCCGACAGCAGCGCATTCTTGACGCCCGGCTTGATGCGGTCGACCTGCACCTTCAGCGCGGCCGACTTGGCGAAGTCCCAGCGCACGCCGATCGTGTCCGACTTCTGGCCGGTGGGCGCGAGAATGCCCGACATCGCGCCGTACAGCGCGGGAATGTTCGCCAGGCCGGCCGGGATGTCGACCGAGGGCTTGGACTTGAAGCTGCCGTGCGCGTAGTAAGGCAGCACCTTGCCGAAGCGATAGCCGGCCATCGTGTACCACGCATCCGCGTCGGCCAGGAACATCTTGTCCACGCCGCGGCGGATGCCGTATTCCGATTGCACGACGATGTTGTTCCAGTCAGCCATCAGGCCCACCGAGGTAAACGAGATCACCTTCTTCTCGCGCATGCTGAAATCGCTGGCGAACTGGCCGAAGCCGGCATGCGACACGGCATCCGCCAGCATGTTCAGGTCTTTCGCGTCGATCGTCAGCTTGCCGCGCACGTGGGCGACACGCAGCAGCACCGGGCCGCGTTCGGCCGTGAAGGCGAACGCCGCGTGCGGCGACTGGAAGCGCTCCACCGACTTGTCCTGCGCCGTGTAGGCCTTGCCGCGCACCACGCCGGCTACCGCCTGCGCCGTGAAGTTCGTCTCGCCCACGCTGTGCTGCCAGCTGACGTCCGCGCCGTCGATATTCTCGAGGAAGTTCGAGCCATACAGCTCGGTCGGCGGACGCATCATCGTGTTGGCATAGCCCACGTTCTGGTAATCGGAGATGAGGAAGGTCGGCATCACCACGCGGCCCACCCGCACGGCGACATCGTCGTTGACCTGGTATTTCACGAATGCCCAGGCCAGCTCGGTCGTGAAGCTGTCGCCGGTCGACTTGCGCGACAGGATCTGCGTGGTGGCCGACAGCTTGTCGGAAAACTTGTACGTGGCCTGCAGGCCCAGGTTCGAATCGAGGCCGATGGTCGTCGTGCCGGCCGTGCCTTCGCGCTGGTTCGAGCGCGTGTAGCGGGCATCTTCCGTATTGCTTTTCGCGGCTGCCAGGGTGCCGAAGCCGGTGATGCTGAGGTTGTCGCTGCCGAGATCGGCCGCGTGGGCGATGGCAAAGGTGCCGAGGAGCGCTGCAGCTAACAGTGTGCGTTTCATTCCGTAGTGATCCATTGTTGTTCGTTGTGCCGCAAGGACGGTGGCGGCGGCCGGTAAGCATCGAACGATAGAGGGATTGCTGTGCGGCATCAAATAGTTTTCAAATTTGCGTGGTGGTTTAACAATTTACTGTCGCCTTTTTTCAACAGCGCAGCCCTTGTCCTGGCCAGGTATCGATCCGGCGGATGGCTGCCATGGAAATAATCCATTTTTCGGCATCGTGCCGTTTCCTTATATTGCTGACAGCCGTCGTGCCGGCGCCGCCGCAGGGCGCGCCGCTACCCCAATAAACAAAGGAAACAGCATGTTCAAGTACTTCCCGACCAACTATGTGTGGAACCTGTCGGTCGACCTGGCCATCGAGATGGGCGCCAGGATCGGCGAGATCGAAGAAATGTGCGCGCCGTTGCAGGAAGCCGCGCGCCAGCCCGACGCCGAGGGCACCCGCGCATTTCGCGCCACCTGGTCGAACATGGCCGACAAGCTGTGCGGCCTTGCCGAGGAAGACGAGCGGCGCGGCCGCCTCATCTCCGCCGGTGACAAGTACGGCCGTGCCGCCACCTATTACCTGACCGCGGAGCGCCTGCAGGCGCATGGCGCACCGGGCCGCACGGAGCTCTACAAGCGCTTCCTCGACGTGTTCGCGCGCGGCATCCGGCTGGCCGGCGAGAACTGCGAACGCGTGGAAATCCCCTATGGCGATGGGCACATCGCGGGGCTCTACGTCCGCGCCGAGGGCGTGACGGGACCCGCGCCGCTTCTCGTGCAGGTCAACGGCCTGGACTCGACGAAGGAAATGAAATACCGCGTCGGCCTGCCGCGCTGGCTCGCGCAGCGCGGCGTGTCCTCGCTGGTGATCGACCAGCCGGGCACCGGCGAAGCGCTGCGCCTGCACGGCATGACGGCTGTTCATGACAGCGAGCGCTGGGCATCGAAGGTCGTCGACTGGCTGGAATCGGCACCGGAGCGCCGCGCCGATGTCGATCCGAAGCGCATCGGCCTGGAAGGCGTGTCGCTGGGCGGCTACTACTGCCCCCGCGCGGTGGCCTTCGAGCCGCGCTTCGCCTGCGGCGTGGTGTGGGGCGCCAACCATGACTGGCGCGACGTGCAGAAGAAGCGGCTGGCGAAGGAAGGCAGCTTCCCGGTGCCCCATTACTGGGAACACGTGCGCTGGGTCTGGGGTGCAAAGGACATGGACGACTTCATGCGCATCGCGGAGAACGTGCACCTGGACGGTGTGCTGGACCGCATCACCGTGCCATTCCTCGTCACGCATGGCGAAAAGGATTCGCAGATCCCGCTGCACTGGGCACAGCGCACCTACGACCAGCTCGTGAACAGCCCCGGCCGGGAGCTGAAGATCTTCACGGACCGCGAGGGCGGCGTGCAGCATTCGAGCTTCGACAATTCGGCCAACGCCGGCGCGTATATCGCCGACTGGGTCGCGGAAACGCTGGGCGGACGGGTAGCCATCTAGGACAAACCGGTGTCCGACACCATTCCCGAGAGGGAAAGGTGTCGGACACCAGACTCACAAACACACAGGAGACATCATGAATATCATCGGACCCGACGCGCTGGTCTTTGGCGTGGACGACGTTGCCGCCTGCGCGCAGTATCTCACCGACTACGGGCTGCACCCGGCCGGCGACGGCCGCTTCGAGGCCCTGGACGGCACGGCGATCGTGCTGGCGCACAAGGACGACGCAAGCCTGCCGCCGGCGATGGGCACGGCCAGCATGCTGCGCAAGACCGTCTATGGCGTGGCGGACGAAGCGGCGCTGGGCGCCATTGCGGAGGAACTGGGCCGCGACCGCGAAGTGAAGCGCCTGCCCGATGGCGGCATCGAATCGGTGGATGACATGGGCTTCGTGCTCGGCTTCCAGGTCACGGTGCGCCGCCCGCTCGACATGCCGGCCGAAACCATCAATGCGCCCGGCGCGCCGGCACAGCGCAAGCCGAACGTGGTTGCTGTCGACGAGAACGCTCCCGCGCTGCCGCGCACGCTGTCGCACGTCGTCTACTTCGTGCCGGACGTGCCGCGGGCGGAGCGCTTCTATGTGGAGCGCCTCGGCTTCGCGTGCACGGACCGCCTCGTGGGCGCCGGCCCGTTCCTGCGCCCGGCCGGCACGCTCGACCACCACACGCTGTTCCTGATCCAGACGCCGCCGTTCATGAAGGGCATCGAACATTTCACGTTCCACATGGGCGGCCCGACCGAAGTGATGCAGGCCGGCTCGCGCTTCGTGAACAAGGGTTACCAGTCGTTCTGGGGACCGGGACGCCACAAGATGGGTTCGAACTGGTTCTGGTATTTCAACAGCCCGCTCGGCTGCCACGTCGAGTACGACGCGGACATGGACCTGCACGACGAGCAGTGGACCGCCCGCGCCGCGCCGGCCGGCGCCGATGCTTCGCAGCTGTTCCTGTTCGAGAAGCGCGACAACTGGGCACCGGGCGGCCCGCCACCCGGCGCCGCTGGCGCCGCGGAACGTCACTGACCCCCGCCGATCCCCTATAACAATATCCACATGCCGCCACAGGGCGGCAGGAGACCAACATGACCACTACCGCAATGGATGCTGCCGTGCAGCGCGTGCTGATCGTCGGCGGCGGCTTTTCCGGCATGGCCGCCGCCATCGAACTGAGGAAACGCGGCATTGCCGTCGATCTCGTCGAAATCGATGCGGGCTGGCGCTCGTACGGCGCCGGCATCAGCCTGGGCGGCGCCACGCTGCGTGCATTCCGCACGCTGGGCGTGCTCGACGAATTCGTGCGCCGCGGTTCCGCGCATGACAACGTCGACCTGCATACTTCGACCGGCCACCACCTCGCCACCTTGCCGACGCCGCGCCTTGCCGGGCCGGACGTGCCGGGCGGGGGCGCCATCATGCGCCCCGAACTGGCGGCGATCCTGGCCGATGCCACCCGTGCATCCGGCACCAAGGTGCGCCTCGGCTGCACGTTCGCCTCGTTCACCCAGGATGACGATGGGGTGGACGTTGTTTTCACCGACGGCGACACCGGCCGGTACGACCTGGTGATCGGCGCGGACGGCCTGTATTCGACGATGCGCGCCACACTGTTCCCGGCCGCGCCGACGCCGCAGTACACGGGGCAGGGCGTCTGGCGCGCCGTGCTGCCGCGCCTGGAGTCCGTCGACCACGCGATGATGTGGCTGGGCCCGAAGATCAAGGCGGGCGTTGCGCCCGTGTCGGCGACGCAGATGTACCTGTACGTGACGGAAGACCGCGCCGAACGCACCCACATCGATCCGGCGCGCTTCCTGCCGCTGCTGCGCGATTTGCTGGCGCCGTTCGACGTGCCCGCGCTGCAGGCAATCCGCGCCCGGCTGGCCGAGGATTCGCAAGTGATCTACCGCCCGCTGGAAGGCATGCTGCTGCCGCGCCCATGGCATCGCGGCCGCATCGTGCTGATCGGCGATACCGTGCACGCGACCACGCCGCACATGGCGTCCGGCGCCTGCATCGGCATCGAGGATGCGATCGTGCTGGCCGAGGAACTGGAACGCGGCGCGGGCGTGCACGCGGCACTGGCCGCGTTCGAGGAACGGCGCTGGGAGCGCTGCCGCATGGTCGTCGAGAATTCCGGCCGGCTGGGCGAGATCGAGATTACCGGCGGCGACAAGGCCGAACATGGCCGTATCATGCGCGAAACACTGGTCGCGCTCGGACAAGCCATCTGATGGGCGCCTTGAAACCTGTGCGCCGCATCGTTACCGGCCACGACGCCACCGGCAAGGCGATCGTCAGCGCAGCCGGCCCGCTGCCCACCGTGGTGCCGATCGAACGGATTCCCGGCACCGTGTTCCATGAAATCTGGTCGACGGCGGCCACGCCCGCCCCGGTGGGCAACGGCCCCGATCCGACCCTCGGGGCCCTCGTGCTGCCGCCGCCGCGCCATGGCTCGCGCCTGCGCATCGTCGACATTCCGCCGGATACCGAAGCGTTCCTGGCGCACGGCGCCGCCGGCATGAAGGAGGCGTTCGCGCAGATCGGCGACGCGGCCGCCTCGACCGTCGAGGCGGGTTCGCCGCACCCGCTGATGCACCGCACGGAATCGGTCGACTACGGCATCGTGCTGGAAGGCGCGATGACCCTGGTGCTGGACGACAGCGAAGTGCCGCTGGCGCAGGGCGACATCGTCATCCAGCGGGGCACCAACCACGCGTGGGCCAACCGTTCCGGCGCCATGTGCCGCATGCTGTTCGTGCTGCTGGACGGCGAATATGAACCCGAAGTGCGTGCCGCGCTCGCGGCGCGAAAGGAGAAACCATGAAACTCGCCACCCTGAAATCGGACCGCCCGGATGGCCGGCTGGTCGTCGTGTCGCGCGACCTGTCGCGGGCCGTGGATGCCGGCGCCATCGCGGCCAGCCTGCTCGACGCGGTCGAGCGCTGGGATGACGTTGCCGCGTCCTTGCAGGCCTTGTACGAGCGGCTGAACGAGCAGACGGGCACCGGCACCGCAGACGGCAGTTTCCTGTTCGACCCCGCGGCCTGCGCCGCGCCGCTGCCGCGCACCTGGCAGTGGTGCGACGCCTCGGCGTTCCTGAACCACGGCCGTCTCATGGAACGGGCCTTCAACACGGAACCGATTCCCGATTTCGACACGATCCCCGTGATGTACCAGGGCGCGTCGGACGATTTCCTCGGCCCTTGCGACGACGTGCCGCTGCCGGACGAAAGCCTGGGCATCGACTTCGAGGGCGAGTTCGGCGTGATCACCGGCACGGTGCCGATGGGGGCCAGTGCCGCCGTGGCGCTCTCACGGGTGCGCCTCCTGGTGCAGGTGAACGACTGGAGCCTGCGCAAGCTGGGTCCGCGCGAAATGAAGACGGGCTTCGGTTTCCTGCAGTGCAAACCATCGACCAGCTTCGCCCCGGTTGCCATCACGCCCGACGAACTGGGCGGCGCGTGGCATGACGGGCGGGTAAAGCTCGACCTGCACGTGCAGTGGAACGGTGCATGGTTCGGCAATCCCAACGGTGCGGAGATGAACTACGGCTTTGGACAGCTGATTGCCCATGCGGCGCGCACGCGGCGCCTTGCCGCGGGCACGGTGATCGGCTCCGGCACCGTGTCGAACGAAAGCCGCGCCGCTGGATCGGCATGCATCGCCGAGCGCCGCGTGATCGAGATCATCGACCATGGCGAACCGCGCACGGAGTTCATGCGCTTCGGCGATCGGGTATCGATGGCGGCGCGGGATAGCCAGGGAGAAGCGCCGTTCGGCACCATCGACCAGCGCGTGGTCCGCGCGAACCCGCAGGCTTGAGGAGGGCGCCATGCATATCGCGATCACCGGTGCCGGCGGGTTCGTCGGCGCCGCACTGACGCGGCACATCGCGGCGCACGGCTTGCCTGGCCTTCCGGCCGTCAGCCGGCTGACACTGGTGGACCGTCACTTCGACATCTTGCCCGACGATGCGCGAATCCGGGTGCTGCACGGCGACTTTGGCGTCGAGGCGGTGCTCGACGAAATGTTCGACGAGCAGGTCGACGTGCTGTTCCACCTGGCCAGCGTGCCTGGAGCCGAAGCCGAGCGCGATTCCGCGCTGGGCTACCGCGTCAACCTGGTGGCGCCGCTGGCCCTGTTCGAGCGTGCGGCGGCGCAGGAGCAGGCGGTCCGGATCGTCCATGCCAGCAGCATCGCCGTGTATGGCGGCACGCTGCCGGAAACGGTCGACGACAGCACGCCACCGCGCCCCGACATCAGCTACGGTGCCCACAAGCTGGTGGGCGAGATCGTGCTGGCCGACCTGTCCCGGCGCGGCCTCGTCGATGGTGTGTCGCTGCGCCTGCCGGGCATCGTGGCGCGCCCCGGGCTGTCGGCCGGGCATGGCTCGGCCTTCATGAGCGCCATCATGCGCGCGGCACAGGCCGGGGAGCGCTATGCGTGCCCGGTGGCGCCGGCGGCGGCGTGCTGGTGGATGTCCGTGGCATGCTGTGTCGCCAACCTGGCGCACGCGGCGGCGCTCGACGGTGCGCGGTTGCCGGAGAACCGCGTCGTCACGCTGCCGGTACTGCGCCTGACGGTGGCGGACGTGATTGCGGCGTTGGCCCGAAGGTTCGGCGCGCAAGCCGTGGCCGGCATCCGCTGGGTGCCCGACGAACGTATCGAACAGCTGTTCGGACGCATGCCGCACCAGGCGCCAGGCATCGCCGGACACCTTGGCTTCATGCATGACGGTGACAGCGACCTGCTGGTCGGCAGGGCAACACAAGCTTGAACAATGCCCGCTGGCGCTACAATCACGGATTACAGCGATTGCAGCAGCAGGTTTCATGTCATCAGAAGAGTTCAAGCAAGGGGCCACGCAAAACCGCGGGCAGCCGGACGCCCGCGGCGCTGCGCGCCTGCCACCCACCCGGCAGGAATCGGAGGCGGCCGCCGCCGACCGGGCGGCCCACCAGGAAGCCCGCGAGCGCAGGGATGCGCAGGTGCGTGGTGTCACGTCCATCGCGGCGATGCGGGACGCCATCAAGGCTACCGCGCGCAGCCTGCCGGCGATTACAAGCGTGCCGCGCATCGGCCCCCTCGACCCGGCGGCGTTCCGGGAAAGGGCTTCGCTGGGCTTGCCGTTCCTGATGACGGGCATCGTCGATCGCTGGCCACTGGCGGCGCTCACGGTGCAGACGCTGCGCGACCATTACAGCGACCTGCCTGTACGGGCGCGGGTGGGCGATTACGTCAACACGGCATTCGCGCCCGACCGGGCGATGCGCGACATGCGCCTGCTCGAGTATCTCGACCTCGTGGCAGCCGGGACACCAGGCTTGCCGCCTTACCTGGGCAACCTGGAGATGCGCGAACTCAATCGCCTTTGCCACTGGCCCGCCTTCTTCGACAAGATCGGCCCGCCGCGCTTCTGGCTCGGCCCGGCCGGCACCGTGACGCCACTGCATTGCGACTACGACGACAATGTTTTCGCGCAGATCTGGGGGACCAAGCGGATCATGCTGGTACCGCCCCATCACGATGCGTGGCTGTACCCGAACGAGGCCAACGCGATCCTGTTCGGCTCCCCGTTCGATCCCGAGGCCCCGGACTATGAACGGTTCCCGCTCGCGCGGCAGGCAACCGTCATCGAATGCATCGTCGGTCCCGGAGACATGCTCTACGTGCCGGCCGGCTGGTACCACCAGGTGCGCTCGCTGACATTCTCGCTGTCATCGAACCGCTGGGCCAGGGCCATCCCGTTTTCCGTGCGGGGCGATGCCTCGTTGCGCGCGGCGCCGCCAGTCCCACTCTGATACCTCCTTGCGGGCTCCATCGGTTTTCGCGATACGTCGAATCGCGATAAACCATTTTCCGGCAACAGCGCCGGCCGGTATTCTGGTTTCAGGAATACCGGGAACCTCTTCCCCCAGCTTTCCACCCGCAGCACCATGACCACGCGCCCACGAAGGCGCGGCGGGGCCATGCGCCCCGGATAAAACCAGAGGAGACACCATGAAGCAAACGAGAGCCCGCATTGGCCACGTCATGACCGCGGCCGTGGCAACGGCTTTAGCCGCCATGGCCGGCGCGCAGGGCGCCGAAATCGCCACCACCGTGCCCGACCTGACGGTCCGCTGGGACAACACGGTGAAGTACAGCGCGGCGTATCGGCTGAAGCAACCGTCCCCGGTGCAGATTGCTCCGGGCGAAAACACGATCAACACGGGCGACGGCGACCGCAACTTCGGCAAGGGCATCGTATCGAACCGCGCCGACCTGCTGTCCGAGCTGGACGTGGCCTACCGGAACTTCGGCGTGCGCGTCAGCGGCGCCGCATGGTACGACAGCGTGTACAACCGTTCCGCCGACAATCCTTTCCAGCCCACCAATAACGCTGCTTCGGTACCTGCGGGCGAATTCACGCGCGCCACGCGCGACCTGCATGGCCGGAAGGCCGAGCTGCTCGACGCTTTCGTGTTCGCCAAGGGCACGCTGGGCGACATGCCGTTTACCGTGCGGGCCGGCCGCCACGCGCTGGTGTATGGCGAAACGCTGTTCTTCGGCATGAACGGTATCGCCGGCGCCCAGCAACCGATCGACGTGGTCAAGGGCCTGTCGGTGCCGGGCACGCAATTCAAGGAATTGCTGCGGCCCGTGGGCCAGGTCTCGGGTCAGGTGCAGGCGGGCGCCAACGTCAGTCTCGGTGCGTACTACCAGTACCGCTGGGATAAAAGCCGCCTGCCGGCCGCCGGCAGCTATTTCTCGACCGTCGATTTCCTCGACGATGGCGGCGAACAGCTGTATGCCGGTGTCGATGCGACGGGCCGGCCCGTGGCGCTGGCCCGCGCGCACGACCGCCTCGCGAAGAACTCGGGCCAGGGTGGCGTGCAGCTCAAATGGAGCCCGGAAGGAGTGGGCATCGACTTCGGCTTCTATGCGGCGCGCTACCATGACAAGGTGCCGCAGGTCGTGCTGGCGCCAGGCTTGCACACCTACTCGCTGTATTACCACGAAGGCATTCGTACCTATGGCGCGAGCGCGACGACGACGCTGGGCGAGTTCAACTTCGCGGCCGAGGCGTCCGTGCGCCACAACGCGCCACTGTCCCATGCGGGCACGGCGGACTTGATCGGCCTTGTGCCCGCCGCGTTCGGCGGCCCCTCGGCCGCGTCGGACAATGCCGGCAATCCCGTGTACCCGGTTGGCCGCACGGCGCACCTGAACGTGTCGGTGCTGGCCTCGCTCGGCCCGAGCTTCATCGCACGCGAAGCGTCGCTGGTGGGCGAGATCGCATGGAACCGCGTCACCAGCATCACGAAGAACGCGTCGATGATCGATCCGAACGCGCGCCGCGAAGGCACTGCCGTGCGGGTGATCTACGAACCGAACTACCGCCAGGTGGGCAGCGGGCTCGATCTGTCCGTGCCCATCGGCCTGGGCTACGCGCCGGCCGGGCGCTCGCTCGCGCTGGGCAACAGCTTCGGCGTGCAGCGCGGCGGCGACATCAGCATCGGACTCAATGGCGTTTATGAAAGCGCCTGGTTCCTGTCGCTGAATTACACCCATTACTTTGGCCGCGAAGACACGCCGACCGTGGTCACGCACGCGGCGCGGACGCTGCCGCAGACCGCCTACACCTATGGCCAGGCGATGAAGGACCGCGATTTCCTGTCGCTGTCCCTGCGCCGCACATTCTAATGATCAGCAAGGAGACACGCATGACACGCATGACAACCGAGGCAACCAGGACAATCAAGACGCGCAAGCCGCACCTGGCGGCCGCACTGGCCGTCCTCGCCATCGCCAGCGGCGCCATCAGCGGCAACGCCTGTGCCGCCACGGCCGAGGAGGCGGCGCAGCTGGGCAAGACGCTGACGCCGCTGGGCGCCGAAAAGGCCGGCAACAAGGATGGCACGATCCCGGCATGGGATGGTGGCCTGGCGAAACCGGCGGCGGGCTTCGCCAACGGCGGCCGGCGCGACCAGGACCCGTACGCGGGCGAGAAGCCGGTCGTGTCGATCACGGCGAAGAACATGGACCAGCATGCGGACAGGCTGTCCGATGGCAGCAAGGCGATGCTGAAGAAATATCCGTCGTACCGCATCGACGTTTATCCGACGCACCGCACGGCGGCCGCGCCGGACTGGGTGTACGCGAACACGCTGAAGAACGCCACGCGCGCGAAACTGACCGAAAAGCTGGTGCCCGAAGGCGCCTACGCCGGCGTGCCGTTCCCGATCCCGAAAACGGGCGCCGAAGTGATGTGGAATCACCTGCTGCGCTGGCGCGGCACCGACTGGCAAAAGCCTTTCCGCTCCTACCTGACGACGGCGGCCGGCAAGCCCGTGATGACGGTGGACGGCACGGCCGATGGCAGCATGCCCTATTACTACAAGGACGCCGCGCCGGAAAAATTCAACGGGACGTACTGGACGATCCGTCTCGTCAATTCCGGGCCGCCGATACGCGCCGGCGAAGCGATCAGCGGCAAGCTCAATCTCGATCCGGAAAAGGATGCCAGCTACGTGTACCTGCCGGGGCAGCGCCGCACGCGCAAGTTGCCGAACGCGTGCTGCGACACGCCGACGCCTGCGACCGCCGGCGTCATGAGCTTCGACGAGGTCGATATCTTCGGCGGCCGGCTGGACCGGTTCGACTGGAAGATCCTCGGCAAGAAGGAGATGTACATCCCGTATAACTCGAACCGTTCGCTGAAGGGCAAGGATGCCGACCTGCTGGGTGCAAGCCACCTGAATCCCGATGCCGTGCGCTGGGAACTGCACCGCGTGTGGGTGGTGGAAGCGAAGCTGAAGGGAGGCCAGCGCCACCTGGCACCGCGCAGCGTGTACTACATCGACGAGGACTCGTGGACGGGCGCGCTGGCGGACCGCTGGGATGCCAACGGCCAGCTGTGGAAGACGCTGTGGTCGCTGCCGGTGACGATGCCCGACCTGCCGGCAACCACCAGCATCACGTTCGGCTTCTATGACCTGGTGTCGGGAACGTGGTTCGCCAGCGACGTGGTCACCGAGAAGACGGCGCAGTACAAGCAGGTGCCGCGCTGGCCGGAAGCCACGTGGAGCCAGGAAGCGCTGTCCGGCGCGGGACTGCGGTGATGGGGCGCTTGACTTCCCGGTGGCTGGGCGCAGGGGCAGCCGTCGCTGCCTGCCTGGCATCCGGCGTCGCATGTGGCGTTGCATCCAGTGCTGCATCGACTGGCGTGTCGACTGTGAACAGTGCCGCCCGCGTGGCGGATGTCCTGGATCGTCCGGCCGCGCAGGATCGCCAGCCGGCCAGCCGGGTGATGCTCGGGCTGGACCGGCACGGCAAGCGCACGCTTGCCGTGGGTGAACGGGGCCTGGTGCTGGTCTCCGACGACGACGGCAAGGCATGGCGCCAGGCGCGGGTGCCGGTCAGCGTCACGCTCACCGCCGTACGTTTCGTCACCCCGGACCTGGCATGGGCAATCGGCCATGGCGGCGTGGTGCTGCACACCGAGGACGGTGGCGCCACGTGGCGCCGCCAGCTGGACGGGCGCGGCATCATCCGCTTGCTGGAATCGGCGGCGCGCGGCAACGAGGCGCTGGCCGCCACCGCCCGCCAGTTCGCCGCGGACGGCCCGGACAAGCCCCTGCTCGACCTGCATTTCTACGACGCGAAGCGCGGCATCGTGGCTGGCGCCTATGGCCTGGTATTGCGCACCGAGGATGGCGGCGCCACGTGGCAGGTGCTGAACGGCGCGACCGACAATCCCGATGGCTTGCACGTGTATGCGATCGCCGTGCGCGGCGAGGAAACGTGGCTGGCCGGCGAGCAGGGCTACATCGCCCGCTCGCTCGACGGCGGCCGCGCTTTCACGCGCGTGCAGGCACCTTATCGGGGCACGTGGTTCACCGCCCGGGCATTGCCGGACGGCGGCCTGCTGTTCGCGGGATTGCGCGGCAATGCCTGGCGCTGGAATGGCCAGGGCTTCGAACAACTGGCCGGCTATGCGCCCGTGTCGCTGGCCGCGTCGGCCACCGCGCCTGGCGGCGTGCTGCTCGCCGACCAGGCTGGCCACCTGTACCGCGCGGGCACCGGGCAGCAGCCGGCGCGGATGGTGCGGCTGACCACGCCGCCGTCGCCCATCGCCGCCATGGTGGCAACGGCCGGGGGCGATGTGCTGGTCGCCGGCGTGCGCGGTGTTTCCCGAATTTCCGCCACCGTACTTGAAGGAGGTGCGCCATGAGCGTTGCCGGTTCCACGGGCGAGCAGGCGGTGATCCGCTCGCTGGCCGATTTCGACAGCCGTTCCGGCAGTGCGCTCGAGCGGCTGCTGTTCAACCACCGCCTGCTGGTGGCGCTGGCCTGCCTGCTGGCGACACTGGTGCTGGGCTGGCAGGCCACGCGCCTGAAGCTGAACGCCAGCTTCGAGGACATGATTCCGACCAGCCACTTGTACATCGCCAGCTACCTGGCGCATCGCGACCAGCTCAGCGGCTTGGGAAATGCCGTGCGCATTGCCGTCGAGGCGAAGGGCGGCACGGTGTACGACGCGCAGTACCTGGCGACGCTGCAGAAGATCAGCGATGAACTGTTCCTGATCCCCGGTGTCGACCGTACGTACATGAAATCGCTGTGGACGCCGTCGACGCGATGGGTGGGCGTGACGGAAGAGGGCATGGAAGGCGGCCCCGTGATCCCGAACGACTACGACGGTTCGCCGCGCAGCGTGGCCCAGGTGCGCGAGAACGTGGCACGCTCCGGCGAGATCGGCCAACTGGTGGCCGTGGACGGCCGATCCAGCATCCTGTACGTGCCGTTGCTGGCGCGCGGCGCAGACGGCCAGCCGCTCGACTACGCGGCGCTGGGCGCCCGGCTGGAAGAACTGCGCGGCAAGTATGCCGGCGGCCAGGTCGACCTGCACATCGTGGGCTTTGCCAAGGTGGCGGGTGACCTGATCGAGGGGCTCAGGCAGGTGCTGCTGTTCTTCGCCGCGTCTACGCTGATCGCGGCGGCGATGCTGTACTGGTACACCCGCTGCGCCCGCAGCACGCTGCTGGTCGTCGCCTGTTCACTGGTGGCCGTGGTGTGGCAACTGGGCCTGCTGCCGCTGCTCGGCTATGGGCTCGACCCGTATTCGATGCTCGTGCCCTTCCTCGTGTTCGCGATCGGCATGAGCCATGGCGCGCAGAAGATGAACGGCATCATGCAGGACATCGGCCGCGGCACGCATAAACTGGTGGCGGCGCGCTACACGTTCCGGCGCCTGTTCCTGGCCGGGCTGGCGGCACTGCTGTGCGACGCGGTGGGCTTTGCCGTGCTGGCGATCATCGACATCAAGGTGATCAAGGATCTCGCGGCGGTGGCCAGCATCGGCGTGGCCGCGCTGATCCTCACGAACCTGATCCTGTTGCCGATCCTGCTGTCCTGGCTGGGCGTGGACGCGGATGCGGCGCGGCGCAGCCTGCGCGCCGAGGCAGCCGAGACAGGCAAGGCTGCCGATGCTTCCGGCGGTGCCTGGCGCTTGCTGGAACGGTTCACGGAGCGCCGCACGGCTGGCGTGACGATCGCCATTGCCGCGCTGCTGGGCGCCGGCGGCTATTACGCGAGCCTGCACGTGAAGATCGGCGACCTCGATCCGGGGCGCCGGAACTGCGGCCGGATTCGCGCTACAACCGCGACAACGCCTATGTCGTCAGCCACTACGCGGCCAGCAGCGACGTGTTTGCCGTGATGGTCAAGACGCCGGACAACGCGTGCGCCAGCTACGACACGCTGATGCGCGTGGATGCGCTGGAATACCGCCTGTCGCAACTCCCGGCTGTCGAAACCACGAACTCGCTGGCCCTGCTGAACCGCCGCGTGCTGACGGGCATGAACGAAGGCAGCCTGAAATGGTATGAGCTGGTGCAGAACCAGGGCGCGCTGAACATGGTCACGGCGGCCGCCCCCCGCGGCTTGTACAACGACACGTGCAACCTGCTCACGGTGTATGCCTGGCTGACCGACCACAAGGCCGATACGCTGGCCGGCGTGGTGAAGGTGGTGGAAGACTTCGCCCGCGAGAACGACACGCGTGATGTGAAGTTCCTGCTGGCGGCCGGCAATGCGGGCATCGAGGCGGCCACCAACATCGTCGTCCATGAGGCCAGCCGCGCGATGCTGTACTGGGTGTATGCGGCGGTGATCGCGCTGTGCCTGGTCACCTTCCGCTCATGGCGCGCCGTCGTCTGCTCCGTCATCCCGCTGATGCTGACCTCCGTGCTGTGCGAGGCGCTGATGGTGTGGCTCGGTATCGGCATCAAGGTGGCCACGCTGCCGGTGATCGCGCTGGGTGTCGGTATCGGCATCGATTACGCGCTGTATGTGATGAGCATCCTGCTGGCGCGGCAGAAAGCCGGCGACACGCTGCGCGAAGCCTACCGCCACGCACTGCGCTTCACGGGTAAGGTGGTGCTGCTGACGGGCGTGACCCTGGCGATCGCCGTGGCCACGTGGGCCGGCTCGCCGATCAAGTTCCAGGCCGACATGGGCATCCTGCTGGCGTTCATGTTCCTGTGGAATATGGTGGGCGCGCTGGTACTGCTGCCAGCGCTGGCCGCCTTCCTGATGCCGTCGGCGCAGCGGCAGGTGCGGATCGCGCCGGCCGGCGCCACGCCGCAAGCGGCGCTGGCGGAATAGGGCGGGAAGTCGAGGCGGGAAGTCAGGTCAGGAGCACGCGGCCAGCGCGGCGAGCGCGGCCGCGCGCTCCCGCGACGCAGCGCTCGATGACTCGCAGTATGGACCACCGAAGGGATCGGCGCGCGCGATATCGGCCAGCACGGAACGCAGCCAGATGTGCGATGGATCGCGGTCGAGGAAGTGATTCCACTGCATGCACATCTCCAGCGCGGGAATGTCCAGCGGCGGCGGCAGCAGGCGGATCGGATAGTAGCGCGCCAGCGTGCGGGCCAGCCGCGTGTGCATCGTCGCGATGCGGTTCGTGCCGATGACGAAGTGCGGGATGCTGGTGAAATTCGTCGTCGTCACTTCGATGCGGCGGTCGTAGCCGCTCACTTTCAGGAACCATTCCTCGAAGCTCGTCACCGCGTTGCCGAAGCGGGAGGACACGTGGCCCAGGGCCATGTACTGGTCCAGCGTGAGGGTTTCGCCGATCGCCGTGTTGCCTGTCCACGCGATGCACGTGTAGGTTTCCTCGAACAGCACCTGCACCGGGTGCGTCTCGGCGATGAACTTGCGGGGCAGGACGATCAGGTCGACCTCGGCACGTTCGAGCAGGTCGATCGCGCCCGATGCGGTCGGCAGCACGTCGAGCGTGATGTTCGGCGCGGCGGTGGCGAAGCGCTGGCCCAGGTCGCCCAGCAGCACGGTCGAGATGTAGTCGGAGGCCAGGATGCGGAAGGCGCGCGTGGCCGTTTGCGGATCGAATTCGGGGCGGATGTCGATCGTGGCCTGGATCTGCAGCAGCACCTTGCGCACCGGATCGCACAGGCTCGATGCCAGTGGCGTCATGATCAGGGTGCGGCCGACGGGCACCAGCAGCTCGTCCTTGAAATACTCGCGCAGCCGGGCCAGCACGCCGCTGGTGGCCGACTGGCTCAGGTTCAGGCGGCGCGCCGCACGGGTGATGCTCTTTTCGCTCAGCAGCGCGTCGAGCGCGACCAGAAGGTTCAGGTCGAGGCGGTTGAAACGCATGGTGTCTCCTGTTTTCTACTTTTATGTGAATTTATGCGGAGGATGATGCCACATCCGCTGTGCCTGCAAGCCGGCGCGGGCATCGGTTTTGTGGATACCTGTGATCGATACAATCCATTTGGCGGCCGGCACGCCGGGCAGTACGCTTCACGCGACATCAACATTGACAATAAGCCGGAGACCGCCATGACCCGAAGTTTCATCGACCTTTCCATCTACCTCGAGAACGAGGTGCTGTCCGATCCGCCGCCATTGGCGCCGAAGATCACGTACCAGAAGCACACCGACACGCTGCATGAATTCATGGCGATGATCCCGGGCACCACGGCCGCCGACTACCCGGACGGCGAAGCCGCCGCCGCCGAATGGGTGACGATGACGACGCACAGCGGCACCCACCTCGACGCGCCATACCACTTCCATTCGACGATGGACGCTGCGATGGGAGAAAAGAAGGCGTCGATCACGATCGACGAAGTGCCGCTCGAATGGTGCTTCCAGCCCGGCGTGAAGCTCGATTTCCGTCACTTCCCCGATGGCTACGTCGCCACCGCCGCCGACGTGGCCGCGGAGCTGGACCGCATCGGCCACGACCTGCGCCCGCTCGACATCGTGGTCGTCAACACGCGCGCGGGCAGCCGCTACGGCCACAATGACTATGTGTCCGCCGGCTGCGGCATGGGCTACGAGGCCACGATGTACCTGCTGGAGCGGGGCGTGCGCCTGACCGGCACCGATGCGTGGAGCTGGGATGCGCCCTTCGCGTACACGGCGCAGAAGATCGCGGAAACGGGCAACAAGGCGCTGATCTGGGAAGGCCACAAGGCTGGGCGCGACATCGGCTACTGCCACCTGGAAAAGCTCCACGCCCTCGAAACCCTGCCCGCGCACGGCTTCTACATCAGCTGCTTCCCCCACAAGGTGCGCCGCGGCTCCGCCGGCTGGACGCGCGCCGTTGCCATCGTCGACGACGCGCTGCTGGCGCTGCCACGCTGAAACGTTGCCGGAAAATGGGCGGTCCGGCGATCCGGACGTACCCCATTTTCTGAGCAATATTTCCTGGAAAATGGGGACGTACCCCATTTTCTGAGCAACATTTCCCGGACAGCGGGTTCCGTCTCTGTCCAGGGCAGAACAATTGCTCGCCGACTTGCCTTGCAACCGGCAGACGTCCGCCAGTTGTAATCGGCAGTTTTCGGCAACCATTTATAGGAGCAGTTCGCGTCGCCCCACGAGGTTTTGTCCGACAAAGCTGTTGCCCCTTCGCCCACGCCGGTCTGTACCGTACAGTTTTAAGCTGGGGATCGGGTCAACACTGGAGATAAAGCATGAGTCACGACGTGAACACCACCGCCCCCCTTGAGCTCTGGGGCGGCCTCGAATGCACGATCAACCGCGTGTCGGACCAGTATTTCAGCCAGATGGAACGCAATGGCCACCGCGGGCGGATCGACGACATCGACCGATTCGCGTCGCTGGGCATCCGCGCCGTACGTTATCCGGTGCTGTGGGAATGCACCGCGCCGGACGGGGTGGAACACGCCGACTGGTCCTGGTCGGATGCGCGCCTGCCGCGCCTTCGCGACCTCGGCGTGGAGCCGATCGCCGGCCTGGTACACCATGGCAGCGGGCCGGTGCACACGAGCCTCGTCTCGCCATGCTTCCCGGAGAAGCTGGCCGAATATGCCGGCGCCGTGGCGCGGCGCTATCCCTGGCTGACGTACTACACGCCGGTCAATGAACCGCTGACGACCGCCCGGTTCTCGGGGCTGTCCGGCGTGTGGTATCCGCACGCGCGCAGCGAAGAAGCCTTCGTGCGGGCACTGATCAACCAGTGCCGCGCTACCGTGCTGGCCATGCGGGCGATCCGGGAAGTCAATCCCGATGCGAAACTGGTGCAGACCGACGACCTGTCGCGCACCTATGGCACGCCCGAGATGGCCGACCTGGTGGACTTCTTCAACGAACGCCGCTGGCTGTCGTGGGACCTGCTGTGCGGCATGGTCGGGCCGGATCATGCGCTGTACGATTTCATGCTGCAATCGGGTGCCGATCCGGAAGAACTGCAGTGGTTCCGCAACAATCCATGCCCGCCCGACGTCATCGGCGTGAATTACTACATCACCAGCGAGCGCTGGCTCGATCACCGCGCGGACCGGTTCCCGGCCAGTCACGTGCACGAGTACAAGGGCCGGCGCCATGCCGACATGGAAACGGCGCGCGTGCTTGCCAACCCCACGCGCGGCATCGGCCCGCTGCTGGGCGAGGTGTGGGAGCGCTACAAGCTGCCGGTGGCGATCACCGAAGCGCACATCGATGCGCACCGCGAAGACCAGCTGCGCTGGCTGCGCGAGATCTGGCAGGCCGCCCAGCAACAGCGCGATGCCGGCGCCGATATCCGCGCCGTGACCGTTTGGGCCTTGCTGGGCTCCTACGACTGGAACTGCCTCGTCACCGCCTGCCATGGCTACTACGAGCCGGGGCCGTTCGACGTGCGCGGCAAGGAGCCACGGCCCACCGCCGTCGCCGAGCTGATGCGGCGCCTGTCCAGTGGCCGCGAGCCCGATCATCCAGTGATGCGGGGGGCCGGCTGGTGGCACCGCCCGGGAAGGTTCCTGTGCCAGCCGGTCGCGGCGCCCGCCGTGACGGCATCGCTGACCGAACGCCAGCAGGCCAGGGCGCCGATGCCACCGATCCTGGTGGCGGGCGCCAGCGGCGCGCTGGCCCGCGCGTTTGCCGCCCGTTGCAAGGCCCGCAACCTGCCTTGCGTGCTGGCGGGCCGAGACACGATGGATGCGACGGATCCGGCGGCCGTCGAGCGCATGATCCGCGAGCACCGCCCATGGGCGATCGTCAACGCTGCGGGCAGCCGGCCGCCATCGTCCGGCATGACCGAAGTGCGCGAGACGGAAGAGCAATACCGTGCCCACGTGGCCGGTGCCCTCGTGCTGGCGCTGGCGGCTGCGCGGCACGGCCTGCCGTACTTGGTGTTCTCCAGCACCGCGGTGCTGGCCGACGTCGACGGCCCGCGCGACGAAGCGGCCGCCCCCGCGCCGGTCGATGCCTTCGGGCGGTGCCAGGCTGAAGCCGAACGCCGGGTGCTGGGCGCCAATCCGCGCGCGCTGATCGTACGCAGCGGCCAGTTCTTCAGTGCCGATGGCGACGTGGGCCTGCTGGGCCAGGCCCTGGCATCGCTGCGCGAAGGGCGGCCCGTGGCACTGCCGCAAGACCTGGTGCTGGCGCCAAGCTACCTGCCGGACCTGGTGGATGCGTGCCTGGATCTGGCCGTCGATGGCGAGCAGGGCATCTGGCACCTGAGCAACCACGCCGGCGTGTTCGCGGTGGACCTGGTGGCGCGGGCCGCCGCACTGCTGGGGCTGGGAACGATGCTGGTGCAGCACGATGTCGATGAAGCGCAGGCCGCGCCCGTGCTGGAAACGCGGCGCGGTGCGCTGCTGCCCGCGCTGGACTATGCGCTGGCCCGCTTCGCCGCCGCCAGCCAGGCCGCCGCCGTCGAACGGCGCAGCGTGCCGCGGCAAGGGCGCGGGTAATAAAGTGGCCAGCCTGGCCAGCCCTCAGTAGTCGACCTTCGCCAGCAAGTCCACCATGACGCCCGGCGCGCCGCCCTTGCGGATGCGCAGGTGCGTCTTCAGCTTCGGCGCGGCCTTCAGCGCGGCGGCGATGTTGGCCGCCAGCGCGGGGCGCAGCGGATTGCTGCGGTTCGTCAGCCACAGCCGCCAGCCGCGTGTGCGGGCCGCGGCGGCGATCCACACCAGCGTGTCGGCCGACGGGTTGTCGTGCCGCCCATCGGCCGAAATCACGTAGTGCCGTGCCTGTACCCGCTCGAAGAATGCCGGTTCCAGGTTGCGGTCGCTGCCATGGTGGGGCACCTTCAGCAGGTCGAAGAAGACCCGGCCCTCCGCATCCAGCATGCCCGCCTCTTCGAGCCCGGCCAGCACGTGGTCGCCGCGCGCGTCGCCCGTCAGCAGCATGCGGGCGCGCCGGCCGTGCGATCCACGCGCCGTCACCACGAGCACGAGGCTCGACAGGTTGAACACGGACCGGTCGACGTAGGCGGCGGTGGCGGCTTCGTCCTTGACCGCCTTGCGCTCCCACTCGATGGACAGCTTGCGCAGGTGCGCCACGTTCGGGCAAATGAGCTGCACGTCGAGCACCCCCAGGTCGAGCGGCAGCATCGCCGGGCCGCCGTCCGCCACCAGCGATGTCGCGCCGCCATTGCACGCGGCGCGCAGGCGCTCGATCTGTGCCAGCAGGTCCTGCCCCTGCCGGACGCTTGCTTCGACGGCCCCAGGCTGGCGGGACGGGGGCCGCCATCGAGCGCGGCGAGCGCGGCCATTGCCGGTTGCGGCAGGTGCGCCAGCAGGGCTTCATCGAAGGTGTTGAGCCAGAAGCGGTCGCACTGGGCCGGGCAGTCTTCCGCGCCGAGGCTTTCGGCCAGCGCGAGCACGCCGCCGATATGGTCGCTGTCCAGGTGCGAGACGAGAATGTGACGCAGCTCGAGCGGCCATTGTTCGAGCCTTTCCGCGATCTGCGCGAGCCGGGGGCGCAGCGCGCGCTGCCACGTGGCCCGCGGGCCGCCATCGATCAGCAGGTGGCGGGGCGCGGCGCTGCTGCCATAGTGCAGGATCAGCGCATCGCCTTCGGCCGCGTCGAGCGCTTCGAGGGAAAAGATGGCCGCCATCTCATACCGCCTGCAGGGCGCGCAAGGCGTCGACGAGGCCGCAGCCCTGGAACGACGGCTCGCGGCCCAGGTCGGTGGCCGAACGGCGCAGGATGTCTTTTACGCGGTCGGGATGGCCCATCAGTTCCGGGTGCCGGGCCAGCAGCAGTGCCGCCACGCCCGACACGTGCGGCGCCGCCATGCTCGTGCCGTCCATCGTCGCCGTCGTTCCATCTGGCGCCGTGGACGTGATCTTTTCGCCGGGCGCCACGAGATCGGGCTTGGCGCGGCCGTCGCCCGTGGGACCGCGGCTGGAAAAATACGAGACGCCGTACACGTGGGGATCGGCGCGGTGCGTGGCGCCGACGGTGATCACGGCCTGCGCGTTGCCCGGATCCGTCAGGCTCTGTCCGCGGTAGGCGCCACCCAGGCTGGTGCGGGCATAGGCGTCGTCGAAACCGAAATTGCCCGCGGCGGCCACCACCACCACGCCGCTGCCGACCAGCCGGTTGCACTCCAGGCATACCGGGGTGCTGCCGCAGCCATAACTGCGCACCGAATGGTGCAGCGACAGGCTGATGTTCACGCCGTGCACGAATTGCCGGTCGCGGCTGCCGTTCAGGTAGCGCACATACTGCAGCGCGGCCAGGATCGTGAATTCGTCGGCATTGCCGTCGGTGTCGAACACGCGCAGGTCGAGCAGCTCGATCGCCGGGCACACGCCCAGCAGGTCGGTGCTGTCCGCCAGCTCGGCGGGCAGGGGCAGGCCGCGCTCCAGGTAGCGCTGGCCATGCCAGCCGGCGCCAAGGATGCCGGCCACGTGGGTGCCGTGGCTGTCGACGGGGGCTCGTAGCCGTCCGGCGCATGGGGCAGCGCGAGCAGCGGTTCGAGCAGCGACCAGTCCAGCATCCGGCCGGCGGCAAGGTCGCGACCGAGGCGGGCAGCACGGTCGAGCAGTGCCTCGCCCCCAGGCTGCCTGGCCAGGCGGGCCATGGCCGCTTTCGGCAGCGTGCCCGCGGTGAGGTCGGCCAGGCGCGTGAAGTCAAGGGTGCGCACGATGCGCGAGCGGCGCGGGTCGCGCTGCTCGTTGGCCGGATCATTTGCCGAATCCTCGGCCGAATCGTTAGCCGAATCCTTGGCCAAAGCGTCGCCCGGCGAGCCATCGCCGGCAAACGCGGGATGGCGCGCATCGATGCCCGAATCGACGATGGCCCAGCGTACGCCGCGCCCGCCCGTGTCGAAGACGCGGCCTGCGGCATCGGCTTTCACCGTGCCCCGGCTCTTGACGATCGCATGCCGGGCCGGTCGGTTGCGGGCGATGTGCCATAGCGGCGGCACGCCGGCCGGCAGCGCCCCGCGGGCGCCATCGCAGCAAGCGGCCAGCACCCGCAGCACCGCGCGGCTGGCCGTGCGGATGCGCGATTGCAGGGCCGCTTCGCCGATACTGTCGCGCGTCACGCCCAGCAGGCCGAGGCCCACGTACAGCGCCGCCACGTTGACGAGCCGGACCAGCGCGGCGTGTCCGGCATCGCCGCCCGGGCCGTGCACGGCGTCCACCACCAGCCTGCCCACGTTCTTGAAGCGGCTGATGGTGTCGATCGATTGCAGGTGCTCCAGCACCTGCCGGCCTAGTTCCTGCGCCGTGCGGTCGGCGCGCAGCACGGTGCCCGGCGTGTCGCTCACCATGTCGCTTGCCATGCCACCTTGCGCCACCCGGCCAACGCCGCGCCGCCACCATGCCGTGAGCGGCAGGAGGCGCAGCAGCGAGAGAAAGTCGAGCCGCGCCAGCAGGTGGGATTCATTCGACGCGATGGCGGGCGGCGCGTCGTCTGGCCGCAGGTCCCGGTGGCAGCGCGCAATCGCCTGGCGCAAGGCGGCCGGGTCGACGTCGCTGTGCGGCGTGAGCAGCAGCGACGCGGCGCCATCGAAGCGCAGCTCGGCCGCATAGTGCAGCCACACGTCCGCACCGATCGGCAGGTCGCTCGTGAAGCGCCCCGGCTCGGGCTCGCAGCCTGCATAGACGAGCATGTACGCGAGATCGCGCGCGAGCGGGGTCAGCGGGGTTGGCGGAAGCAGCGGGTCGGCCTGCATGGGCACCTCCACGGCGCGGATGGGCATTTCAGGGGGAGGGGAGTACCAACATTGTAGTCATGGATGACCACGAAGAGTAAACAAATAAAAGCCGGGCCCGTATGAGGGGCCGGCAATGTGCAGCGGCAGCAACGCAGCAGTAGCGCTGGGGTAACGCCGCGGTAATTTGCCCTGCTCAGCCGAAGGCGCGATACCGGAAGTTGCGGAAACGGGCTTCGCCCGCACCGGCCGCGTACAGCGCCGGCTTCAGCGACATGAACCCGCCGCGCACGTTGTGGTGGTAGCCGGAGACTTCGTAGCCACGCGGGCCGCGCGTCCACGTCTTGCCGTCGCCCGACAGGTGGATGCTGACCACGTGTTTGCGGTTGCGGATGCGCAGGAACAGGCGCTTGCCGAACGGGTTGGCCGGCTGGCCGTGCTCGGTGCCGTAGCGGTGCAGCACGAGGTTCTTTTCCTCGAAACCCATGCCGCAGTACAGCTTGTGGTCATAGAACAGCAGCAGGCCGGCACGCGTGCCGGGGTCCACCTCGATCTCGCATTCCACTTCGTAGTCCTGGTCCGGCACCACGAACACGAGCGGGGAAGAATCCGAGGGCATCTTGCCGCTGGCCTTCAGGTGCAGCGTGCCGTCGCGCCGAGCCAGCCGCTTCGCCTCGTCCGGCGCGGGATTGAAGAAGTTCCACTGGATGCCGTACTTGTCGGTGGAAAAGTCGTCCGACAGCGGCATGCCGTGTGCGCCCTGTGCATTCCCCTTGGCAGGCTTGCGGATCGGCTGCGACAGGTCGCCGCCGCCGAAGTCGAACCAGCCGTCGGCCGACCAGGTGACCGGCGCCAGCAGGCATTGCCGGCCCAGCGTCCAGTAGCCGTTTTCATAGCCGTGGTAGACGCTCCACCAGTCGCCGGCGGGGCCCTGCACGAGCGTGGCATGGCCGCGCGACCACCATTTCTCGGCCACGTCGGTCGTGCGCACCAGCGGGTTGCGCGGGTGGTGTTCCCACGGGCCGTTGATCGACTTCGAGCGGGCGGCGATGACCATGTGGCCCGTCGGCGGGCCGGACGTGCCGCCCACCGCCAGGATCAGGTAGTAGTAGCCATTGTGGCGCAGCACCTTCGGGCCTTCCGGCGAGAATGCTTCGACTTCCCAGTCGTCCGGGTAGCGCCACGGCTCGTACACCTTTTCCGGCTTTCCCACCGTGGACAGGCCATCGTCGGCCAGCCGCACCCGGTCCACGCCGGACAGGAACAGCCAGCGCGAACCATCCTCGCCCACGGCGTGGCCCGGGTCGATGTGGCGCGGCAGGTCCAGGTCGATGGGGTCGGACCACGGCCCTTCGACCTTGTCCGCCCAGATCACCCACGACGTGGTCTTCGAGCCCGGCACCGCCGTCTTCTTGGTGGGGATGTACAGGTAGTAGCGGCCTTTGTGCTTGCACAGTTCCGGCGCCCACACGGAACCGATGTTCCGGTGCAGCGTGGCCGTCACCGGCCGCCAGTTGACGAGGTCCTTCGAATGCCAGATCACGAGACCGGGATAGGCATCGAAGGTGGAAAACGTCATGTAGTAGTCGTCGCCATCTTTCAGGATCGACGGGTCGGGGCGGTCGCCCGCCACGACCGGGTTCAGGAAAGTGCCGTTGCCCAGATCGGGCTTGCGCTGGCCTTCGAAGCCGGTGCCCCACGCCGGGGGCGCGCCCGTGGTGCAGGCAGCGGCCGCTGCCGCGGAGGCCGGCGCACCGGCTCCCAGCAGCAGCGAGCCGAGGCCCGCGGACTTCATTGCATCGCGTCGCGTAACCATCGTGGGCCCGTTCAGAACTTGTAGCGCACGCCGAGCAGGTACTCGCGGCCCGTCACGTTCAGCACGTTCACGCTGTTGCGCACGCTGCCCACATACTGGTCGCTCGACTCGTTCGTGAGGTTGACGCCTTCGAACGTGAATTCGACCTTGTCATTGAGCTTGTACGACAGCGACAGGTCGACGTTCGTCGTTTCGTTCTTGCCCGCCACGTCGTTGTTGTTCTGCGCCGGCACGGTCTGCAGGTAGGCCGAACGGTAGGCGCCGGTCAGGCGGGCGCTGAACCTGCCGTCATCGTAGTACAGCGTGGTGTTCCACGATTTCGGCGACAGGTTCACCAGCTCGTTGCGCACGGTGCCGCTGTTGGCGGTGGTGGCCGAGATGATGTAGTCGATCTTCGACGACACCTTCGTGTAGTTGGCGATCAGGCCGAAGTTGCGGCCCCACGCCGGCAGGAACGTGAACGGCTGCTGGTAATTCAGCTCGAAGCCGCGCAGCTTGCCGCCCGGGGTGTTGCGGAAGCTCGTCACGTCGAACGATTCGGTGCCCGTGAAATTCGCCGGCAGCAAGGACAGCGGCAGGCCGGTCTGGTTGTACGGCATCGATTCGCGCACGCCCTGCACGTAGCTGGCGATGTTCTTCTGGAACAGGCCCAGGCCGACGAAGGCCTTGTTCTGGAAGTAGTACTCGAACGAGGCATCGAAGGTCTTGGCGCGGAACGGTTCGAGCAGCGGGTTGCCCGACGAGATGCCCAGCGCACCCACGGTGCTGACGGTGCCGCCCGGGTTCAGGTTGCCCAGCGGCGGGCGCGACATGACCTTGGCAGCGGCCAGGCGCACCAGGAATTCCGGCGTCACGTTGGTGGCCAGATTAAAGGACGGCAGGAAGTCGTTGTACTCGTTTTCCACCGTGACCGGGGTGCCGCCGCCGGCGGCCACATAGCCGGTCGCGGTCAGCTTGGTCTTCACGTAGCGGCCGCCGATATTGCCGCGCACGCCGTAGCCCCACAGTTCGGTGTCGAAATCGCCCTGCAGGTACACGCCGTTGTCGCGCTCGGTGATCGCCCGGTTGTTGCCGCGTGCGCTCGTGTTGGACAGCGAGGTCAGCGTGAAGTCGCCCGGGCCGCCGGCCGGGCCGGATTTCAGGCAGTTGCAGTAGGCATCGTAGGCCGCCGTGATGGCCTGGATATTCGGCATGACCCAGCTGGTCGCGTTGCCAGCCGGCATATCCTGGCCGGGGCCGAAGCCCGACAGCGTCGTCGTCAGGCCTGCGAGGTCGGTACCTGCGGGCAGGCTGTAGATGGATTCGGCCGTGTTGGCGCGGCGGGATTCCCATGTGTTGAACTTGTAGCGCTTCAGGTTCACGCCGCCCTTGAACGTCCACGTGTCCGAGGCACGCCAGGCGAGGTCGGTGCTGAACACGTCGTTGGTGTTGTCCGTGCCCGCCGGGCGGATGCGGATCTCGCTCGGCAGCGCATTGGCCGCCGTGGTCGCGCCGTTCGCCACGCCGTAGATGCCCAGCACGCCGGCCTTCGTGACGTCGAACGGGTAGGTGATGACCGGCAGGCGGCCGTTCCGGAAGTCGACCGTGTAGCCGTTCACGTTCGGCGCGTCGAGCGTGACGGTGGTCTGGATCGGGTTCTCGAATTTCGATTTCGCGTGACCCAGCGCCGCGGTCAGGCGCAGGTCCTCGTTGATCTGGTGCGACAGGTTCAGCGTGGGCTGGAAGAACTTGGTCTGCATCTCGTCGTAGCGCGACTCGGAGCGGATATCCACGCCATTGAAGACACCGTAGGTCATGCGGCCCAGCGCGTCGTACTGCACGTCGACGACGGAGGTCTGCGGCTTGCCGCCGGAGCTCAGGTTGCGCGAGAACGAGAAGCCCTCGATGTAGTTTTCTTCGCGGGTGGCATCGAGGTCGGCATACAGCAGGTCCAGCGACAGGCGGGTGCCGCGCTGCGGTTTCCATTCGAACGAGCCGGTCACGCCCAGGCGTTCCTGTTCGTGCACCATGCGGCCGTAGCGCGGGAAGCGCGGGTGATAGTTGGCGGCGCTGCTGGCGGCGTTGTACGCGGCGATGTTCTCCGGCGTGCCGGGCAGGCGCTGCGAAGTGGGGAAGCCCGGTGCGGTCGTGCCGCAGTTCGGCGACGTCGACGTGCCCACGCCCATCGGCGCGCACCAGCCGCCCACCGACGGGCCGTTGTCCCAGCGTCCGGTGGAGAAGCCATCCTCGTACAGGTTGCGCTTGCCCCAGGCGACGGAGACCAGGTAGCCCATCGTGTTGTTGTTGAACGTATCCGAGAACATGAACGCGCCGCGCGGGTCGGACTTCTCGGACAGGTCGTTGTAGCGGCCCTTGAGCATCGCGGTGGCGTTGAAGCCCCGCTTGGACAGGTCGAACGGGCGCATCGTCTGCAGGTCGACGGTGGCGCCCAGCGAGCCTTCCTCCACCTCGGCGGAAGAGCTCTTGCGCACCGTCAGCGAGGAAAACAGTTCCGACGCGAAGACGTTGAAGTCGAAGCCGCGGCCGCGGTTGGTGCCGCCGCTGTTGTCGCTGCCGCCCGTGGTGGCCAGCGCTTCGATGCCATTGATGCGCACGCGCGTGAAATCCTGGCCGAGGCCGCGCACGGTGATGCTGCGGCCTTCGCCGGCATCGCGGTCGATCGCCACGCCGGGCACGCGCTGCAGCGATTCGGCCAGGTTCGTGTCCGGGAACTTGCCGATATCCTCGGCTTTCACGACGTCGACGATGCTGTTCTCGGTGCGCTTGGCATTGAGCGCGCTTTCCAGCGACGCGCGCAGGCCCGTCACGACGACGGTCTGCGTTTCCTGTGCACCCTGCGCCTGGGCTTGCGGGGCTTCCTGTGCCTGCGCGGTGGCTGCCTGGCCCAGGGCCAGCACGGCCGAGGCGATCGCGGTCATTTTCAATGCGGTTCTGCTGCTGTGCATCCAAGTCTCCTGTCTATTTGTTTCGGATCTCTCACGCCTTGGGAGCGCACCATGCGGAGGTGCGCGCGGGATCCATCATTGCGGAGCTCGTTTGCTTATACAAATAATAAAAACGTATGGTTTCAACGGAAAACGATAACCTTGTTGCGCATATGCGCTAACTTCGCTCAACTTGACGGCAATTCGCTTGGTTATTGCATTGGCAGGCTGTCGTAGAATCGCGGATTTGGTCGGGCCGGATGTGATTCTGTCAGACCAGTGACGTCTTTTTGCAACAAGTGGTCAGGCCGGATGAGGCAATTTGCAGGCAGCGGAACGATGTTGTCTGTCGAAATGGGGAGCTTTCGGCGATATTGGCTGTACGAGGACCGTGCCGGACGGCAGGGTATGATCGCCGCCATTTGTCGAGACGGTGCTGACGGCGAATGTCCACCCATGGCGTCGGCTGGCAGCGCCCATGAAAAAGGCGGCCCGCAGGCCGCCCGATATCCCGTTGGCGCGCTTACGCGGCCTTGTGCGCCTTGCGTCGCGCGGCAAAGCCCAGCAGGCCCAGGCCGGCCAGCATCATGCCGTAAGTTGCCGGTTCCGGCACGGCCGATACCGACAGGTGCAGGTCGTTCACCGTTGGCCATACGCCCGGCTGGTTGCCGACGCTGAACGACAGCGAAGTAATCTCCGCCGTCGACACGAAGCCCACGAAGGAGCTTACCCCGGGTGTGTCGATCGTGTACGTGAGCGTGGCACCCGTGCTGTCCGTGGCGGAGATCGTGATCGAACCGGCGGATGTGGAGAAGCCCTCGATATCGGAGCCGAAGAAGTAGCCGCCGGCGCCGGCGATACTGCCGCCGGTGAAATCGCTGAACGTGATGGTGTCCTGGCGGCTGTTGGAACTCAGCCACCAGTCGCTGCCGTCATCACCGGCGCCGAAGAAGATCGGAGTGCTTGGGCCGACTTCGGCCGTGTAGCCGTAGCTACCCGCTTCGCGGATGAGGGGGCCGTCATAGGGCTCGATGTCGAGGTCATCAAAATTATCCACGCCCGTCGTGCCGACGGCTGCCAGGTAGGCGGCTTCGGACGTGAACGTAATGAGTTCGGCATGGGCGGCGGTAGCGGCGAGCAGTGCGGCGGAGGCGAGGGCGGTTTTGACAGAGAGGGACAGCATTTGCACGATGAGACTCCATTCACTTTTGGTTGAGGAAGACTTCGTTCGGTCACTTCAGTACTGAAGTGATACCAATATAAATGTTGTTGACTTGTCTCTGCAATAAAAAATTAGAAGAATATTAAAAAGAATACGTTTCAATCGTGCGGGTTATTCGGTAGTTTAATGTAGAGGCGCCGTCCGTCCGCGAAATCCCATGCTGCGTATCGCGTTACCTGCACGCATGAAAATACTAATATTGTTGAGTTCGGTTCGGCAAAGTAATATCTTTATTTGTTTATTTAATTGCTGGCCAGGAAGGAAGTAATTGGCCGTGCCCGGGGAAGCTCAGCCGTTCTCTCGAAAAGTTGGAGGTTTATCGGGCGTTGCCATGGTCCTGTTATCGAATATTGTTTATTCAGGAAGTGCGGCAGAGCCCGTGGATTCGCGCGAGGGAATGTCTGGCAATACAGTTGTTTTTCCACACAAAAGCAGCAGCGTACAATGAACGGTTGCGGCAGGTGGCCAAGGCCGCAGGCGGTCATTTCCGCTGCCGTGTGCGTGAGTGGAAATCCGCTACGGTCAATCCACTTTGCTGGCATGTGGTGTCAAACATTTCCGTTATTGGCATTCGAAGGTCGTGGGTGTCCTGCATGGTATGGATGCGAGTCCATGCGCGACATCGAATACTGGAAGCCAGGCTCGCTTGGAGCGAGATTTTTCAACTGCAGTGCCTTTGTTTTCGCGATCAATCCTTCTTTTCCCTGAACTCCCCGTCGATCACCTTGTCGTCCGCGCGTTCGGCCTGTTGACGACCACCGAACGGGAAGACGGACCCTAAAAGCCGATCGAAAATGGCCCGCCTCAACCAGGGAAATCCGAGCAGGAAAGCCAATGCGAAACCTGTAAAGAACGCGGGCACGGCTTCGCCCCGCGACAGGAAGTGCAGGGAGCAGAGCGCCAGCAAGCTCACAATGATGGGGCGGCGAACCGGTTTCGGTAACAGGCCGACGACGCGCAGTTTGCCTTTGCTTATCCTGGGGAAGCGTGCAAACAGGATCCCGAGCAGCAATCCCGCCATGAACCGACCCGTGCCGAGATATTCGGCCAATACCCCGATGACCAGGTAACCGGTGTAGGTCAGCGTGCCGGCCAGCGCAACCAGGACTGATAACACGACAGCGAGCGTGAGCTTTGGTGTGCGTAGTACCGCGTTGATCAAGAAACGTAGGATTTGAGTGCTCCTGCAAAGTGGGCGTGGGAACGCGATCGCAAATATTACAGCACTCCGGGGCGCCAGCGCCGCTCGGAAAGTACCGCAAGCGCGGTGCGAAGCCGCGGCCTCACCTGGGATTCCCGCGACTGGATCGCAAGGACCGATCGCGCGCCGCGAGCGGCTGGCCGGACGGCCAGATGCCGCCATGGCGGCGGCCCGGTGAGGGGCAACGCTGAATACCCACCACAATGGCGTTTGTGCAGATCCCGCGTCACTGGGCGATGCGCACTCCAGGCAAGCATCGCCATGCCTATTCCAGCAGCGCAGGACCGAGCCCGGCGTGGCGGTCGGCGGGCGCCTGGATTGCGCGACGGGCCAGTTCGCGCTGCACGTCGCGCGCGACGGCATCGAACACGTCGGCCTGCCGCGCCATGCAGCCGGCCCGTTCGGCGGCAATGCGCTCGCGGTTCGCGCCCAGCGTGCTCCGGTCGAGCGGGAAGCCGAATCCCGCCGGCAGGCGATCGTCCGCCGCGCCCAGCACCCGGGCCATGACGATGTCGCCGAGAGCGGGCTTGAAGTGGCCCGCTTCCCAGTACCACCGGGTGCCCGCCGCGCTGCCCGGCGCGGGAATCGCCTCGCACTGGATCGCACCGTAGCCGGAGAAGTCATGGACGGCGATGCGGGCGCCGGGATGGCGCCGGCGGCCGGCGGCCGCTTCGTCGACGAGGATTTCCTTCCAAGCCTCAAAGCGGGGCCACAGTTTCGCCCCTTCGAACAGGGCCATCAGCTGCGCGTGGTACGGGTAGATGACGAGGTCGATCGCTACGCCGGGATCGGCCTGGGCGGCGGCATCGATCAGTGCCGCGACTTGCGCGTGCACGGCCGGCGCGTGGAGGCCGCCCTCGGCCGTGGCGGCAAGCTTGCGCGTGTTCTCGGCGGCGCGCTGGCTGAACAGCGCGGCATAGCCTTCCGTGGCTGCCGCCTGGTGATACTGCAGTAGCGGATTGAAGCCGCGCATCGTCGCCATCGCAGCCTGGGGCTGGCGCTGGATCGCCACGGTAACGATGGCATCCTTGAGCGATGCGAACGAGTACAGCGTGTCCGCGCGCCAGGCGTGTGCGCGCCATCCGGCCGGTTCGGCCGGCGGCGCCGGTACCGGTGCGGCGGCAGGAACGGGGCGGGCCGTCAGCGCATCGACGAATTCCATGCCGGCGATCACGCGTCGTGGCGGATGGCCGCGCACGGCCAGGTGGCGCAACTGGCCGATCGCCTTCTCCGCGCTGGTGCCGGCCAGCGCGAGATTGAAGGCATACCTGCCGGCGAGGTGAGGTCCTTCGGGGTCGATGCCCACTTCCATGCGCGAATTGCCGGCGATGACGATGGCGGGCTGGAAGCGGTCGGCCCTGGCCAGGCGGATCTCGTTGCGATAGCGTTCCACCGGCGGCTTGATGCGGTTAAAGCCCGGAATGTCGGCCAGCGCATACAGGCCATAGGGATCGACGAGCATCACGAACCCGGCCACCGCGACACTGGCACCAGCGAGCGTGCCCAGCATCCAGCGCAGATAATGGCGATGCGCGCACCCGCCGGTGGTCGTTGCCGAATGCAGGGAAGAGCGCCGGGGGGAGTTCATGGGGGCATTCATGCGCAATCCGTGTCAGAACTGGAAATACAGGAAATCGGTGGGCCGGTTCAGCGACAGCACGCCCAGCACGGCAAGCGCGCCGACCAGCATGGCATGGCGCCGGGCCGGTTGCCATGCCAGCCGCATTGCCAGCCGAGGACGATCTGCCGTGGCATCGAAGGCGTCGAGCGCGGGCGCGAAGCGGTGCATGATCTGCTGCGTGTTCGGCATCGTGAATGCAATGGCGCCGGCCGCCACGACCCAGGCCCAGGTTTCGATGAAGCGCGCGGTACCGCCCTGGTACCAGCCGATGCCGATGGTGTCCAGCGCCGCTTTCAGGCCGCCGAAATGCGCGCCGAGAGTGGCCGGCAACTGCACGCCATGCCCACCCAGCATGCCGGACAGGATGGCCAGAGCCGTCTGCAGGTCCGGCGCGCGGAAGAATACCCAGGCCACGCAGACGGCGGAAAATGTCAACGCCCAGCCGGCGAGGGCGCCAGCACGGCCGCCGTGCCAGCCCATGCGCTGTGCGACACCGCGCCAGGCCTGGCCGATCACGAGGTACAGGCCATGCAGGCCGCCCCAGATGACGAAGTTCCAGCCGGCGCCATGCCACAGGCCACCGAGCAGCATCGTGGCCATCAGGTTGGCCGAGCGGCGCGCCGGCCCCCTGCGGTTGCCGCCCAGCGGGATGTACAGGTAGTCGCGCAGGAAGCGCGACAGCGTCATGTGCCAGCGGCGCCAGAATTCCATGATCGACGTGGCCTTGTACGGCGACGCGAAGTTCAGCGGCAGCTGCACGCCGAACAGTCGCGACAGGCCGATCGCCATGTCCGAATAGCCGGAAAAATCAAAGTACAGCTGGAATGCGTAGGCCAGCACGCCGCCCCAGGCCACCAGTAGCGACACGTCCTGCGGCCCGGCGAACAGCACGTTCGCATAGGGCGCTAGGTTGTCGGCGATGAGCACCTTCTTGCCTAGGCCAATGAAGAAGATCGTCGCGCCCACCGCGAAGTTTTCCGCGCGCGGCCAGCGGTTCTTCTCGTCGGCGAACTGCGGCATCATATCGCCGTGGTGCAGCACCGGGCCCGCGATCAGGTGCGGGAAGTAGGTGACGAACAGCAGATAGTGCAGGAAGCGGCTTTCGCTGACATGGCCGCGCGCGGTGTCGACGAGGAAGGCGATCTGCGTGAAAGTGAAGAACGAGATCCCGATCGGCAGCACGATGTGCAGCACGGGCACGTTCCAGCCCGTGGCCTGCGCCACGCTGGCGGCAAAGAATCCCGCGTATTTGTACCAGGCCAGCAGCGCCAGGTTGCCGGCGAGCGCCGCCACCAGCCAGCGTTTGCGTGCCACGCCTTGCGCAGCGCGGATCTGGAGCGAGCACGCATAGTTGCCGGCGATCGACGCGAGCAGCAGCGGCAGGTAGCGCGTATCCCACCATGCGTAGAAGAACAGCGATGCAAGCGCCAGGACCATGTTGCCATATTCGCGGCCACGCCGGGCGGCGGCGAAATACGCCAGCAGCACCACGGGCAGGAAGCCGAACAGGAATGCATGGGAGTTGAACAGCATCGGTCTCTTCCTCGATAAACGCGGGCGGCGCGCCGGGGAATTATAACTTCGGCAACTTATTGATTGCTGGTTAAGATTGCTTTTTTATTGGTTTTCGATTCATCGCGGTACCGGATCCGTTGCCTGCGCGAGACGGCGCAACGCGCCGCTGCGGTAAACTCGCTGCACCGCCACTGACAAAGTGCTTATGGAAACAATCCACGTCCCCACCTGGAACGAATTCGTCGCCCTGTCCTCGGCGCTGGATGGCTGGGCATTCCGTGGCCAGCAGGATGCCGGCTGGCCGCTGCTGACGTCGCTGTCGCGCTACCTGGAAGCCTACGTGCCGGACCAGGCCAGTTGGCGGCTGCGCGAGGAACGGGCGATCCGCATCTTCCGCCGCAAGGCCCATAATTACCTCGACAAGCCGGGGGTGCTGGACAATGCGCTACGCTGCCTGGCGCTGATGCAGCACCACGGCGCGCCGACACGGCTGCTGGACTTCACCAAGTCGCCCTTCGTGGCGGCCTTCTTTGCGCTGGAGCGCGCCACGCGGGATGCCGCGGTCTATGCGCTGGACACCCCGCGGCTGTGGAGCGCCGCCCCGCGCGGCCAGCCGGCGATGGACCGCAATGCGATCGATCCGCGCCTGTCCGGAAATTTCGCCCGGCTGTTCCTGCCGAACACGAACGCGATCATCTGGACCGGCGAACCGACCGAGATGGACCGCCGCCTCGTGGCCCAATCCGGCACGCTGGTGGTGCCGGGCATGCTCGACAAGCCACTCGACGAAATCCTGCGTCATTACGCCGGTAGCGGCACGCTGCTCAAGAAGATCGTGCTGCCGATCGGCATGCGCGAGGAGGCAATGAAGGCGCTGTACCGCATGAACATCACCAACGCCACCTTGTTCCCCGACCTGGACGGGCTGGCGAAGTCGATCGGCATGGAGCTGGAGATGGAGTGGCCGGGCATGGCCGGCGGCGGTGAGCGCGGGGATGCCTGATGCACGCGAGGGATCGTGGCGGCGACCGGGATGGGCGTGCAAGCCGCTGCCTGGCGCTGGTCCGCAACCGGTATCCACCGTCACGAGTTTCGCCGGGGTGATGGCGGCGCCGTCGGCGATGGCCTCGGAATAGATCACCTTGCAGGTCGCCGCGTCCGGGGCGCGTTTCGGCGAGACGACCAGATCCCGGCCATTGACCGAGATGGCCCACTCGGCGGTGGTCAGGCCGGCCGCGGCGGCGGTGCTGGCGGCGGCGGCCGGATACCCGTTGACCATGACCACGCTGGCGCGCTGCGCGTCGACATGGGGCACGGCGGTACTGCCCAGCAGCGCCTGCCCGTGGTACATGGTCTTGACCGCTTCAAGCGAGCCGCGCGCTGCGCCGAGGGCCGCCTTGCGGGCATCGCTGGTGACAGCAGCGAACTTGGGCAATGCCGCGGCGGCCACGACGCCCAGGATGACGATGACGACAATCAGCTCGAGCAAGGTGAATCCACCCGGGCGCACCGACGCATGAGACGGCGATATGTCCATGTTGATCTCCCCATTCAAGGACAGGAACGCGAAGTTGCCGTGCGAGAATTCAACCGATACTGGTCGGTAAATCTTACCGGAGATGCGATGTGCGCCAGATTTTTCGGCCGTTGCATCGAGGCTGGGAATGCACGGGCGTGTCCCCATCTGTCCGATATCCTGACCTGACGGAACAACCATGCGGACCGTTGTAAAAATCCTTGTCGTTGCCGTGCTCCTCATGGCGGGGTATCACTTCCTGGAGCCGGCCATCGAGCGGGCGCTGTACCCGATGCGCCTCATGGCGATGCCCAGGCCACAGGCGCTGCCGGTGCCCGTGGAGGGCGTGCCTGTGCGTGCGTTGCGCGACACGTGGAATAGCGCACGCGGCGACGGCCGCCGGCACGAAGGCATCGATATCTTCGCCAGGCGTGGCACGCCCGTGCTGTCAACCACCGAGGGCATCGTCACGCAGGTCGGCACCAATCGCCTCGGCGGCCTGGTGGTGTGGGTGCTCGGGCCGGGAGGGCAGCGCCATTACTATGCGCACCTCGACGGTTACTCGGATGTGGAGACGGGCATGCGAATCGGCGCTGGCCGGGTGCTGGGCTATGTCGGCAACTCCGGCAACGCGAAAGTCACGCCGCCCCACCTGCATTACGGCGTGTATGACATCGACGGCGCGATCAATCCGTTTCCGCTGCTGCGGTGCGAGTGATCATCGCGGCAGCGCGCGCCTGGGAATGCAGCATGGCTACGTTCCCAGCACATTCTTGAGCACGGCAATGAGCCGCGTGGCGGAGGCCGTGACGAAACGCGCCCCGGCCGCGCGTGCGGCGCCGCCATGCTGCTCCGCGGCGCGCCCGCTGCAGTAGACCAGGATGGCCAGGTCGGGAAATTTCTCCCTGGCGGCACGGATCAGTTGCACGCCGGCGTCGTCCACGTTCTTGCCGTTCTCATAGCGGTGCATGTCGGTGATGACGGCGTTGAATGTCTCGTGATCCAGTTGCTGCAGGGCCTCGTCGGTCGACAGCGCCAGCGTGATGGCGATACCCGAGCGGTTCAGTTGTTCCACTTGCAGCGTATTGTTTTCCGGACGGTCATCCACCCAGAGCACACGTTTCGGGTGCAGGATATTGTGCTCCCGCGACGCGTTCGCCGCTTCTTCCGACACGCCTCCCGGCGCCGTGGACACGATGCCGGCAAGCGTTTGCTGCACATCGTCGAGCGTGCGCTGCTGCAGACGGCTCAGGGCGCCCAGTTCGATTTCCTGGCCGCTGTCGAGCTGGACTGAAATGTTTTGCGACTTCACCTTGTTGTCGGCCCATTTGATGATCACCGCCAGATAGATCCGCGTCATCAGGTAGCCGGCCAGGAAACCATAGATCGTGAAAAACAGCATGATGCCGCCGGCAACGGGTGTTGCGTGGGCCACGTCGTTGCTCATGCTTGGCGCGATGTACTCGGCGACTTCCCGCGCGGCTTCCGGCAAGTGCTTCAACTCGATCAGCCCCACGCCGATAATGATCTTGGTGAGCCAGTCGGAGACCTCGACCAGGTTCGAATTGATTTCGCTCGGCATCGGCGCATCGCCGTTCCTGGTCCGGTCGGCCGAATCGCGCTCCGCCTTCTTGTCGACTTCGGTTGCGAGCACCGCGCCGGCCGGCAGCGGCCGAGGGATACCAAAGACGAACCCGAGCAATACACCGCCCACGCAAAACCCGAGGCCCCAGATCAGTGCGGAAGCTGCAAGATAGCCGGGGGAGGAAAGCGCACCCCCGCACACGACGGCCACGCCGACGGCGAGCGTGGCCAGCAACACACGCGGCACCAAGCGGCGTTCCCGTGCGATGACGGCCGCATCGATCTTTTCCTTGTTGTCGGGCTTTGCAGGCGTAGTGGACAGGTTATCCATGCCGATCTCCTCGCGCAGCGTTCGCAGGCGATACACTGCCGGTCAGCGATCAGTATCCCCCTGCCGACAGGGCGCGGTCGTGGTGTTGCGGTTTTTATTTATTTTGCGGGCGCGGACGGGGCCGCGATCCGGACGCCGTGATCTGCGGCAGAATGACGGGAGATGAACCTGGTTGCGGGAAAGGCTGCCCGCATCGAGGCCGCTTGCCCACCGCCGGGGGAGGCAGGATGATGAGGCTGATCGCGGCCGGCCACCCGGCCGCGAGGATACGAATCGCGACGGTCAGAACTTGTAGTTCGCCCCCAGCACGAACGAGCGGCCCGAGTGCACGTACAGCAGCGTATCGTTGCGCACCGAGTCGCGGCCATAGCGCAGCGCCTCGTCCGTCAGGTTCTGGCCTTCGATGGACAGGCGCAGGCTCGGCGTCACGTTGTACGACAGGGAAAAGTCGATATTCGTCATGCCGTTGACGCGCGTGTAATCGTGGCCGTTGATGTCGCCCAGCACCGCCTGGATATAGCTGGAGCGGTGGGCGGCCGACACGCGGGCGCTGAACTTCGGATCGTCGTAGTACAGCGTGATGTTGTGCGCCCGTGGCGACAGGCCGATAAAGTCGGCGGTGTCGCCGATGAACTCATTGGGTGCCGTCGTCAGGTTATCCGGCCGCACGATGTAGTTGATCTTCGACTTCACGCGCGTGTAGTTGGCCAGCAGGCCGAAATTCTTGCCGATGCCGGGCAGGAAGTTGAACGGCGCCTGCAAATTGAATTCCAGGCCGTTCAGCGGGCCGCCCGGCGTGTTGAACTTGCGGTTCACCACCACCGTGCTGTCCGGCTGGACGATGCAGGCCGGCAGGCCGCCGGTGATCGAGCAGCCGCCCTCGGTCAGCAGTTCGTTCGGCAGCCCCAGTGCGGAATACACTTCGCGCTGCTGTACGTTCTGGATGAACGACTTGATTTCCTTGCGGAAGAAGCCCAGCGAGATCATCGCGTTCCTGTCGTAGTACCACTCGGCCTGCAGGTCATACGTGCGGGCGCGGATCGGGTCCAGCTGCGCATTGCCGACCGAAACAGTCTGGAACTGGTGGTTCACGCTGGCCGTCGGGCGCAGGTCGCCGTATTCCGGGCGCGCCAGCGTCTTGCCGGCCGAGAAGCGCAGGAACACGTCCTTCGGCAATTGCGCCGTCAGGTTCAGCGCCGGCAGCCAGTCGCGGTATTTCTTGACCACGGTGATCGGCTGCAGCTGGCCGCCAATCGTCTGCAGCGTCATCGACGTGGACTTCGTGTCGACCCCGCGCACGCCCGCGTTGCCGCGCCAGC